>NZ_WQGG01000007.1:0-222755 GCF_013034565.1 Ruegeria sp. HKCCA5491
CAGATCCTCTCTTAGCTCAGGCGGCCATCTGTCCCAAAATCCCTGATAACGGACACCTCGTCGATCTGGGCGGCGACGTACGTGCCAACCCCAAGTTGTCGGGGACCACACACAATGTCTTCGGTATTCAGACCGGTGTTGTCATCGGCTTCTTTGTCAAAGGCGGCAAAGGTAAGGGAATCCACTACGTCAGGCGACCCGAAGACGAGGTGGCGAGGGACAAGCTCGACTGGCTAGCACGGAACGAGCCCACTGAACTACCTTGGGTCCAGATAAGCCCCTCAAAGCGCGGTAACTGGCTCGACCATGTGGAGAACGAGTGGGGCGAACTGCTGCCTGTTGCCAGCAAGAAAACCAAAGCGGCAAAGGTAAAGGGACAGGAAAGAGCGATTTTCAAGCTGTTCAGTCTCGGCGTTTCCTCGAACCGAGATGAATGGGCTTATGATATGTCATGGAACGCCATCCGGGAAAAAAGCGCCTATTTCGCAAAAGTTTATAACACAAGCGTAACTGACAAAAGTTATCCGAGCCCAGATGAGATTACGCAAGGTCAACGACTACCAATTAAGTGGAGCAGCGAATTAAGGAGATACGCTGAAAGACAGCACTTGATCGACTACGGCGAGTTTTCGCTTAGGGAGGCGCTGTACAGGCCGTTTGTTCGTATTCCTACACGATTCGCACCTCTCTTCACCCATAGGCCATACCAACAGGATCAAATCTTCCCGTTCTCCGCACGCGACGATAACAATTACATTTGCTTCACTGACCCGAGTGCACAAAAACCCTGGATGGCATTAGCCGGATCACACCTTCCCGATTTGCATTTGGTGGGTCCTGCTGCAGGCACCGTCGTGCTGCCAATGCTACGATACCCGTCTGCGGACGAGGG
This sequence comes from Ruegeria sp. HKCCA5491, assembly GCF_013034565.1. Classification (NCBI taxonomy): domain Bacteria; kingdom Pseudomonadati; phylum Pseudomonadota; class Alphaproteobacteria; order Rhodobacterales; family Roseobacteraceae; genus Ruegeria; species Ruegeria sp. HKCCA5491. The sequence continues at coordinate 893 of NZ_WQGG01000007.1, forward strand.
CATCGACAATATTACCGATTGGGCTTTGAACAAATTCACCAAGCGTTACGGTAAGCGGGCCGGTGTCACTAAGGATACAATCTTCACCTATGCTTACGCCTGCCTGCACGACCCTGTTTGGAGGGAGACCTACGCCATCAATCTGCGACGTGAGTTCCCTCGTATCCCATTCCAAGAGGACTTCGCCTCATGGGCTAAGTGGGGTCGGCAGCTGATGGACCTACATATCGACTATGAGAAAGTTGAACCGTGGCCAATTAACCGCACCGACACGCCTGACGAGAAGTCTCGCAAAGCCGGTGTCGCGCTGCCCTTGAAGCTGAAAGCACACCCCGAGGAAGGCAGGATCGAGATCGATAGCGAGACCACCCTCTCTGGGTTCCCGCCCCGTGCTTGGGAGTATCGTCTGGGCAATCGTTCTGGACTCGACTGGGTGCTCGACCAGCACAAAGAGAAGAAGGTGCGGGACGCCACCGTCGAGGCTTGGCTGCAGGACAACCCAGACTACCGATACCGTTTCGCCGACCACAAAGAACGTGTCATCGATCTATTGGCATACGTAGCTCGAGTTAGTGTTGAGACTCTAGATACCTTGGAAGCAATGCGCGCTGCATCTGTCGTAAAGTCTTCTCAAAACTAGCTCCGAGCTATCTCAAAAGCGGGACACTTGGGGTTGAACTGACGCGAAGATAGTGCAACTTAAGTATTTGATTAATCGAGAGAACTGGTGCCGCTGAAGGGACTCGAACCCCCGACCCCATCATTACGAATGACGTGCTCTACCAGCTGAGCTACAGCGGCTTTCCGGACCCTACTATGGCCCTACTTGTTCTACTCCTTTGCCGCGAACTCTTTGGTTTCGCAAGCCATTCTCGCGGGGACCCGCTAACTACGAAGGACCTGCTCTACCAGCTGAGCTATTGAGGCAAACGCAGGACCGTTTAAACGGTCCCAAAGTGGCGTGCAAGTCTTGATCTGCCGGATTTCCTCCACCGAACAGGTGCTGCGCTTTCCAGCTTCAATTGTGAATTATTTGTAACAGCGTGGATCACGCGTTGCCGACTCATTCATAATTCAATATTTCATGAAATATGATAGATCAGATAACCGACCAACTTGCCATTCTTGGCCACCCGCAGCGCATCTCCGTGTTTCGCATGTTGATGCGACGATTTCCTGACACCGTCCCGGCAGGTGAGTTGGCAACGGAACTGGGGATCAAGGCCAGCACCTTGTCGAACTACCTGAACGCACTTCAGCGGTCGGGTCTGGTGATGCAGGAACGGGCGGGAACCTCTCTGCTCTATTCGATTGAAATGAAGAATGTGCAGCACATGCTGGAATTCCTGCTGAACGACTGCTGCCGTGGACGACCTGATATCTGTATGCCTTCAACACAAGGAGCCAGGAAAATGACGGATCGGAAATTCAACGTACTTTTTCTGTGTGTGGGAAATTCCGCCCGCTCGATCTTTGCTGAATCCCTTCTGCGGACGTTGGGCGGGGATCGGTTCAACGTCTATTCCGCGGGCACGCAACCTACGTCGAAACTCAACCCCTTTGCCGTTCAGGTGCTGAGCGATAAGGGGCACGATACATCAGGCCTGCGCTCGAAACATATGTCCGAGTTCGCCACAGACGATGCGCCCGAGATGGATTTCGTCTTTACGGTCTGCAATCAGGCCGCCAACGAAGAATGCCCCGCTTGGGAAGGTCAGCCCATCAGTGGCCACTGGGGTATGGTCGACCCGGTCAAGACAACCGGCACAGAGGCCGAGCAAAGCCTCGCCTTCCAAAACGCATATGGTGCGCTGAAACGGCGGATCGAAGCGTTCACCTCGTTGCCGGTCGAAAGCCTGGATCGGATCGCATTGCAAACTGCCGTCGACGATATCGGCAGAACCCACGTCGAGGACACGAAATGACCACTTACGCGGTAAACGGCCTCGGCCGGATGGGAAAACTGGCCCTGAAACCCCTGCTGGAGAAGGGTGCCAAGATCGCCTGGATCAACGACGGGGTCGGTAACCCCGAGATGCACGCGCATCTGCTGGAGTTCGACACGGTGCATGGCCGTTGGGATGCCGAATTTACCTACGACGCGGACAGCGTTACGATCAATGGCACCCGCCTGCCGTTCATTGGCACCAAAGACCTGTCCGACCTGCCGCTGGACGGTGTGGATGTGGTGATCGATTGCACCGGCGTGTTCAAAACGCAGGCCAAGCTGGCCCCTTATTTCGAGGCGGGGGTGAAGAAGGTTGTTGTCTCGGCCCCGGTCAAGGATGGGCCTACCGCCAATATCGTGATGGGCGTGAATGAGGGCACCTATAACCCTGCTATGCATCACATCGTGACGGCTGCGTCCTGCACCACGAACTGTCTGGCCCCGGTCGTTAAGGTCATCCACGAAAATCTGGGTATCCGCCATGGCTCGATGACCACGATCCACGATGTGACCAACACCCAAACCATCGTGGACCGCCCCGCCAAAGACCTGCGGCGTGCGCGGTCGGCGCTGAATTCGCTGATCCCGACCACCACCGGGTCCGCCACGGCGATCACGCTGATCTATCCCGAACTGAAGGGCCGATTGAACGGCCACGCGGTGCGGGTGCCGCTGCTAAATGCCTCGCTTACCGACTGCGTGTTCGAGGTTGAACGCGAAACTACCACTGAAGAAGTTAACACCTTCTTCAAAGCTGCCGCCGAGGGCGAACTAAGGGGCATTCTGGGCTATGAGACCCGGCCGCTGGTCTCAACCGATTACACCAATGACGAGCGGTCTTCGATTGTCGACGCGCCTTCGACCATGGTGGTGAACGGAACGCAGGTGAAAATCTATGCGTGGTATGACAACGAGATGGGCTATGCGCATCGTCTGGTTGATGTGGCGCTGATGGTCGGGGCCGCGCTGTGACCGACCGGCCCGAAGGACTGTCGGCCTATATTGCGGTCACGGCAGCTTATTGGGCTTTCATGCTGACCGACGGAGCTCTGCGGATGCTGGTGCTATTGCACTTTCATACGATGGGGTTCTCGCCGGTGCAGCTGGCGTATTTGTTCGTCCTTTACGAAATCGCCGGGATAGTCACGAACCTGGCGGCCGGTTGGATCGCGGCGCGGTTCGGCCTGACCTCAACGCTGTATGCAGGGCTTGCGCTACAGGTCGGGGCGCTGCTGGTGTTAGCGCACCTAGACCCTAACTGGGCAATTCCGGTCAAAGTCGTCTTTGTGATGATCGTTCAGGGCGCCAGCGGGGTAGCCAAGGATCTGGCCAAGATGTCATCCAAATCCGCCGTGAAACTGCTGGCCCCAACAACGGGCGGAGGACTGTTTCGCTGGGTCGCCATTCTGACCGGATCGAAAAACGCGGTCAAGGGTTTGGGCTTTCTGCTGGGGGCCGGTCTGCTGGCAACGGTGGGCTTCATGTGGGCGACGCTGGTGATGGCCATTGTGCTGGCACTCATTCTGGTTGCGGTCTTTGTGTTGATGCCACCCGGCCTGCCGCAAGGACGCAAGGGCGCCAAGTTTTCCGAGGTCTTTTCCAAATCCGCAAATGTAAACTGGCTGTCTGCAGCGCGTGTCTTTCTGTTCGGCGCGCGGGATGTGTGGTTCGTGGTTGGTATTCCGATTTATTTCTACGCGGTCCTGTCCGACGGGACCGAAGAAGGAAACCGCGCGGCCTTTTTCATGATCGGCACCTTCATGGCCGTCTGGGTTATCCTATACGGAGCAGTTCAGGCCAGCGCGCCCAAAATTCTGCACGCGTCCGAGCGGACCGAGGGCGACCTGATCCGGGCAGCCCGCAATTGGGCTTCGGCCCTGTTCTGTGTCCCGGCTGCATTGACGGTGGCTGTCCTGATGTCGTCGGGGCCTGAGGCATGGCTGACCGTGACACTGGTTCTTGGCTTACTGGTGTTCGGGGCGATATTTGCGGTCAATTCCTCGCTGCATTCCTACCTGATCCTTGCCTTCACCAAGTCCGAACGGGTCACGATGGATGTCGGGTTTTATTACATGGCAAACGCGACGGGCCGTTTGCTGGGCACTGTCCTGTCCGGCCTGACCTATCAGATCGGCGGCCTTCCACTGGTGCTGGGAACTGCTGCTATTATGGTAGCCTTGGCGGCGCTGACCTCAAGCAAGCTCACCGATCAAACGAATGAGGCGTACTCTTGAGCATTTTCGAACGCTACCTGACTGTTTGGGTCGCCCTGGCCATGATCGCAGGCGTGCTGATCGGGCTGGCAGCCCCCGGTCTGGTGGCATTTATCGCATCGGCTGAGTTCGCCAGCGTCAATCTTGTGGTGGCCGTTCTGATCTGGGCCATGGTCTATCCGATGATGGTCAGCGTCGATTTCGGCGCTGTCGCTGGGGTCGCCCGTCAGCCCAAGGGCCTTATCGTCACGCTGGTGGTCAACTGGCTGGTCAAGCCGTTCACAATGGCTTTGCTGGCAGTCTTGTTCTTTGACCACGTATTCGCGCCGTGGATCAAACCAGAAGACGCCGCGCAATACACCGCTGGTCTGATCCTGCTGGGCGCGGCCCCTTGTACGGCGATGGTGTTTGTCTGGTCTCAGCTTACCAAAGGGGATGCGACCTATACACTTGTGCAGGTCTCAGTGAACGACCTGATTATGGTCGTGGCCTTTGCCCCGATCGTCGCGTTCCTGTTGGGGGTTACCGACATCTCGGTCCCGTGGCAGACCTTGGTTCTGGCAACGGTTCTCTACGTGGTGCTGCCCCTGATTGTCGGTCTGCTCACACGGCGCAAACTGGGCTCGCAAGAGGCCATTGACGCGTTCTCAGCTCGGGTAAAACCGTGGTCCGTGCTGGGTCTGATCACCACAGTGGTCATCCTGTTCGGCCTGCAGGGGCAAACCATTCTGGTCAAGCCGCTGGTGATTGTGCTGATCGCCGTGCCCATTCTGATCCAAAGCTACGGCATATTTGCGCTAGCCTATGGTGCGGCCTATGCGTTGAAGGTGCCCCATCGCATCGCTGCCCCCTGCGCCATGATCGGCACATCCAACTTCTTTGAACTGGCCGTCGCCGTCGCCATCAGCCTGTTCGGGCTGAACTCGGGCGCGGCCTTGGCAACCGTTGTGGGTGTTCTGGTTGAGGTACCGGTAATGCTGTCACTCGTGGCTTTTGCAAACCGCACGCGCAACCGGTTTCCGGATCCGGCGGTCCCGCACAAGGCATGACCCCGCCTAGAGCACCGAAACAAAAAACGGTTTGAGGTCGTCACCTCGTTCCAGCGACGCAAGAACAGCCGCAGCCGTATCCAAAGACTCGCGGATCGTGACGTCCATATCCAGATAGCGATAAGTTCCCAACCGGCCAACAAAGGTCACGTTCGCGGTCTTGTTAGCTAGCTCGACATATTCGCCAAGCAGCGCTTTTTCCTTCACCTGCCGGATCGGGTAATAAGGAATGTCGCCCGGCTGGGCCGCGCGCGAATACTCGCGATAACAGACCGACCCGTCATGTGTTTCCCAAGGGGCAAAGTGCTTGTGTTCGGTGATCCGCGTATAAGGGACGTCTTCTTCGCCGTAATTCATGACGGCACAGCCTTGATAATCCCCGTCATAGGTAAAGCGTTCAAAATCCAGCGTGCGATACCCGAGACGCCCAAGCTCATAATCGAAGTAGCCGTCCAGCGGCCCCGAATAGAAGACGTGGCCAAACCCCTCGGCCATGTTGCGGTCGAAGGTCGTGTTCAGTTTGACCGTGATCGAGGGGTGATCAAGGATATCCGCGATCATGTCGGTATAGCCGTTTTCTGGCATCCCCTGAAACTGATGGAAAAAGTAATTGTCGTCGTAGTTGAACCGCACCGGCAGGCGTTTAAGGATCGACGCAGGCAATTCGGACGGGTGACACCCCCACTGTTTGATCGTGTATCCTTTGAAGAACGCCTCATAGAGGTCGCGCCCGACGAACCGCATGGCCTGTTCCTCAAAGCTCTGCGGATCAGTGATTGAACTGTCGGCCTGTTCTTCGGTGATAAAGCTATGGGCTTCGTCCGGGCGCATCGTCTTGCCAAAGAACTGGTTGATTGTGTGCAGGTTGACCGGCAGCGAAAAGACCTGCCCCCGAGAGGTTGTCTTTACCCGGTTCTTGTAGGGCAGGAAATTTGCATACCGATTGACATAGGCCCAAACCTCTTCGTCATCGGTGTGAAAGATATGGGGGCCATAGACATGAACCATGACGCCGGTATCCGCGTCGCGCTGGGTATGACAGTTGCCGCCGATATGGTCGCGGCTGTCGACAACTGTTACTTCGTGCCCTGCTTGGGCCAGTGCTCGGCCTATCACGGCACCGGACAGTCCAGCGCCAACCATCAGGAAACGACTTGCTTTCATTTCAAAGCCTTCGTCTTCAAGTTTATCGTCGTCATATCAAGCGGCTTGATCAACTGCCGCCGTGCGATCTTGAGGACACCAGACCGCGCCTCGCCCGAATTGCGAAAACTCGACAGTTTTGACAACCACGCCCGGCACATGAGCCATCCCAGTTGAAGCCGACCTGAAACAGGCTGTCCGCCTTTCAGTATCCCGGCAAAAATAATAGGTACCGTACGGCGGGACAGATCGAACATTTCTTTTAGTACGGCCTCTTCTTCTTCCGAACTGAGATTGCCAGTCTCGGCCATGGCAGCTTTCAGATTCTTGCCGACCGGACGGGTATGATGCATTGCGATTTCATCCAGAATCGCGGTTCGGAAGGCCCCGGCTTCGGCCCAGCGGCACCAGATGTAATCCAGCCCGTAGCCGCTCATGGTGTTTTCGAACAGCGGCAACGCCTTTTTCAGAATGTCCCGATGCATACATGGGGCCATGATCTCAATGTAATTGGTGTACCGCAGAACAAAGCCGGGGCACTGGCTAAACACAAAATGGGAAAAATAGCTGTCCGGGGTGAGAGATGGCTGTGCAATACGCAGTCCAAAGCCACCCATGGCATCGAACAGCGCGTTCACCATTGACGCGCTTATGTCCAGATCATCGTCCGGCAGCCAGTAATAGTCGTATTGGTCCAGATTACGGTTCGAAAGCGTCTTGTACAGCCCGTCCCATTTACCGCCTTTGACCAAAACCGCTTCGACGCCGGGTTCGGGCGTAAATTCCGCATATGCTTCGTCCGAAAAGTAGCTGATCAATAGATCGTAGTTTCGGTCCTCATAGGGGATGTCCAGCCACCGGTGGTGAAGTGAGTTGCTGCCCGCACGGACAACCACAAGGCTATTCTTCATACGTGGGACCGGACCTGCTGTTCGGGGCGAAGCAAAGGACCCAGCCCGTCAATCATGTCCGGGTTCAGCGGGTGGCTCAACCGGCCATGCGTAAACTTGGCCTGATAGACAATGTTGCGGACAAATCTTTCGACCGCCGAACCCGGCTTGGTCTTGCGACGGGCAGTTTCGATATTGCTGTCATGCGAATCTCGCTCGGCAATCATCTGCTTGCCCAAGGTCAGTATGGGGACCTTATGTTCCCAATAGAATTTCAGGTCGATATCGACAGGTCGCGCGATCGGAGCATCAACCTGCAGCAATCTGGCAGCCGCGCGCCGCCCAAGGATATAACCTGTAGTTCTGGGCGGCAGGATGTCAGACAGAACTAAGTTCTGATCGGCAAATTCCTTGATGATCTGCGCGTTCTTGCCCGGAACACCGTCCAGTTTGATCATGACGTCCTCAAAGCACTCGGGACATTCGGCAAGTGCGTTCAAAAAGGATCGTGGGTCACGGATGAAAGTGGCATCGTCTTCCAGAACAAGGCCCACACAATCTCTGGATTCAGCGATGTGCTGCCAGATCTGGCGGTGCCCAAGCGTGCAGGCCACTTCATTTCGACTAAGGGGGCGCTTGAACTTAGCGCGGTTCATTTCTTCATCATAAATGAGTTTCAGGTCTGACCGGCCCAGCTGTTCGCCCGCGATCGCATCCGAAAACTCATGACTCAATCCAAAGCGGGCCAGTTCTGCTTCGCAGAAACGTCGCCGCTCTACATCTTTTGGCAGGCTAAGGATAACGGCAGTGATCGACACGACTTTAATACCATCTTAATATTCCGCGTTCCTAATACTAACATTTAAGCAGTAGAAAAGCGAAAGAACGAGCGTTTTTTTCGAAAGCTACGCTAAAAACCCACAGCGGCAAAAAACCGCGCAACTACAAGTACCTATCCAAAAGGCCAGAAAATCAAATTTACGCCCGCAAACCTTGCGACCTGGCATGGATACAGGCAAGCGACGAAAAACAAAGAGAAAAAGTGCTGTTCGCGGCAAAAACACACGCACGAGGCTTCAGAAATTTTTCTGCTTTTCAAATACTTAAAAATCGCAACGAATCACTCGAAACACCCCATCATTCAAACGCCCTTGCCCGGCTTTATCGGATGCTGACAACAAAAACGTCTTCTCTTTTCATCAATGACTCTTGCCGACAGCTTTCCTGACACCTATCTGGTTGGGGCTATCGCCAAACAGTCAGAACAAACCGTTGGGTCAATTCATTTCATCTGCCCTTTAGAGAAGAACGGTTATAGGTTATCTGAGCGAGCGCACAGTTTCACGATCTGGAGAACGCAATGATTAAGCGCGCCTGGGACAAATGGCGGTCAGGCTATATGGGCCGCCTCATCAGCGAGAGCTTCTTTGCGCAAGGTGGACTATACGCCGTCGCGATTGTTGCGATGATTGCCGTGGCGGTGACGACCGCCGGATCCGCCTACATGATGGAATACATCGTCGATGCGATGACCAGCCCCGAGATGCGCGGCTGGGCTCATTTGATCGCGCTGGGCGTCATTGGCCTGTTTTTGGTGAAAGCCATCGCTTCTTACATTCAGGCGGTCTATCTGGCCCGCGCCGGGAACCGGATCGTGGCCGTTCAGCAGGAAAAGGTCTATCGCAAACTGCTCAGGCATGGCGTTTCTTTTTTTTCCGAAAATGAATCTTCCAACCTGTTGATGCGAACGACCAACGGGGCGCAGGCGGCGCGAAAGCTGATCGACGTCCTTGTCACCGGCTTTGTCCGCGACACCCTGACACTGGTCGGGCTTGTTATCGTAATGGTGTATCAGCAGCCGGTTTTGTCGGTGATGTTCTTTATCGTCGGCCCCATAGCGTTGATGGGCGTCCGCTACCTGTTGAAAAGCGTCCGGTCGATCATGCAGGCCGAGTTCAAGTCCCTGGCCGAGATCATCCGCGTTCTACAGGAGACATCCGCCGGAATCAAAGTGATCAAGGTGTTTTCGCTTGAGGACAAGATGATCAACCGGATGGATACCGCCATCCACAAGGTTGAGCAGCGTTCCAACGACATTGCGCGGCTTCAATCCATCGCCAGCCCGTTGATGGAGTTTCTTGCTGGTTTGGCCGTCGCGGGCGTCCTGATCGTCAGCACAATCGGACTTGCCGGAACCGAGCAGCCAACCGCCGGTCAGCTCATGTCGTTTATCACCGCTCTGCTTATGGCCTATGAGCCCGCAAAACGGCTGTCCAAAATGCGCGTCCAGATCGAAACTGCAATGGTCGGTGTCGGCTTGTTGTTTAGCCTGTTGGATCAGGAAGACACGATGCAGGAAAGCCCGGATGCCAAAGACCTTCTTGACGGTCCGGGTGAGATCGCATTGCGCAACGTGACCTTTGGGTATCTGGGGTCGATGCCGGTGATCGAAGACTTGAGCCTGACGTTCGAGGCACGCAAGACCACAGCGCTGGTGGGTCAGTCGGGCGGCGGCAAGTCAACGCTGTTTGGCCTGATTATGCGCTTCTATGACCCTGACGAAGGCAGTGTGGAAATCGACGGGCAGGACTTGCGAAATGTCAGCTTCTCATCATTGCGACGCAAGATTTCCTACGTTGGTCAGGACACCTTCCTGTTTTCCACCTCGATCATGGAGAACCTTCGCTGCTCGGCGCCGGATGCAACAGATGAAGAGGTCATCGCGGCAGCGAAAGCCGCCCATGCGCATGACTTTGTCAGCGAGTTGCCCAAAGGCTACGATACTCCTGTTGGCGAAAACGGCACCTTCCTGTCAGGTGGCCAGAAGCAAAGGGTCGCGATCGCTCGTGCGATCCTGCGCAAAGCCGAGATTCTGTTGCTGGACGAGGCGACAAGCGCGCTGGATGCAAAATCCGAGTCGTTGGTCAAAGAAGCACTGGATGCCTTGACCAAGGACGTCACGGTGATCGTGATCGCACACCGCCTGTCGACGATTCTGGAGGCCGACAAGATCATGGTTGTTCAGGACGGCGCTGTCGTCGAACAAGGCAACCTTGATGAGCTACTGCACAAAAACGGCAGTTTCCGCAGCTTGTTTGATGAGCAATTCAAGAAACGGGAACCAGAAGCCGAAGTAGCGGAATAAACCCGTTTGGCGCTGTGGATGCGATGGACCGTCCGCTAAGGTAAGCCGCGCGACCGGTCTGGCCGCATCCCAATCAGATCCCAGTCAAAGGTCGAATTCTACCGGGGCCACCTGTTGGCCCCGGAATTTCGCGATGCCGCCGGACAAGGTCACGCGGCGACGTTGATCACCATCTTTCCGAAATTACCCCCCTGCAGCAATTGGTTCAGAGCTTGTGGCGCGTTTTCGAGACCGTCGACCATGTGTTCCTTGTACTTGATCGACCCGTCTTCAATCCAACCCGTCATGTCGCGGGTGAATTCCTGATAAACCGACGGTGGGAAACTATCGAAGATGATGAAGCCCTGCATTTTGACCTTTAGCCGCAGCAGGGTTCCCATGATCGCGGGGCCCATATCCGGGCCTTCGGGCAGGCCGGTCAGGTTGTACCAGGCAACGATGCCGCACACCGGAATGCGCGCAAACGGGTTCAGCAGGGGCAACACGGCGTACAGGACTTTGCCGGCCACGTTCTCAAAATACACGTCGATGCCGTCTGGACACGCCGCGACGAGCTGGGCTGCAAAATCATCAGCGTTATGATCAATGCAGGCGTCAAAACCAAGGTTTTCGACCACATGAGCGCATTTTTCAGCCCCGCCAGCAACGCCGACAACCCGACACCCCTTAAGCTTGGCGATCTGCCCAACCGTTGCACCCACTGGCCCCGCAGCAGCGGCAACAACAACGGTTTCACCCGGTTTCGGCTCACCGATTTTCAGAAGACCTGCGTAGGCCGTGTATCCGGGCATACCCAGAATGCCCAAGGCCCAGGACGGGTTCTGCGGCGTCTTGCCCAGATTGATGACCTGGGTTCCGTCAGAAATCGCGTAATCCTGCCAACCGCTGCCGGACAGAACGTAATCCCCCGCTTCATACCCCGCCAGGTTGGATACAACCACCTGACCCACAACCTGCGCTGTCATGACGCCACCAATGGCAACCGGTTCCGCGTAAGATTTGGCATCGTTCATCCGACCGCGCATGTAGGGGTCAAGCGACAGATAAACCGTGCGGATTAGCATTTCGTTTTCGCCGGGCGTTGGCACGTCCGTGGTTTCCATCCGCAGCGTGTTTTCGTCCGGCAAACCTACGGGACGTTCGTTCAGAACGATCCGGCGATTGGTATCTGCTGATTGTGACATTTTATCTCCCTTTGATCTCGGTTATTAGGTCAGGCGGCATATGCGTTGTCTGATTTTGACAGCAAAGTCAGATCAAGCGGCCTTTTTGGGCTGGCTCCGGCAAGGATGAGTGTTCCAGCCAAAATCCCAAGGTTTTTGACAAAATTCTGAACCTCATGCTGGCCTTGGACACCTTCAAAATTCCAAAAGTCATGCAGGCAAAAGTTCACCAAAAGGATATAGGCAACAAGGCCAAAACTGGCCGCGCGAACAAAACGATTGAACAGTAGCAAAAGCGCACCTGCAATGTTGGCAACTCCGGCCACCACCAGCAACGGCACTGGCGCGGGGACGTTATGCTGCTGCATCAGCGCAACATGCATATCAAATGCAGCGAACTTCATCAGTCCGGGGATGAGGAAATAGACGGCTAGAAGGCATCGACCAAGTGTTATGCTCATGATATTGCGACTTCCTAAATTACGTAATTGCAAATTTTGCTAAGGTTTCCAGCCTGAATCGAAAAGACGGGGCCGCTGTTCACCGCCCCGCTTTTTGATCACGAATTCACGGCTGCGATTAGTTTTTCCGCAGCGCCTTCAGATGAGGCCGGGTTCTGACCAGTGATCAGCAAGCCGTCCTGCAAGACATAGGGCGCCCAATCTTCACCACAGGAATATTCGCCCCCATTGCTTTTGAGCATATCCTCAACCAGGAATGGGACGATTTTGGTCAATTCAACTGCTTCCTCTTCCGTGTTGGTGAAACCCGTAACCTTTTTACCGGCAACCAGCGGATTGCCGTTGCCGTCTTTCACGTGTTTCAGAACGCCGGGCGCATGGCATACCAGCGAAACCGGTTTTCCAGCCGCATGGAATGCTTCGATTAAGGCAATCGACTGTGCGTCTTCGGCCAAATCCCACAACGGACCGTGCCCACCCGGATAGAAGACCGCATCAAATGTGTCATGGGCGACATCAGCCAGTTTAACGGTGTCTGCAAGTTGCGCCGTGGCATCGGCATCAGCTTCGAACCGCCGAGTCGCATCTGTCTGGAAACCTTCTTCGGCGCTTTTAGGATCAAGCGGAGGCTGACCACCCAGCGGAGATGCCAAGGTGATTTCCGCGCCAGCATCTTTGAAGACGTAGTAAGGCGCAGCCAGCTCTTCGAGCCAGAAACCGGTTTTTAGCCCGGTTTCACCGAGTTTGTCATGCGAGGTCAGTACCATCAGGATTTTCATGTTCTGCTTTCCAAGTTGGGTCAATTCAGTTGGATCGTGCATTCCACCTGCACCGCGACCGGGGGCACGCCCCCGCGTTCATCGCGGCAAAGAGGGTCTTGGGCGACTCACCTACGCCAAACTAGACCGGTCGTCTAGTAATTTATTTTTCAAATCTTTGGCAAAAAATTTCATACTTTTGCCAAATATCTCAATTCTTGGTCGACCTATTGTACGTTCGCGGCTGGAGTATTAGACTATCCGTCTATCATGGAAGCAGACCTGAACCGGGTAAGAAGGCGGGGCAGATGAATACGCGATCTAACATTGTAACCGCTGGCCAATCCCTGATCGGTCAAAAAGGTTTCAGCGCCGTTGGCCTTGCAGAAATCCTAAAAGCTGCAGGTGTACCGAAAGGCTCGTTCTATCATTTCTTCGAATCCAAGGATGCGTTTGGCGTGGTATTGCTAAACGAGTACTTTGAATCCTACCATGCAAATCTGGATCATCTCTTTGCGAAACAAGGGCTTACAGCGGCTGAGATGTTGATGCTGTATTTTTCGAACTGGCGCGAAAATCAGGGCCTTGAGGATTGCGAAAGCCGGTGCCTGGCTGTGAAGCTTGGCGCGGAGGTATCGGATTTCTCTGAACCGATGCGGAGCGCACTAAAAACTGGAACAGACGGTATCATCTCTCGCCTCGCAACTGTCGTCCAAGCGGGCGTGTCAGATGGGTCCCTTCGCGTGTCTCAGACCCCAACTGCTGTGGCAGCCAGTCTGTATTACTTGTGGTTGGGGGCCAGCATCATGGTCAAGATATCCAAGTCGCATGATCCATTTGAAATTGTGCTGACAAACACACGGCAAACTCTGGGTATAGGCGCATCTAACTAGGGGATCTGCGCACAGTTCTGGGTCTGAGGGCGGCTTACCTTTCAGCGGACGAACCCGACCTAAGGGTGCATGCCAAGAGCGGTTAAGCGCAACGCTGCAAGCCAGCAAGCCATTATTAAGCTGGCGACCCCGGCAGGATTCGAACCTGCAACCTGCCCCTTAGGAGGGGGCCGCTCTATCCAGTTGAGCCACGGGGCCGCGCAAGGCTCTCTCTACCTGTGTTTTTTCTGGTTGTCATGGCCTTTGCACAACAGTTGTAAATTGCGCGCTGTTCACGCTACCATTCCACAAAACAACAACGCAGGTACCCCAGTGACGACAGATACAAAACGCCCGCTTACCCTTCGTGATGTCTCTGAGGCGTCCGGTGTATCCGAGATGACGGTTAGCCGGGTATTGCGAAACCGGGGGGACGTGTCTGACGCCACCCGAACCCGGGTCTTGGCCGCTGCAAAAGAACTGGGCTATGTGCCGAACAAAATCGCAGGCGCGTTGGCATCAAGCCGGGTCAATCTGGTGGCTGTCATTATTCCATCGCTGTCCAACATGGTTTTCCCGGAAGTTCTGACAGGGATCAATCAGGTGTTGGAAGATACCGAGTTGCAACCCGTGGTCGGCGTCACCGATTACCTGCCGGAAAAAGAAGAAAAAGTTCTGTACGAGATGCTTTCGTGGCGGCCCTCAGGCGTGATCATCGCCGGGCTGGAGCACACGGACGCGGCCCGCGCCATGCTGGATTCTGCGGGCATTCCAGTGGTCGAAGTCATGGACACCGACGGTAAACCGGTGGACGCGATGGTCGGGATTTCGCACCGTCGGGCCGGGCGCGAGATGGCGCAGGCGATCCTTAAGGCTGGCTATGAACATATCGGGTTCATGGGCACCAAAATGCCGCTGGATCACCGCGCGCGTAAGCGGTTCGAAGGGTTCACCGAAGTGCTGGGCAAGCACGGCATCGAAATCGAGGATCGAGAGTTCTACTCTGGTGGCTCGGCACTGGCCAAGGGGCGCGAGATGACGCAAGCCATGCTGGAACGCTCACCTGAATTGGATTTCCTGTATTATTCCAACGATATGATTGGCGCAGGTGGCCTGCTTTACTTACTGGATCAAGGCATTGATGTGCCTGGCCAGATCGGCTTGGCTGGGTTCAATAATGTCGAGCTTTTGCAAGGTCTGCCGCGCAAGCTGGCCACGATGGATGCCTGCCGGTTGGAGATCGGGCGCAAAGCGGCCGAGATCATCGCCACGCAACTTGCCGATCCGAACGCCGAGGTCGACACCCGCGTGACCTTGACCCCCAAGATCAGCTATGGCGACACGTTGAAACGACGCTGACCTGATGGCGCTTCGTCAACTGGACAACCGAACAGCGCGGGCCGTGTTCCTGGATCGGCACGCCCTTCTTGAGCCGCCGACGGGCAGCGCCAAGGGGACCGCTCTTCTGGACCTGATTCAGCGGTTGGGGTTTGTGCAACTGGACAGCATCAACACGGTGGCTCGCGCCCATGACATGATCCTGTTTTCGCGCAGGCCCAGCTATCGCGCGAAGAATCTGAAACACCTGTACGAACGCGACAGGGCATTGTTTGAACATTGGACACATGACGCCGCGGTTATCCCCATGGAGTATTACCGGCATTGGCATCTCAGGTTTCAACGAGACGCGGATATGTTGAAGTCCCGGTGGAAGAACTGGCGCCGGGACGGGTTCGAACAGCGGTTTGAAACCGTCTTGCAGCATATCCGTGACCACGGGCCAGTGTCGTCGTCAGACGTCGGCAAGGACGAAAAGAAAGGATCGGGCGGCTGGTGGGACTGGCACCCATCCAAAACCGCGCTGGAGTTCCTGTGGCGGTCCGGGGCGTTGACTGTGATTGGGCGACAAGGGTTTCAGAAACGCTATGACCTGACAGAACGTGTGATCGACGACCATCTTTGCCCCGGCAAGCTGCAGGTAGACCCGGAAGAAACCGTTGATTGGTTGTGCAATGCGGCGATGGACCGATTGGGGTTTGCAACCTCGGGCGAACTGGCCGCGTTCTGGGACACGGTAAGCACCACAGAAACCCGGGAATGGTCTAAACAGGCTCTAACAAAAGGAGAGTTGGAGGAAATCGAAGTCACCTGTGCTGATGGAAGGACGCGCAGGATGCTCTCACGGCCCGGCTCCGAAGACGTAAATCACTTGAACAAACCGCCGGGCCGTATCCGAGTGCTTAGTCCGTTCGACCCCATGCTTCGCGATCGTAACCGGGCGGAAAAGCTGTTTGGGTTTCACTACAGGATCGAGGTGTTCGTACCTGCCCCAAAGCGGACCTACGGCTACTATGTGTTTCCACTGTTGGAAGGTGACCGAATGATCGGTCGCATCGACATGAAGGCCCACCGCGACGACGACGCATTGCGAGTCAGCGCTGTGTGGCCGGAACGGTCCGTCCGTTGGTCTGCGGCACGGACGGGTCGGTTGGAATCCGAGCTCGACCGGGTGCGCAGATTCACCGATCTTGGCCGCGTAGAGTTTGCGGAAAACTGGCTAAAAGACCCTATTTAGGGTCTATTCTGCCGCAGAGAGGGTCAAGCTTATGGGTTGCAAGCCGTCAATCGTACCCGCCAGCCTGTCACCGGGTTGCACCGGCCCAACGCCCGCCGGGGTGCCCGTCATGATCAGATCACCGGGGCGCAGATGGTAATAGCCTGAAAGATGGCTGATGATTTCGTCGATCTTCCAGATCAGCTCGTGCAGCGTTGCGTCCTGACGCACATCGCCATTCACGCTTAGAACGATACGCTTGTCGTCATCCGGCGACCAATCCGCAGCGGGTGTCAGGGGGCCAAAGACTGCTCCGTTCTCAAGGTCTTTGCCCAGATCCCAGGGCCGCTGCTTGTTCCGCTCTTTTATCTGCAAGTCCCGGCGGGTCATGTCCAATGCGCAACCATAGGCATATACGGCGTCTGCGGCCTCTCCTCGGGACGCACGAAAGACGGGTTTGCCGATCGCTACGGCCAGCTCCATCTCGTGATGAAAGTTGTCTGTCCCCGGCGGGAAGGGCACTGTGGCACCGGACAAAACCGCATTGGCTGCGGATTTCGTGAAATAGAACGGTGCTTCGCGATCAACCTCGTGGCCCATCTCGGCCGCATGCGCCGCATAGTTCCGTCCAACACAGAAAACGCGGCCCAACGGGTAAGGGGTCGAAAGCCCTCGACCGGGATTTCAAGCGGTTTTGGTAGCGAAAACGGCATAGCGACCCCTTTATCTGGCAACAACAGCGCATCTTAGAGGACAAACCACTGGGGGCAAGCAGGTGAACCGCCTGTTGGAAATGACGTCCTAAGTTCAGATCCCCGTGAATGGGCTAAAGGTCATGCAGCTCGTTCAACAGGTCCAGCAATGCCTCGTGCCGCTTTTGGCCCAGTTGGTCTTTGATTTCTTCGGCAAGACGTATCATCACTTCGATATTGTCCTGAATAATCCGCTCACCCTGCGCCGTGACCTCGACAATCTGACGGCGCTTGTCGCCGGGATTAACCCTGCGCCGGATCAAACCCTTGGCTTCCAGTTTTTGCAATATCCGCGTAAGGCTGGGCAGCAGAAGACAGGCGCGCTCGGCGATCCGTGTCGGCTCCTGCGGGCCCTCCTCTTGCAGGACACGCAGGACACGCCATTGCTGTTCAGTCACGCCTGCATCTGACAGCATTTTGCGAATAGGTCCCATGACACGCTCCCGCGCCCGCAGCAATGCTATGGGCAATGAGCGTGACGTAAGTGGAAAGTCATTGGGCATAAGGAATCTTGGACGAAATCTCATCAGACTGCAACTCAGCCGAAGTTTATTAAATACGCCTTATTTAGAGACTGTTTAAGATTTTTGATGAGCGCTAACGCGATGGGCTCAGCGCGAACCGTTATGGGCGGTGATCTGCCATGCGCTTTTGGGCTGGTCAAACTCGGAACCACTGGGAATGATGCTCTCAAGGTTCGATCGCCGCACTCGCCACATCACGGATGAAAAGGTTCCAACATGCCCGCCCCTACAAACACCTTTAAGCTGGCTTTGCAAAATGGCGACAGATTGATCGGCTGTTGGAGCAGCTTTGCCGAGGCCGTCACGGCCGAAATCATGGGTACGGCCGGGTTCGACTGGCTGGTGATTGACGGAGAACATGCGCCAAACGACATCCGGTCTGTGCGCGATCAACTCATGGCGTTGTCGTCCAGTCCCACCCATCCCGTTGTCAGGGTACCCGTGGGCGACACCGCATTGATCAAGATGGTTCTGGACGCCGGGGCGCAGACCATTCTTGTTCCCATGGTTGAATCCGCGCAACAGGCGCAGGAACTGGTGCGCGCCTGCCGCTATCCACCACAGGGCGTGCGGGGGGTCGGGGCCATGGCGTCACGCGCGACGATGTATGGAACGACCACCGATTACATCCAGACTGCGGACACCCAGATTTGCCTGCTGGTTCAGGTTGAAAATCGCGCCGGAATCGAGGCTCTGGACGAGATTCTGAAGGTTGAGGGCGTCAGCGGCGTGTTTATCGGACCTGCGGACCTGTCCACGGATATGGGCCATCAGGGTGACAGTACCGCACCCGAAGTCCGTGCCGTAATTGCCGATGCCATGACGCGGATCAGGGCTGCGGGCAAGGCTCCGGGCATTCTGGGCACGACGGACGAGGCCAGTCAGGCCTATCTGGATATGGGCGCGCAGTTTCTGGCGGTTGGCATTGATGTCATGTTGCTGACCCGGGCTGCACGCGCACTGGCTGCGCAATGGAAAGGGAAATAACGCCTCAGCCCTGCATGGCGGCTGCCGCTTGCGCATAGCCGCCGGATGCGCCGTCAATAAAATGAACGTGGTCGTCGCGCGTGGCCGAGGGGACAAAACAGGTCATCATCGCCTCATCTTGCGCATGCAGACCATAGCGGATCTTTCCCTGACCACGGGCCTGTTCGAGCATTATTCGGATTTGCGATAGCGTCGCCTCGTCGCAATCCAGTGTCATCTTCAATCCGTCGTCGAACTTCCGGTAATCCGCGTTACGGCTGACCATTTGTTGATAGTGTTCGGGCTGGAAGTCACCCATGGGTCGCCCGACCTTGAACAAGAGGTAAATCAGCAGATTTTGTGCCAGCAACCCAAGTTTTTGCAAAGTGAGATTGCGACCCCGTCGCGACACATGCGCGTCGATATCCAACCCCGGCGGAGGCCAATTCATTGGCGGGCCGTTCACAGGCACAGGATGTCCCGCCCGCTCTAACCCTTCTGAGGCGACCAGAACAGATTGCGCCAAATCCGCAAAATCGCTCTCAGTCGCTTGCGCAGTCGGCTCGATCACCAAAGACACGATCTGACCATGGGCCGCCCTGATGTTTGACCAGCGACAGGACAGGCCCGTTAGATCCGGTTGCGCGCCCGGTTCCGCGACAGGCACAGCAAACGCACCCGCTTTCATCTGCGCCTCGGCCCAGGCCAACCCACCGCCCGAGAACATGGCATAGTCCACGCCATCGGACGGCGCGTAGCGGGCGACACGCAAATCCCGATCCGACGCCCGGATTTCGGCAACGGGCATCAACGCGGCGCGCAAAGATATTCCGAATTCGTCCTCGGCCCAGCGCCGCAAGGCAGCCAACGTGGATCGGGCGTCGTCAGCCGCACTAGCGGGGACGGCAAACCCTGCGCCGTCGCCGCCAAACACATAGGGGAAGTCGCTGCCCTTCATGGCGTTGATCATGGCTGAAATAACCGCGGCGCCGACCATATTCACGGTCTTGTAGCGGCCTTTGGCAATTTCGCCCGTTGAATCGACAATATCCGCCACCCCGACGACCCAATTGTCAGGAAGGGCTGAAAACTGCACGGGGTCGGCAAGCCGGGCAAAGTCGCGCAGCAAAGGAAGACTGTCATAAAACGCGGCCTGAGCGTCTTTCATAATCGCCTCGATCAGAAATCACCTCCTAGGGTAGTGCGATTGCGGTTGCTGTCCCGTGAAATCGTCACGACACACGTGCTTGTGTGCGGCGATTGTACGTGCCAATCAGGGGCGGTCAGCCGTTGGGGAAGAGGGGCGATACATGAAGGCAGGATTGGTGGTGTTGTGTCTGGGCTATGTGCTCAGCCAGTTTTTTCGTGCTTTCCTTGCCGTTCTCAGTGTCGATCTTGGCCGCGACACAGGGGCCACGCCCGAGGACCTAGCCTTTGCCTCGGGCCTTTGGTTTTTGATCTTTGCCGCCATGCAGCTTCCAGTGGGTTGGGCGCTGGATCGGGTCGGCCCGCGCCTGACGGCCGCCGCACTTTTACTGATCGGAGGTGCCGGTGGGGCTGCATTGTTCGCAATCGCTTCTACGCCCTTCCACGTTGCCATCGCGATGGGGCTGATCGGGGTTGGCTGTTCACCGGTCCTGATGGCGTCTTATTACATCTTCGCGCGTGAGTTTCCCCCGGCGCGCTTTGCGACGCTAGCCGCGCTGATGCTGGGTGTCGGGTCAGTGGGTAATTTGGTGGCCTCATATCCCACCGCACTTGCCGTCGAATTGATGGGCTGGCGCGCAACCATGTGGGTGCTGGCGTTGTTCTCAGGCGCGATTGCGCTGGGTATTCTGACTACCGTGCATGACCCCAAACGGGTTGAAACAGACCACAAGGGTTCGGTTCTGGACCTAGTGAAACAGCCCGCTTTGTGGGCGATCCTGCCGCTGATGCTGGTGGCCTACGCGCCTTCGGCGGCTACGCGCGGGCTTTGGGCCGGACCTTACCTGAGCGATATCTTCGCCCTCAGTACCACGCAAATCGGCACGGCGACGCTGATCATGGGAGCCGCCATGATTGCCGGGACCTTTACCTATGGGCCGCTCGACCGGATTTTAGGCACGCGGAAATGGGTGATCTTTGGCGGCAATGCGCTGGGGGTGATCGCTTTGTCACTGCTGTGCCTGTGGATCGACAACAGCGTCTGGGTGTCCATCGTATTGATTTCGATCATTGGCTTTGTGGGGGCCAGCTTTCCAGTCATCATGGCGCATGGCCGCGCCTTTGTACCGCCACATCTTGTGGGCCGAGGCGTAACCCTGCTGAACCTGTTCGGGATCGGTGGCGTCGGCTTCGCGCAGTTCGTCACCGGCCGCATCCATGCGGCCACAGTGGACATCAGTCCAAGCGCACCCTACACAGCGATATTCGGCTTTTTCGCGGTCACGCTTGCCATTGGCTGCGTGATCTATCTATTCAGCCGGGACAGCGTCGACTGACGCTGAAACCGTCAGGAGCAACCATGTCCGACCCGCGCGTTATCGCCCCCAATCTGAAACGCAGGCTTTCAGGCGTAACGGCGACGATTGCGCGGTTGGTGCCGTTGCAAGTGCAGTGGATCGACATAGCCGCCACCGGCCCCGGCCTGCCTGCCGACATTCCGCATATCCCGCTGAGCCGCCTGCCCTTTTTGTCGCGTAAATCCCTGCGTGTCTGGCATGCGCGCCGCAACACCGAGATGCTGTTGGGTCTGTTCCTGCGCAACATCCTGCGCCTGCGGTTGAAGCTGCTATTCACCAGCGCCTCGCAGCGCAGCCATTCGGGCTATACCAAATGGCTAATCGGCAAGATGGACGCCGTGGTGGCCACCTCGCGCAAGACCGCCGGGTATCTGGATCGGGACGCGCAGGTCATCATGCATGGCATCAACCTGCAGGATTTCACCCCGCCCGAGGATAAGGCGGCGGTTCGTACCCGCTTGGGTCTGCCGGATGGTCTGTTGCTGGGCTGCTATGGCCGCATCCGCCAACAGAAAGGCACCGACGCTTTTGTCGATGCGATGATCGAGCTGTGTGGCCAGTTCGATGACGTCCACGGCATCGTCATGGGCCGCGCCACAGAAAAGCACACCGCCTTTCTGGCCGAGCTGAAAGACAAGGTCGCGGCTGCGGGCCTGTCCAACCGCATTCTGTTCATGCCCGAAGTCACGATCGACCAGATCGCCGAATGGTATCAGGTGCTGGACCTATTCATCGCGCCCCAGCGGTGGGAGGGATTCGGCCTCACCCCGCTGGAGGCGATGGCCTGCGGCGTGCCCGTCGTGGCCACTGATGTCGGAGCGTTCTCGGAAATCGTCACCGACCCTACGCTGGGCCGTATCATCCCGCCGGGCGACATCCCCGCCATGGTGGACGCCAGCGCCCAAATGCTGAAAAACCATGATTCCCTCACCCAATCCGGCCGCGCTGCCCGTGCCCATGTCGAACAGAATTTCGACATCAACGGCGAAGCAAAGACCCTTGTTGCCCTCTACGAACGGCTTCTGACCGAAAACTGAGGCGATGCGCCGCGTCAAATCGGTGTCATTGGGTGAAATATGCCCCGAAAACTCTTTTTTCTTTGCTGCAACGCGGCTATGAACGCGCGTCCTTAACTTTGGAGACATGAAATGGGCTATCGCGTCGTTGTCGCCGGCGCCACGGGTAACGTGGGCCGCGAAATGCTGAACATCCTGGCGGAACGCCAGTTCCCCGTCGATGAACTTGCTGTTCTGGCAAGCCGTCGTTCGCTGGGAACCGAAGTAAGCTTTGGCGACAAGACACTGACCACCCAGGACATCGACACCTTCGACTTCACCGGCTGGGACATGGCGCTGTTCGCCATCGGCTCGGACGCGACCAAAGTCTACGCGCCCAAGGCGGCCGCTGCGGGTTGTGTGGTGATCGACAACAGCTCGCTCTATCGCTACGACCCGGATATTCCGCTGATCGTGCCGGAATGTAACCCGCAGGCGATCCACGACTATAAAAACAAGAACATCATCGCCAACCCCAACTGCTCGACCGCGCAGATGGTTGTCGCGCTGAAGCCGCTGCATGACCGCGCCAGGATCAAGCGCGTTGTCGTCTCGACCTATCAGTCGGTGTCGGGCGCGGGTAAAGACGGTATGGATGAGCTTTGGGATCAGACCAAAGCCATCTACAACCCCACCACCGAGGTTGAGCCGAAGAAGTTCCAGAAACAGATCGCCTTCAACGTCATTCCGCAGATCGACGTCTTCATGGAAGACGGCTCGACCAAGGAAGAGTGGAAGATGGTTGTCGAGACCAAAAAGATCGTCGACCCGTCGATCAAAGTCACAGCTACCTGCGTCCGCGTTCCGGTGTTCGTTGGCCACTCCGAGGCCGTGAATATCGAGTTCGAGGAATTCCTGGACGAGGATGAGGCCCGCGACATCCTGCGCGAGGCCCCAGGCATCATGGTGATCGACAAGCGCGAAGACGGCGGCTACGTCTCGCCGATCGAATGCGCGGGCGATTTCGCCACGTTCATCAGCCGCATCCGTCAGGATTCGACCATCGAGAACGGCATCAACCTGTGGTGCGTGTCCGACAACCTGCGCAAAGGCGCGGCCCTGAACGCTGTGCAGATCGCCGAACTGCTGGGCCGTGAGGTTCTGAAAAAGGGCTGAGGTTCGGTAAACCTGATCAAGGCCTTTAAGACACACCCCGCCATGAAATTGGCGGGGTTCTTTTTTTGAAAGAGAATTTATCTTTCCATCCTGGCGAGTTAAGCCGTTACCCTGCTTCTGAACTCATTTTGGCATGCAGGTGATCGCAGTAATGGTACCCCCAAGATCCTTCTCAAATGGTATTGAGATTGAAGACGTGGAAGGTGGCCTTTTCGTGCATCAATACGACGAGGCCTACATCGCGCGAAACTGGGATCTTACCCCACCCGTAGAGCATCTGATCGAAACGGCACTGACCAGTGACTTGACCTGTATGATCCGAAACGATCATCCGCGCCGCAACGCGCGTTGGCCCAACCCGCGGGGCGTTGTCTATCTCGCCTTTTCACCATCCAGAGACAATCAGTGGTCTCTCGCTATTGATACATTTTCAGTCGCACGCGGCGACTATGGCCACGCCGTGTTCAACGGAAAGTACCATGAACAGTTTGTAGCGAGCGGCCTTTCCTTCGAGTTCGAGAAGCGCAACAAGACGGCAGGTCATCTGGTTGTTTACCGTGACAGGGTTATCCAGACACTCGAGCATCTGGCGGAATTTGATCACTCTGTCCTTTCTCTGAACCGAAAACCTCATACCGGCGAAGGATTTACTACTGAGTATGTCATCCAGCGCGAATTACTGTTGAACTGGTCCCAAACGCCGTGGAGCGCACGCTACGACGTTTATCAGGATGAATATCCGCTGGACGGCGGCCTGAATTCGCGGCGGATCGATATTCTCGCCCGAGACCGTTTGAATGGCGATTGGCTGATCATCGAACTGAAACGTGCCGAAGCCAAGCCGGCAGCAATACATCAGGTCTCGGACTATTTGCTTGCGCTGGGCAGGTTGGACGGCTTCGCAAATGGACAACTGAGGGGCGTCCTTGTTGCCGAACGCATTTCAGAGGATGTTCGATCCATAGGCAGGTCCGAAAACATAGACATGTACGAGGTCAGTTGGCCGCTGAAACTGAAGCAAGTGGGCTAGACACAGCCCGAAAGGATCGAAGGGCGAAAGACAGTGGCTGCGCCCATTCGACAGGCGCAGCCACCGCGATTACAACGCCTGCCCCTCCCCATCAAAAAACTGCAATTTCTCGGGCGCGAAATGCAGACCGATCTGCGCCCCGGCCTTGATTTCGGTATCTCCCCCAAGGCGAACGGTGACTTTTTCTTCGGTGCCGCAATCGACGATGATGAACATGTCGGCGCCAAGGTATTCGACAACCTCGACCACGCCGTCGCTGTGGCCTGTGCCCGGTTCGACCACGCTGATATGTTCGGGGCGGATGCCCAGCCGTGTCGCCTCGCCCGTCCGGTCAAATGGACCGCTGCCGCCGTTTTCCAAACGGAACTGATCCCCGGCCACGGTACAGGGCAGGACGTTCATCTTTGGGCTGCCGATGAACTGCGCCACAAACAGGTTGGCCGGGCGTTCATACAGCTCGCGCGGGGTGCCGACCTGTGCGATCTTGCCGAACTCCAGCACCACGATTCGGTCGGCCAGCGTCATCGCCTCGACCTGATCGTGGGTCACGTAGATCATGGTTCGGTTCAGGCTTTGATGCAGCTTGGCAATCTCATAGCGCATTTCGACCCGAAGGGCGGCATCGAGATTGGACAGGGGTTCATCAAACAGAAACGCGGTCGGGTCGCGTACGATGGACCGACCGATGGCCACGCGCTGACGCTGCCCACCGGATAGGTCCTTGGGGCGGCGTTCAAGATAAGGCTCTAACTTGAGGACTTCAGCCGCTTTTCCGACACGCTCGGCGATATCGGCCTTGGACACACCCGCCACCTTCAGCGAGAACCCCATATTCTCGGCCACGGTCAAATGGGGGTACAGAGCATAGGACTGAAACACCATCGTCAGCCCCCGTTTCGAGGGCGGGTGGTCGGTCACATCCGCCCCGTTGATCAAAAGCCCCCCGCGCGAGATATCCTCGAGCCCGCCAATCATGCGCAACAGGGTGGACTTGCCGCATCCCGAGGGGCCGACAAAGACGACAAACTCACCTTTTTGAATCTGCAGGTCGATCCCTTTGATCACCTGCACCTCGCCGAACCATTTCTCGACGCTTTTGAGTTCGATGCTGCCCATCAGTTCCTCCCTGCCCAGTGCAGCCAAACGGCGGCGGTCCATGTGAATGAATTGCCACCTGCGGGACCTCCGGTGAGCGGATCAAAATACTCGGCAAAGCCATGTCCGGCGATCAGGCGCGCGGTTTTCAGGCGCAGAGCTTCGGCTTCGACCCCGTGGCCCATTTCAGCCAGTCCAAAACCGGTCAGCATGTTCATGAATGCCCATGTCGGGCCGCGCCAGTATCGGCGTTCGTCGAATTTAGGCATGTGCGGGTCATAGCTGGGAATCGGATGCGGTACCGTGGTCAGAACCGTCTTGACCCGGTCCAGCATCCGGGCCGATTCAATTCCTGCGTACCAGCACAAATAGCTTGCGTTAGAGACACTTTCTGCCCATTCGCCAGTATGCGCATCCCGCGCGTCAAACGCGCCCAGCGCCTCATTCCAAAGGGATCGCGCACCAGCCTCAAGCCGATCAATATCGGCGCTGAGACCGTCAGCCTCAAGCCCGAGATCATTGCTCACGGCCAGCAGATCGCGGGCAGCGCGCAGGGTGGTGAAGCTCATGGTCGGATCGGCCACGCGAAACGGATTCACCTCTAGCAGCTTCGCCTGATCCCATCCCGCCTCACGGCCGATATTCACCAGTTTGATGTAGCGGTCGTAGTCGTATTTCGTCGGACGGTCGGCGCTGTTGACATGGCTGGTATCACGGCGCTGATATTCACCCACGTCCGAGGCATCAATTGCCGCCATCGTATTGTCCCAGTCGGGGGCATTGTCGCGCCCGGCCTCCCACGGGTGGGTGGTGCAGACCGCGCCGTGATCGTCCAGCCGCCACGCCATGATCCAACGGTGCCAGGCCAGCATCTTGGGGAACAGCGCCCGCATCCGTTCTTTGCCTGCCACCGGATCCATATCCACTACCCGCCGCGCCATTGTTGCCGCCAATGGAGGTTGAATGATCCCCGAAGACGGGATCGGCCCCGTTCCGCCCCACACGTCCGGTCCTGGAAAATAGCCCGGATCGGGCTTGTGAAACAGGATATGCGGGACCATGCCGTCCGCCCATTGACCCGAGAACAGCGTCTCAAGCTCAACCCATGCGCGGTTGATGTCGAACTCGGCAAAACCCAGCGCAGCAACCGCGCTGTCCCAGTTCCATTGGTAGGGATACAGTCCGCTGGTGGGGATCGTGTAGCCGCCCCTGTCATTGGCAATCAGGATATTGCGAGCCGATTCACTCGGCGTAGTATAGTAGTTCATGTCAGTCATCCTTTGACCGAGCCTGCCGTCAGGCCCTTGGTCATGAACCGTTCAAGCCCCAGAAACAGGGCCATGATCGGAACGGTGGCAATCACCGCGCCGGCCATCAGGTGTTGGCGGGGAATCTCCGAGGAGTTCAGCATCGTAACGCCTCGGGTCAGGGTGAATTTCGACGGGTCGTCGAGCAGCATGAAGGCCAGCAGGAACTCGTTCCACGCAATCATGAAGACATAAAGCGACACCGACGCCAGCGCAGGCAGGCTAAGCGGCAGGGTGATCTTCCAAATCACCGCCAGCCGCGACAGACCATCCATCAGACCGGCCTCTTCCACTTCGGTCGGCAGACCCCGGAAGTAACCTTGCAGCATATAGAGCGCGACCGGGATCGTGGTAACCGGGTAGATCATGACAATGCCCAGGATCGAGTTGCGCAGACCCGTCAGCGAAAACGCGATGTAAATCGGCAGCGCCAGAACGATCATCGGCACCATGTAAATCAGCAGGATCGAGCGTGAGAACGCCTTTTGCCCTTTGAACCGAAATCGCGCGACGGCATAGGCTCCGGGAACGCTGAACAACAGGGTGATGAACACCGTCAGGACTGACACATAGAACGAGGTCCACAGGTAAGTGCCGAAATTGAAGTCTCGGAACAGCTCCGAATAGCTGCGAAACAGCGCCCAGCCTTGCGACAGGTCAACCGAGAAATCCAACGGGTTCTGCAATAGGGCCTGTTGCGATTTCAGGCTGGTCATCACCATGACATAGAAAGGGATGACGACAATGGCGGTGAAGAAAATATAGCCGAAGCCGGTGCAGAACCGGATCACGGCGTCTTCAAATTCGTGGCGGGTGAGCTCACCTAAGGGCGTGTCCCGCAGGATCGCCGCCAGAGACAGGTGCGTAACAATGGCCATAGCAAGAACCGTGACCAATACGGCCTGCAAAGACGTATCCGAGCCGATCAGGACCGGGCCAAATCCGGTCAGGGCAGACAAGCCCAACAGGGCCGAGATCCCCAACCGCGCCGGTGCACGCTGTGCCGGAAACCGGACATAGACCAGCCCGGCCAAAGCCCCCCAGATCAGGCAGAGCAAGACCTGCGGGCGAAACGCTGCCCCGGTCGAAAACGACATGGTGATGGCGACAGTGGTGGCAATCACAACCAGCCAGAGCGCGCCCAGAACCGGGCCGGTGATATATCCTTTGCGCATCACAGACCCTCCTCTCGGCTGATGAAGCGGAAGAAGACAAAGCTGAAGGCGATCAGGCACATCAGGATCACAACGGCCACCGCTGCGCCTGCCCCGATATTGGAAATCGCGAATGCCTGTTCATAGACATTCACGGTTAGGGTGCGCGTGCCCGCATTGCCGCCGGTCAGCAGGAAAATGTCGTCGAACTTGTTGAACGTCCAGATAAAGCGCAGCAGGAACAGCACCGACAGAATGCCCAGCAGTTGCGGGATGCTCAGCAGCCAGAACTTCTGGAAGGGCGACGCCCCGTCCATATCCGCCGCCTCATACATGCTGGAGTCGATGGACTGCATCCGAGCCAAAATGAAAAGGAAGGACAGCGGGAAATAGCGCCAAATCTCAAACACAGTGACCATGATCAACGCCAAAGGCCGCTCGCCGAAGAAATTAATTGGCTCGCTACTCAATCCCATTTGCACCAGCAACGCATTGGCCGAGCCTGAGAACGGGTCAAACAGCGTAACCCACGTAAAGGCCACCGCGATCACCGGTGCGACGTAAGGAAACAGGTAAAGCCCCCGGATGATACCCTGCCCTTTGAAACTTTTGTTCAGCAACAGAGCCGCAAACAGACCAATCACCAAGGCTCCGATGGTACCGAAAACCGTGTAGAACAGCGTGACCCAAAGAACGCCCCAGAACTCATCCCCGTCGAATACGCGAGCATAGTTTTCCAAGCTGAACTGGAAATCGGTCAGAACGCTTGGCCCGCTGCCGGTGACGCCGGGTTCGGACCCTTCGATCGCGTCTTCAAAGGCGTCAGGGTCTCCGTCCACGGTGACCGGAATTCGAATGCGTTCGCGCTGACCTCCTTCCAGAGTGCCGAAATCACAGAACAAATCCGGCCCGTTCAGCACGCAAGGGGCGGAAACTTCGCCCACCGTTACACCATCGGGCAATACATCTGTCACGGTCACGCCTTCAATGGCGATTTCCTGGCTTGAATTGCGCACGCGGTATTCGATCCGCAGATCCTCGCCTGATCCGCGCAGGCTTTCGCGCACAACGGGCGCAGGCGGGCGCAGGTCAGACAGGGTGAACGGCTTGAAACTGATCCAGAAGATCGCCAGCAAGGGCAGGATCACCACAAGCGATACACTGATCACGGTTGGGGAAAGCAAAGCCCAGGCCAGACGCGCCTCGCGTTTGGCAAGCGCCCCGGTTCCGGTCGGTGGGGTGGCCGAAGACATAGGTGGACCTCAGAGGGTTAGGTGCAGCGGCGCGCACGCCGCTGCAGATACCGGTCAAGCAGGGGTCTACTGAACCTTGGCAAGTTCTTCGTTCATCGCGGCCACGGCAGCGGCGGCGTCGATTTCATCGTCGATATATTGACGCACGATCCGGTTGATGACCTGAGAGTTGATCATCTTGGACGCCAGCGAAAGCTGCCCTTCGGCCACGCCCCAACGCTGCGCAACGTCCAAACCGCCGACGATCTCGTCGATCATCGCCTGATCGTATAGCTCACCCAACGGGGCCTTGCGATCAACGCCCACGGGCAATTCCGCCCACGCTTCGGCAAAGGCCGTCGGGTTGTCGGCGTTACCGCGACGCACCGGGAACTTGCCTTCGGGCGCGATGGACAGCGTCTGGGTATAGCCATCATCCATGGCGAATTTCACAAACTCCATCGCCGCGTCAGTATCGGCGTCATTGGTGATCCCGAAATACCGCACATCCCCCCATGCTGCGCCGTCCGGGTTGGATGGTCCAGAGAAGTTGGTCACAATCCCCGTTTTCGACGCCAAATCGCGCGAGGTCGGGTCATCGGTGATGGTGGGCGGCGCGCTGTCGCGTAGACCTGCCAGTTCATCCAGAATGAACGGCGACCAGATGATCATCGCGGCTTTGCCATCGAAATACAGCTCGCGCGATTGCTTCCAGAACAACTCGCCCGGAGGCGAGGCTTTGGAAATCGCCTTGTAAAAGTCCAGAACTTCGGTGGTTTTGGCCTCATCCAGCGGCTGGAACCCGTCCGGGCCAACGGGCGAAACGCCGTTGGCGAGGAAGACATGCTCCAACACCTGGCTCATGAAGTTTTCGTCAACCTTCGTGGCCGAGACAAATCCGTACATTTCCGGCGGGTTGTGCAACTTGTCCAACGCAGCCAGAACATTGGCATAGGAACTTGGGGCTTCCAGACCAGCCTCGTCGAACAGGTCCTTGCGGTAGACGACCATCTGGGTCCAGCCATCAACCGGGACCGAGGCCGTTTCACCATTGAACGCCGCCATTGCCAGCGCCCCGGGGGCGAATGTGTCCGCGCCCAGTTCCTCGATCACCTCTGTTGCGGCTTCGGTATCCAGGATACCCGCCTCGGCCCAGGGCAGAGCGTATTGCAGTGTGTGATAAACGACGTCCGGCAGATCACCGGCAGCAAAGGCCGCGGTTGCACGCGTACCCAGATCGCTTTCGGTGACAGGGATCACTTCGACTGTCGTTCCCGTTTCAGCTTTGAACTGGTCGGCCATCTCCTGCTGCTTGGCCAGACGTTCGGGCTGTTCCTCGGTGGTCCAGAAGCGGATCGTATCCGCCTGCGCCGACAGCGCGCCAAGCATCACTGCCAGCGACGTGCCCAGCATCAGGCGGGACATCTTGGGTGTAAGTTTCATGATCGGTCTCCCCGGTTATGATTATTGTCAGTCTGTATTATGCGCGCCAGTTCCTGTGGCGTTCGTGTTGGCGGTCCGTCCGATCCACCCTCAACCAGGGTGGCTTCGGTCAGTTCGCATAAACCTGCGGGGTCGTCGCCCCGGATTTGCCGGATCAGCATCGTCGCCAAACGCTGTCCGGCCATGTGTGAATCTACCGCAAAGCTGGTCAGAGCCGGGCGCGCGTACCGGGATTCGGGAATGCCGTCATAGCCAATGATGGACACGTCACGACCGATCTCAAGCCCCAGATCCTGCGCGACCGGGTAAAAGCCCAAGGCCGCCAGATCGGTGGCAAAGACAATTGCTGTCGTGGGCTGTTCGACCTGCATCAAGGCCATGGCCTGCGCAGCGCCTTCATCCCGTGTTCTGGCCCCGTCCCGGATCAGGTCGGGGTCCAAGGGCAATCCAGCCTCGTGCAGACCTTCGGCATACCCATCGCGGCGCAGGTGGCTGTAGTTGAACTTGAGGTCACTGCCGACATAACCAATGCGCGTATGTCCAAACCCGGCCAACCGCAAAACCGCCTTGCGCATCGCCGTTTCACCGGCGATATCGAACCAAGAGGTTTCCTCCCACGTGTTCGGCTGCCCATACCCGGTACGGCCATACAGGATGTGGGGAACCCCAAGGCTGCGCAAAAGGCCGATCCGGGCGTCCTTGACTGCGGTCCGGGGCAGAATGAAACCATCCGCTTTGCGTTCTTCGAACAATCTGCTGAGGACTTTCAACGTGTCCCGTTCCGAGGTCGCGGTCGAAATCGTCATCGTCCAGTCAAGGTGACTTGCAGCCTCGCACGCACCAGCCAGAAAATCCTGCAGGAACGGGTTGTGACGATCAGGTTCGTCGCTGTTCAACACCATCGCAATCGCACGAACCTGCCCGGTACGGATGGCCTGCGCATGGCTCAGAGGTCGATAGCCCAACTTGCGCGCCGCCGTTTCCACCCTGGCGCGGGTCACAGTCGAAATATCAGAATACCCGTTGAGCGCCCGCGACACAGTGCTTTTAGACAAGCCCAGATGCGCGGCCAATTCATCAAGCTTGACGCGCCCAGAAACCGAGGGGCGATCTGCGGTGTCCCGCGGCCGATGTGAAAGATTCGCTGTCATTGATTGCAATTTTTTGTTCCGAAACCGGTTTCGGCAACGAAAAAGTTAAAAAAAGTGCAGAATGGCTATTTTTTTGGCTTCTTCTTATTGGGAAATCGCCCCGCTGGGCCGTCGCAAACGGACGAACGCCTTTAATTTAACCAATCAGGATTGCGTTTGAAGTAATGTCCCAGGTGGTCGGACCACACAATTTACGTATCGACCGACCTGAATCGGTTCAGGCTGGGTGCGGTACGTTGGACAAAAAAGGGCGCGGAATCGGCAACCTGATCCCACGCCCGTCAAATTGAAAGAACCTTCGGCGGTTTAAACGACGACGAACTTCTTCGCCTGCGGATCATAACATTGCAGTCCGCCTTCACCGATATCGGTCCACAATCCATGCAGGCTGAGCGAGCCATCCTCGACCGCCGACGACACAAACGGGAAGGTCATCAGGTTTTCCAACGAGGCCACAACCGCTTGCCGTTCAAATTGACGCGCTTGCTCTGCCCCGTCTTCGACATCAGAAACAAGTTCGTATTTCGGTTTCAGGATATCCATCCAGCGGCCAACAAAGCTTTCTTTCGCTTCCAACTGCGGGGCCTGTCCCTTGCACATGTCAATGCACCCCTGAACCCCGCCGCATTGCGAATGGCCCAGCACGATCAGATGCGCCACTTTCAGCGCAGTTACGGCATATTCGATTGCCGCGCTTGTGCCGTGGTGGTCACCGTCAGGGGCGTAAGGCGGAACAAGGTTGGCGATATTGCGGTGAATGAAGAACTCACCCTGATCAGCCCCGAAGATCGAAGTGACATGAACCCGACTATCGCAGCACGAAATCACCATGGCGCGCGGACGCTGTCCCTCTGTAGCAAGACGGCGATACCAGACCTGGTTCTCGGAATAAGTGGTGGCTTTCCAGCCATGATACCGTTTGACCAGATAATTCGGCAAAGGCTTGGCATGATCCATGTTCGTGTCCCTGATTTGTTCGCTGTGGGCTGCTCTAGCCCGAATTCGAGGAAAATTCGAGCAATTATCCCTCAGGAACGCAAGGTTTTGCAAAGAAGTTCTCGGTCAAAGTCGCCTTGTACCGTGGGGGTATAGTGAATTGGGGAATAAGTGGTGGAAAATATTTTCACGCTTGAACACAAGGAAACTGTCCGACTGGACCCGGACCGGGTGAACGGGTTGTATCGGCAGCTTGGAGAAAAGAATGCACTGGACGTGTTGTGCCGCACGGTCAAGGAGCTGGCCGTTCGCCTGTCGAATTGCGAACGGTTCTGGCGGCAGCGCGATTGGACCGGGCTGCGAAAATGTTCGCGGTCGTTGGTGGCAATAGCCGACCAGGTCGGCATGACAGCAGTGGCTGGTGTCGCAGATGACGTCGCCCGAAACGTAGATGCAGGAGATGCGGTCGCCACGGGCGCCACCCTGTCTCGTCTGATCCGCGTGGGCGAGAAATCCCTGACGGTGATCTGGGATCAGCAGGACCTTTCTGTCTGACAGGGGCTTGCAGATGGAATGTGGGCGGCTAGGCTGGGCGCAAATCGAACCAGCCGAGTTACCCATGACCCTGACCTTTGCCTCGCCCTCAGACAATTCTGTCCCGCTGCACGTGATCGCCCAACCCGATCTGGATGATTGGGTAAAGGATCAGCCTGATGCCGTGCAGAACTGGGTCACGAACAACGGGTTTACGGGGGCGATGGGCCAGACCTTGTTGGTTCCCGGAACGGACGACGCGCCGCTTTACGCTTTGGCGGGGTATGGCAAACCCGCAGGCCGCGCCCGCAAGCGTTTTCCACTGGCGGCTGCGGCAGAGGCGCTGCCGAAAGGCACCTATCACATCGCTTGGGGCGTTCCCAAGGACGCTCTGGAAACTGAATGCTTTGGCTGGTTGATGACCGGATACGCATTTGACCGCTATGCCAGTCAGTCGCCGGCCAAAGCCCGGCTGGTTGCCCCCGACGGCATTGATGCCGCGCGTCTTGAGGTTCTGGCCAAAGCCGAAGCCCTGATCCGGGATCTGGTCAACACCCCCGCGTCGGATATGGGGCCAGAGCAATTACAGGCCGCCTCCGAGGGCCTCGCGCAGGAATTCGGCGCATCCTGTTCGGTGATCGCAGGCGATGCGCTGCTGGATCAGAACTTTCCGATGATCCACACGGTTGGCCGCGCTGCCGCGCAGGAACCGCGGCTGATCGAGATGAACTGGGGCACAACAGGGCCAAAGCTGACCTTGGTCGGTAAAGGTGTGTGCTTTGACACGGGCGGTCTGAACCTGAAACCCGGCGCGTCGATGGGGTTGATGAAGAAAGATATGGGCGGTGCCGCCAATGTTCTGGGGCTGGCCCGTATGATCATGGCGCTGAAGCTGCCGCTGCAACTGCGGGTTCTGATCCCCGCTGTCGAGAATTCGGTGTCCGGAAACGCCTTTCGGCCCGGCGACATTCTGACCTCGCGCAAGGGCCTAACGGTCGAGATCAACAATACCGACGCCGAAGGTCGCCTTGTTCTGGCAGACGCGCTGGCGCTTGCGGACGAAGGGACACCAGACCTCGTGATCTCGATGGCGACGCTGACCGGCGCTGCGCGGGTGGCCGTGGGAACCGATCTTGCGCCCTATTTCACCGACAGCGACAACGCGGCAGACGCGCTGACCCGCGCGGCGCGCAAGGCCGCCGATCCGGTCTGGCGCATGCCGTTCCACGACCCGTATGAAGGGTTGATCGAGCCGGGCATCGCCGATCTGGACAACGCCCCGGCCGGTGGGTTTGGCGGTTCCATTACCGCCGCGCTGTTCTTGCGTCGCTTTGTAGGCGACAGCCGTTACATGCATTTCGACATCTTCTCATGGCAGCGCAGCAACGAACCCGGTCGCAGCAAGGGCGGGTTTGGCCAAGGGCCACGCGCCTTGTTGACGGCCTTGCCCGAGATGCTGGACCTATGACACGCCAACGCATCATCCAACCGGTTACCGACCTGTTGCGTGAGCCGGACGGTCCGCGCGACCGACAGTTGCTTTTTGGTGACGCTGTCGAGCTCTCAGAACGGGCAAACGGCTGGAGCCGGGTCATCGCAGAAAAAGATGGCTATGCCGGCTGGGTCCGCTCGGAACAGCTTGGCCCGGACCTAAGCGCAACGCATTGGATCACGGCACCAGCCACCCACGCCTATGCTCGGCCAGACATGAAAAGCCCCGACCGGACCTCTTTGAGTTTTGGAAGCAGGGTTGCGGCCACGTCCGAGGTAAATGGCTTTCTGGACACAGAGCTTGGGTTCATCCCGACCGTTCACGCCAAACATGTGGGCGTTCCGCTGACCGATCCTGTTGCAGTAGCCGAACTTTTTCTGGGCACACCCTATCTTTGGGGCGGAAACAGCCGGTTCGGGCTGGATTGTTCAGGACTGGTTCAGGCCGGGCTGCTAGCCTGCGGACAACCCTGCCCAGGAGACAGTGGCGATCAGGAGCGCGAACTTGGTCATCTGCTGCCGCAGGGCACCCCTCCTCAGCGCGGCGATCTGCTGTTTTGGAAAGGGCATGTGGCCTGGGTTTATTCCGAGGATATGCTGCTGCACGCCAATGCTTTCCACATGGACGTGACGTTTGAGCCAATGGAACAGGCGATCACGCGCATTCTGGAACAGGGTGACGGGCCGGTGACGGCCCATAAGCGGCTCTAATCAAGGTCAACTGAACGGATCAGCTTACGCTCAAGCACGCGCAGCACCGTGCGCAGATCGTGGCCGCGTTTCAGGATTCGGCCATCCATGCCCACGACCGAATACATCCCTTGTTTCTGTCGAAGCCGGGGGTGTTTCTCGACCCGATAGATGGGATGTTCCGCAGTTCGGCGAAAGATCGAAAACACGGCCATGTCCCGCAAGTTGGAAATACCGTAATCGCGCCATTCTCCGGCGGCGACCATCCGGCCGTAGACGGACAGAATATGGGACATCTCATGCCGGTTAAACGCGACGGGCATCTGGGCCGAGTTTGCAGAGAACCGGCTGGGAGGCTGCATGTTCATACCCCAAGCCTTGCCGGAAAACGCGTCTGAATCAAGTCCGGCGACACCCGGGTGTGATATTTTTGGATCGCTCTAACGCCGCTGACCAACCTGTCGACAGATCAGGATGACCGGCAACAGCCCCACCGCCAGGATGACCAGAGAGGGGACCGCAGCCCCCTCGAGCCGTTCATCCGAGGCCAACCGATAGGCCTGCACCGCCAGCGTATCAAAGTTGAACGGGCGCATGATCAGGGTCGCGGGCAGTTCTTTCATCACGTCCACAAACACAATCAGCAGCGCCGTCAGCAAGGACGGTGTCAGGATAGGAAGATGAACCCGGCGCAGTGTTCCCAGCGGGGTTTGCCCCAAAGACCGCGAGGCCGCGTCCATGTTGGCATGAACTGTGCTTTGCCCACCTTCATAAGCGCCGAGCGCCGCCGCCAAGAACCGCACCATATAAGCGGCGACCAGCAGCCAGATTGAGCCCGTCACCAGCAAACCCGTCGAAACATCAAAGGTCGCCCGCATCCAAGCATCCAGTGCATTGTCGAAACTGGCAAATGGCACCATCAGGCCCACCGCAATGACACCTCCGGGCACCGCATAGCCCAACCGCGCCATGTACCCCGCGCCAGATGACAACCGCCCGGGGCGCAACCGCTGAAAGAATCCGACGGTGATCGCGGCGCAAACCGTAATCACGGCGGCAGTACCGGCCAAAGTCAGCGAGTTCTTAATGAAGCCGATATAGCGGCGCGACAGCAGGTTCTGCTCTGACTCCAGCCCCATCTGAATCAAGATGAACACCGGCAGCAGGAAGCCCAGAAGAACCGGAATGGCGCACAGCGTAAAGCCCGCGGCAGCCTGCCAGCCCTTTAGCCGCGCCGAGGGCAGTGACGCATGACTTTTCCCTGCCTGATAGTATTTCGCCTTACCGCGCTGCATCCGTTCGGCCACGGCCAAGACCAGCGCAAAACCCAGCAGGCACAGGGCCAACTGCGCGGCGGCAGCGCGGTCTCCGATGGAAAACCAGCTTGTGTAGATACCGGTGGCGAATGTTTGCACGCCAAAATAGGCGACAGTGCCGAAATCGGCGATGGTTTCCATAATCGCCAGCAGCACACCCCCCGCAATTGCCGGGCGCGCCATGGGCAGCGATACGTGCCAGAACGCCAGCCAAGGGCTTTTGCCTAACGCCCGCGCCGCAAGAAAAGCCGTGGCGCTTTGCTGAAGAAACGCGGCGCGGGCCAGCAGGTAGACATAAGGATACAGCACGAGGATCAGCATCACCGCCGCACCCTCGGTCGAGCGTATCTCGGGGAACCAATAGTCGCGTGGCCCCCAGCCGGTCACATCGCGCAGGGTGCTTTGGACAATGCCGGGGTGATCCAGAATGAACGTATAAGCATAGGCCAGCACATAAGCCGGAAAAGCCAGCGGCAAAACCAAAGCAATCTCAAGGAACCGAACGCCGGGAAAGCGTGTCATGGTCACAAGCCACGCAGCACCGACACCGATGGCAAACGTACCAATCGCCACCAGAACGACCAAAATCACCGTCGTAAGCGCATAGCGCGGCAAAACGGTTTGCAACAGGTGCGAGATCGTATCCGTTCCGCCCGTTGCAGCCGCCAGAACGACGGCGAGCATCGGCAACAGGCAAGCGGCCGCAACAAGACAGGCGACCGTGCCAACCAGCCGGGTACCAAACGCGCCGTGGTTGCGCGTGCCATGTTCTGAAACTTCTATGTCGGCCATGATCCCGGCTTGTAACTGGCGAATGCGCAGAGTTGGCCATTAATCGACCAAAACGCTAAGAAACACCAGTCTACAGGGGAACAAATCTGCGGCACAAACTGCCGCAGACTTTATTCATAGACCCGCTGATCCTCGATCACCAAACCATCCTTGGGCAGCGAACCGGGTTCGACAACCTCGATTGCGCCTTTTAGCTTCAGCACTTCGATCACGGATTTGGCATAGGTCATGTCATCTCCGCTGGGGCTTTCAATCTGAACGGTCATTGTATCCATCTCGCCCTGACGGGCTGCGATGACACGAGCCTTTACGATCTCGGCGTGTTTGTCGACTAGCGCGGCCACCTGTTCAGGACGCACGAACATGCCCTTGATCTTGGTCGTCTGGTCGGCACGACCCATCCAGCCTTTGATCCGCGCATTTGTACGACCGCAGGGCGACTGGCCGGGCAGGATCGCCGACAGATCACCGGTCGCGAACCGGATCAACGGATAATCGGGGTTGAGCGAGGTTACGATCACCTCACCCACTTCACCCTCGGCCACAGGGATGCCGGTGCCGGGGGTCACGATCTCGACGATGATGTGTTCGTCCAGAATCATCCCCTCCATCGCAGGGCTTTCGTAAGCGATATTGCCCAGATCAGCGGTGGCATAGCATTGCAGGCACGAAATCCCGCGATCCGCATATTCCTGACGTAAGGATGGGAACAGCGCGCCGCCTCCCACAGCAGCCGTAGCGAATTGCAGGTCCACACCCATCTCATCCGCTTTATCCAGTATGATCTTCAGATAGTCGGGCGTTCCGGCATATGCGGTGCAACCCACATCACGCGCGGCGGTCACTTGCAGCTCGGTCTGGCCGGTGCCTGCGGGCAACACGGCGGCGCCCACGGCCCGCGCGCCGCTTTCAAATATCATGCCGGCAGGCGTCAGGTGATAGCCGAAACAGTTCTGCACGATATCGCCCGGCCCCACGCCTGCCGCGTGCAGGAACCGGCCCATGCGCCACCAATCGGGATCGGTGTTGCCCGGTTCGTAGATCGGACCCGGAGACTGAAACACATGATGGAAATGCCGCGCCGGAGTGACCGTGAACCCGCCGAACGGAGGTCGCTGAGCCTGTGCCTGCGCCAGTTCAGATTTTCGTAGAACCGGCAGTTTGACCAGATCTTCGATGGTTTTCACCGCATCGGTATCCACCCCGGCCAGATGAGCCTGAAACCCCGGCGCGGATTGGGCGCGTTCCAGCTGAACTCGCAACCCTTGCGCCTGATCAGCTGCGCGCTGATCGGCTGATCGGGTTTCGAGTGCGTCGTAGTAAGTCATCGCCAGATCCTCCACCCGCTCACAACCACCTCTTGCGGCGGCGGTATGAGCGTACATCTCGGAAACTTTTTCGGCCTTCATCGGACATGCCCAGATAGAACTCTTTCACGTCCGGGTTTTCACGCAACTCATCGGCAGGTCCGTCCATAACGACACGGCCCGATTCCAGAATGTACCCGTAATGGGCGAACCGCAGAGCAACGTTTGTATTCTGTTCGGCCAGC
This sequence comes from Ruegeria sp. HKCCA5491, assembly GCF_013034565.1. Classification (NCBI taxonomy): domain Bacteria; kingdom Pseudomonadati; phylum Pseudomonadota; class Alphaproteobacteria; order Rhodobacterales; family Roseobacteraceae; genus Ruegeria; species Ruegeria sp. HKCCA5491. The sequence goes on from NZ_WQGG01000007.1 coordinate 39,729, forward strand.
AGGAAGGACACGCCCTCTTTTTCATTGAGATCCTTCACGATGCCGAAAATCTCTTCGACCAATTGCGGGGCCAGCCCCATTGAAGGCTCGTCCAGCAGGATCGTTTCCGGCCGCGACATCAACGCCCGGCCCATGGCAACCATCTGCTGCTCACCTCCCGAGGTATAACCCGCCTGCGACCGGCGTCGTTCAGCCAGACGTGGGAAGTAGGTGTAGACCAGATCAAGGTCTTTCTGGACCGCGGCTTTGCCGTCCTTGCGGGTATAAGCTCCGGTCAGAAGATTTTCCTCGACCGTGAGGTGTTCGAAACAGTGACGGCCCTCCATCACCTGAATCACGCCTTTTTCAACCAGATCCGCCGGATCGCTTTCATGCACGCTTGCGCCGCGATACTTGATCGACCCTTTGGTGACTTCGCCCCGTTCCGAATGCAGCAGGTTCGACACCGCCTTGAGCGTCGTCGTCTTGCCCGCGCCATTACCACCGAGCAGAGCAGTAATACCGCCTTTGGGAACGGTCAGGCTGACACCCTTAAGGACGAGGATCACATGGTTGTAGATCACCTCGATATTGTTGACTTCAAGCAGGGTTTCCGCCTGCACGTCAGTGGTTTGAGCCGCATCCAGCATCAGCGCGTGTCCTCGTGCGAGTGTTGGGGTCGGGACGGCGGTCTGCCGCCGCCCCGGATTTCAGTACGCCGGATCAGCAGCGCGATCCGATGTTGTTTTCCGACGCATAAGCGCTCGAGTCTTCGTCGATCAGCGGACCGATCACGTCGCCATCGGTTGCCTTGAACTCGGAAATCAGGCTCCAGGTTTTGTTGGCCGCATCCCATTGGGTCACACCAACCAGAGCGTCCCCGCCGTGGTTCTCACACGAGACCGAGAATGCCGGACCAAAACCAGGCAGACCCAGTTCGGTCATCTTGGCTTCGTTGATTTCCAGCGCCTCCATACCGTCGCGCATCATCGCAGGGGTGATGTCGGCAGTACCGTGGATTTCCTGCGCTTTCTTGGCAGCTTCGGCCGCAAGCATCGCGGCATAAAGACCACGGTTGTACAGAACCGTACCGACCTGATCGCCAGCACCGGCAGCTTTACCCGCATCGACGACATGCGTCTTCAGATCGTCAAAGACCGGGAAATCCGTGCCCACGTTGTGGAAGGTCAGCGCCTTATAGCCGTTTGCGGCCTCGCCCGCTGGCAGCACATCGTTTTCAGAACCGGACCACCAGATACCGATGAAGTTTTCCATCGGGTAACGGATGTTGGCAGCTTCCTGAACGGCCACCTGGTTCATGACGCCCCAGCCCCACATCAGAACATAATCGGGGCGATCACGGCGGATTTGCAGCCACTGCGATTTCTGTTCCTGGCCCGGATGGTCAACCGGCAGGGCGACAAGCTCAAAGCCATGCTTGGCCGAAAGCTCTTCCAACGTGCGGATCGGTTCCTTGCCATAGGCCGAGTTGTGGTAGACCAGAGCAATTTTCTTGCCGCTCAGGTCCCCGCCATTCTCTTCCAGCAGGTAGTTCACCGCGCCCGAGGCACCATCCCAATAGTTTGCAGGATAGTTGAACGTGTGGCTGAACACATCGCCGTTCTTGGCGGACGTACGGCCATAGCCCATCGTGTGCATCGGGATGCCGTCTGCCGTGGTCTTAGGAATCAGCTGATACGTGATACCGGTCGACAGCGGTTGATAGACCAGCGCACCTTCGCCCTTGGTCGATTCATAGCATTCCACACCTTTTTCGGTGTTATACCCTGTCTCGCATTCAATCACCTTCGCCAGAACGCCACCGATCCCGCCGTCACGTTCGTTCAGCAGGGTAAAGTAATCCGCATACCCATCCGCAAACGGAATACCACCCGCCGCGTAAGGTCCGGTACGGTAGCTGAGTGACGGGAATACGAGATCGGCCATAACCGGTCCTGCCGCCATTACGGCGCCCAGCGCCACGGTTGCCAATTTCAATTTCATCGGGTTTCTCCTCCCTTGGTTGGTCCGATGTTGGGTTCGGGCTTTGCACCCGTTATCTGATTGGGCCTGCCCCTAGTGCGGGAATGGCCAGAGTCTGAGTTTCTCTTTGGCGACGCGCCACAACTGCGCCAGCCCATGTGGTTCCAGGATCAGGAACATGATGATCAGCCCACCGACGATCACCAGCTGCAAATGCGCCACGATATCCGTGGGCCAACCCAGCATATCCGCGCCAACCACTTTCAGGACCACCGGCAACAGCACAAGGAACGCCGCCCCCGCAAAGGACCCGAAGATAGAGCCCAATCCCCCGATAATGATCATGAACAGAACCAGGAACGATTTGGTAATGCCGAACACCTCGCCAACCTCAACCGCGCCGAGATAGACTGCAAAGAACAACGCGCCCGAGATGCCCACAAAGAATGAGCTGACGGCAAAGGCGGTCAGTTTCGCCTTGAGAGGGTTCACCCCGATGATCTCGGCCGCGATATCCATATCGCGGATCGCCATCCACGTACGCCCGGTAGTGCCGCGTGTCAGGTTGCGTGCGATCACGGCGCAGACGGTCAGAAAGATCAGGCAGAACAGATACGTGGCCCATGCCGGAGCATTCGGTCCAGTGATGATGATCCCGAACACATCGCGTTCCGGTGCGTTGATCTGACCCGAAGCCGAGTAGTTGTAGAACCACGGCACCCGGTTGAACAGCCACACAAGAAAGAACTGCGCGGCCAGCGTCGCCACCGCCAGATAGAACCCCTTGATCCGCAACGATGGAAGACCGAACAGAACGCCGACAATGGCAGTGATGCCGCCGGCCAGAATGACATGGATGAACATGCTGACGTCAGGAAAGGCCGTCATCAGCTTGTAGCAGGCATAAGCCCCCACCGCCATGAAGCCGCCCGTACCAAGACTGACCTGCCCGCAATATCCAACCAGAATATTCAGGCCGATCGCCGCGATCGCGTAGATCAGGAACGGCAGCAAAAGCGCGTTAGCCCAGTAGTCGTTGATGATGAACGGTATGATCCCGAACGCGACCGCCAGAACCACATAGTACCGATACCGGTCGAACTTGATCGGGAAAGTCTGGCTGTCATCCACATAGGAAACTTTGAAGTCTCCGGCTTCACGATAGAACATGTGTCACTTTCCCCATTGTTCCTGCGCCCGGTTCCGGGCTGCGGCGTCCAGTTGATTGGACCCTTTTGCGTATCCGCTCGCCTCTGACGCGCGCACCAGTTTCATGTAGGCCATGATGCCCGTGACCAGCCCGGCAAAGGCAAGGATCGCAGCGACAACCAGTTGGGTTGCGGTCAGATCGTCCGAGGTGACGGCGATATAGCCAAAAGCCCAGAACCCCGACCATGCGATCACATTGATGATGGCAATCATTTTCTGCATCGCTACACCCTCTCGATGATCTTCTCACCGAACAGACCCTGCGGTCGGAATACGAGGAAGATCAGCGCCAGAACATAGGCGAACCAGTTCTCGGTCGCGCCACCGACCATCGGGCCGATTGCGAATTCAAACAGCTTTTCACCCACTCCGATGATCAGCCCGCCCACAATCGCTCCGGGGATCGAGGTAAAGCCGCCCAGCATCAGCACCGGCAACGCCTTAAGCGCGATCAGCGACAGCGAGAACTGAACGCCCGACTTGGTGCCCCACATGATCCCAGCAACCAGCGCGACAAACCCAGCAACCGACCAGACCATGATCCAGATGAAGTTCAGCGAGATTCCCACCGACAGCGCGGCCTGATGATCATCCGCCACCGCTCGCATCGCCCGGCCCTGCTTGGTGTATTGGCTGAACACCACCAGCGCGGCCACCAGCAGCGCCGCAATCAAGGTCGCCACGATGTCCAGGTTGTCGATGAAGAAGCCATAGCCAAAGATGTTGAACGTGGTCTCGTCGATCCACAGGTTGATGCCTTGTGGCAGGCCCACGTCCAGGGTCTTGATCTCGGATCCCCACATCAGGTCGGCCACGCCTTCAAGCAAATAGGCCAGACCGATGGTCGCCATGAACAGAATGATCGGTTCCTGACCAACCAGATGGCGCATGACGAACCGTTGCACCGCCCAGGCAAGGAACACCATCACGGCCATGGTCAGCAGGATCGCCAGCAACGCCGGGACATTCCACCCGAAATAGTGGATATGCGTCCCGAAGATCGCGTTGATCAGATGCGCGAACGGCACTTGCCCATTCATGATCCCGACAAGGGTCATGGCCGCGAACAGGGCCATAACACCCTGAGCATAATTGAAAATCCCCGAAGCCTTGTAAATAAGCACAAAGCCCAGTGCGACCAGCGCATACAGAACCCCGGCCATCAGGCCATTTAGGATGACCTCCATCGCGAAAATCAGCTGATCAGGCATGTTCGCCCCCTCTCATGTCTGTCAGTTGGTCAGTCATGGCTCACCCCCAGATAGGCGTCGATGACTTCCTGGTTGTTGCGCACCTCGTCCGGTGTGCCGTCCCCGATCTTCTTTCCGTAATCCATCACGACAACCCGGTCGCTCAGATCCATCACCACGCCCATGTCGTGTTCGATCAGGGCGATGGTGGTGCCGAACTCGTCATTCACATCCAGGATAAAGCGGCTCATGTCCTCTTTTTCCTCGACGTTCATGCCTGCCATCGGTTCGTCCAACAGCAACAGCTTGGGTTCGGCCGCCAACGCACGGGCCAGCTCTACGCGTTTTTTCAATCCGTAAGGCAGGCGCGACACCGGAGTTTTCCGGATGTGTTGGATTTCAAGAAAGTCGATGATCTTCTCGACCGCCTCGCGGTTTTCGGTTTCTTCCGCCTCGGCTTTCCCCTTCCACAGCGCCTGCTGGAAAATGTTGGTCTTCATGTAACCCAGCCGCCCTGTCATGACGTTATCCAGAACGCTCATGCCTTCGAACAGGGCAATGTTCTGGAAGGTTCGCGCAATCCCCTGCTGTGCCACCTCAAAAGGCCGCATCGGAGGGCGCTTCGCCCCGTGAAACCAGACCTCACCCTCTTGCGGGACATAGAACCCCGATATCACGTTCAGCATCGAGGACTTCCCCGCGCCGTTCGGGCCGATAATGGCGCGGATCTCACCTTCGCGGATGTCGAACGAGATATCCTTGATCGCGACCACACCACCGAAACGCAGGGTGATATTCTTCATCTCCATCACCACGCCGCCGATCTTGCGGCCATCCTCGGTGACATATCCTTCGGAACTATCCAGCATCAGTCACTCCCTGACTTGCGCAAAAACGGGACGGAGGGCGGGGCGAAGACCGCAGGTCGAGCGGCGCTCGAACGGCCCTCATTCCGCCGCCACCTTGTGCTGTGCCGCCGGTACAACCGCTGCGTCGATGATTTGCAACGTAGCGCTGATCGACCCTTTGCGCCCGTCCTCATAGGTCACTTCGGTCGTCGTCGAGACATTGGGCGAGCCATCATACAGGGCAGCAATAATGTCGTGGAACTTCTCCTCGACGAACCTGCGCCGCACCTTGCGGGTCCGGGTCATCTCACCATCATCGGCGTCCAGTTCCTTGTGCAGAACCACAAAGCGATGCACCTGACAGCCCGACAGCATCTCATCGGCCGCAACCGACTTGTTCACCTCTTCCACATGGGCCTTGATAGTCTCTAACACACGGGGATGGCTGGTCAGTTCCTGATACGACGCATAGGCAACGTTGTTGCGTTCTGCCCAGTTGCCTACCGCCATCAGGTCAATATTGATGAAGGCCACGCAACGATCCTTGCCGTTTCCGAACAGCACAACCTCAAGGATATCAGGATAGAATTTCAGCTTGTTCTCGACATATTTAGGCGCAAACATCGATCCGTCGGCCATTTTGCCCACATCCTTGGCGCGGTCGATAATCCGCAGATGGCCGCTGCTTTCCTCGATGAACCCGGCGTCCCCGGTCGCGACCCAGCCCTCGGCATCCTTGGTGGAGGCGGTCGAATCCGGGTTGTTGTAATACTCCACAAACACGCCCGGCGAGCGGTAGTGAATCTCGCCACTGTCATCGACCTTCAGCTCGACCGCGGGTGAGGGCACGCCCACCGTATCGGCGCGCACTTCGCCATCGGGCTGCTGGGTGATGAACACCGTGGCCTCGGTCTGGCCATAAAGCTGTTTGAGATTGATCCCCAACGAGCGGTAAAAGTCGAAAATCTCGGGCCCGATCGCCTCACCCGCCGTATAGCCCACCCGGAACCGCCCATAGCCCAGCGTATCCTTAAGCGGGCCGTAAACCAGCATATTGCCCAGCGCGTATTTCATCTTGTCGCCAAAACTGACCGGCTTGCCATCCAACAACAGGCCACCGACTTTTTTGGCGTGGGCCATGAAATTACGGAACATCTTCCGCTTCAGGCTGCCCGCGTCCTCCATGCGGATCATCACATTGGTTAGCTGGGTTTCGAAGACGCGCGGTGGGGCGAAGAAATAGGTCGGCCCGATTTCGCGCAGGTCGGTCATCATTGTGTCGGCACTTTCGGGGCAGTTCACGCAGAAGCCGCACCAATAAGCCTGACCGATGGAAAAGATGAAATCGCCCACCCAGGCCATCGGCAGATAAGACAGGATGTCTTCGTTCCGTGTCAGGTGGTCGAACTCAGAGGAATTCTTTGCGCTTTCGATCACGTTACGGTTCGACAGCACCACGCCCTTGGGCTTTCCGGTCGTACCCGAGGTATAAAGCATCACGCAGGTGTCGTCATAGGTGATCGCGGCGATCCGCTTATCCAGCTCGGTGTCGAACCGTGCGTGTCCCGCGCCGCCTTCGGCCATAATGTCGTCCAGCGCGTTCATCTGGGAATGGTCGTATTTCCGCATCCCGCGCTTGTCGGTATAAAGGATGTGTTTGACCTGATGCAGGTTTTCCTGAATCTCGATGACCTTGTCGACCTGCTCCTGATCACCGCAAACGACGTATTTCGCGCCGCAATGTTCCAGCACATAGGCCATCTCTTCGGCGACCGAGTCCTGATACAGAGGCACCGGTACAGCACCCACCATCTGAGCGGCTACCATTGACCAGTAATGTGCCGGGCGGTTTCGCCCGATCACGGCGATATGGTCACCCTTTTCCACGCCGATTTCCAGAAATCCCAGCGCCAGTTTACGGATTTCAGCGGCGGCCTCGGCCCAGGACCAGCATTGCCAGATCCCGAATTCCTTTTCCCGGTAGGCCGGGGAATCCCCGAACTGCGTCGCATTGCGGTGTAGCAGCGCCGGAAGAGAGGTCATCCCTTCAGCGCCCGACTGCGTCTGAGCCAATCTCTTTCTCCTCCCTATCCAACCCCTCCCTTGGGTCGGAAATGGCGGGTCCGGTTCAGACCCGGACACCACTGCCCCTATGACAGGACACGAGGACGATCAGCGGCAAGTTTTGCCTGATGTTTTCTCAATTCTTACGAATTGTAACAGGGGTGGAGCGTAAAGTACTTGGCTTCAGGATAAACAGTTGCATGATTGTTCAGTTGCCTTGGGCAGCACAGTCGCAAAACCGGACTTCATTTCAGAAAGGCTGGGATTAAGAAACGGGCCGAGCATACAGGATTGGGAATTCGAAGTTGTAGATTCCACCGATCTAGGTGTTTATCTTAAACTGTTTGATGAAATGTCTGGTCGAGAAGACATTCGCTTTACGTTGGCGGATATGATCATCCAAGCATTTGACGAATCCGGGCTTGATTTAAAGACAAACCCAGAATGGCAAGAATTTCTCAAGACTCTTTCCCGCGAAATAGACATTCATGCGTCGCAGATCTGGTATTGGGCGAACTGGGAAGTTCAACTCGAAGACGCTTGGGATGTTACACCCTACATGCGTTCTTTGTGCCAAACCCATTTTGCTTATGAGACTTAGCTCGCAAGCATTTTATGAACATACTACAACCAATCCCTCAGTATCGGAATCAGCGGCACATCCGCCGCGGGCATCGGGTAATTCCGCAACTCATTCGCCCGCACCCACTTCAATGCCTGACCCTCTTTGGACTGCGGGATACCCTCCCACTTGCGGCAAGCAAACAAAGGCATAAGCAGGTGGAAATCGTCATAGCTGTGGCTGGCAAAAGTCAGTGGCGCAAGGCACGAGGCCCAGGTGTTGATGCCCAGTTCTTCCTCCAGCTCGCGGATCAGGGCGGCCTCGGGGGTTTCGCCGGGTTCGATCTTTCCGCCGGGGAACTCCCACAAACCAGCCATGGACTTGCCCTCCGGGCGCTGCGCTAGCAGCACCCGGCCTTCGACGTCGATCAGGGCGACAGCCGACACCAAAACGGTCTTCATGAACGATAATCCGCGTTGATCTCGATATAGCCGTGGGTCAGGTCGCAGGTCCAAACGGTGGATGCGCCCTCACCCAAACCCAGATCGACCGCGACCACCAAGTCTTGGCCTTTCATATAAGCGGCCGCGTCTTCCTCGCGGTAGTCAGGGCTAACCCAGCCTTTCTCGGCCACCAGAATATCGCCGAAAGAGATACTCAGACGGTCGCGGTCGGCGGCGGCACCGGATTTCCCGATGGCCATGACCACGCGGCCCCAATTGGGGTCTTCGCCCGCAATCGCCGTTTTCACCAGCGGTGAGTTGGCAATCGCCAGCCCATGCACCTTGGCATCCGCGTCCGAGGCCGCGCCAGTCACACGGATTTCTACGAATTTCGTGGCCCCTTCGCCGTCGCGCACCACCTGCTGTGCAAGGTCCAGCATCACAGCCTCAAGCGCCTGCGCAAAACCCGCGTTGCCAGTGGCATCCACACCCGAGGCCCCGGTTGCACACAACAATAGGGTGTCCGAGGTCGAGGTATCGCTGTCCACGGTGATGCAGTTGAAGGTACGATCCGTCTGCGTGCCCAGCATCGACTGCAGCGCCGATTGCTCGACCACCGCATCGGTGAAGATGTAAACCAACATCGTCGCCATATCCGGCGCGATCATACCAGAACCCTTGGCGATCCCCGCAATAGAGACTGTTTTTCCATCAATCTCAACCTGCGTCGAGGCCCCCTTGGGGAAGGTGTCGGTGGTCATGATCGCCCGCGCAGCATCCTCGATCGCGTGGCGGCTGAGGCCCGATTTCAACGCTTCAAGCTGGGCGGTGATCTTGTCATGGGGCAGCGGCTCACCGATCACGCCAGTTGACGAGGTGAATACCCGTTCCACCGCAACACCAGTGGCTTTGGACACGGCTTGCGTCAGCTCGGTCACCGATGTCCGGCCGTGATGCCCGGTGAACGCATTGGCATTGCCTGAATTCACAAGGATCGCCGCCGGACCATCGCTGGCCCCGCCGATTTTGTCCTGACAATCCAATACGGGTGCCGCGCGAGTGGCCGAGCGCGTGAACACCCCCGCCACCGAGGTACCGGGATCCAGCACCGCCAGCATCACATCGGTCCGGCCCTGATAGCGCACGCCCGCTTCAACCGTGGTAAAGCGCACCCCGTCAATCGCGGGCAATTCAGGAAACGCCGCCGGAGCCAGCGGCGAAACTTTGGTGATCGTCGCCACGGTCGCTTACTCCTGAATCAACTCAATCTGGCGAACGACGTCGGGGCTTACCCCTTCCAGTTCGGGCCGCTCGATCTGTGCTGCCTCAGTCAATTCTTCGATACGGGCCTGAATCGCTTCGTTTTGAACCGTCTGTGTCAGTTCATCGCGGATGGCATCCAGCTCCGGGGCTTCGGATTTGCGTCTGTCATTCAATGTCACAACATGCCAGCCGAACTGAGTTTGCACCGGGTCGGAAACCTGACCTTGCTCCAGTTCCAGAACAGCGGCCTCAAACTCGGGCACCATCTGGCCTTTGCCGAACCATCCCAGTGAACCGCCATTGGGTCCGGACGGGCCTGTCGATTTCTCTTTGGCAAGTTCAGCAAAATCCGCGCCGCCATCAAGCTGGGTCTTGATTTCCTTTGCCTCGTCTTCCGTCGCCACAAGGATGTGGCTGGCGTTGAATTCATCCTCGCCCTCAAACTGCGCATACTGCGCGTCGTAGGCAGATTGGATGGCTTCCTCGGTAACCGCATCCTCGATCAGCGCATTCACGGTCTGAACTGCCAGCAACGACCGGGTCTCATTCGCCAGCGCAAGGGCGTTCAATTTCGTCAGCGCTTCCTGCTGCTGTCCCAGCAATTGCTGCTGGACCAGTTGCTCGATGATGAAGTCGTACAGAACATCGTCTTCGATCTGCTGATAGTTGGGCGGCAGGGTCGCAACAGTAGCGATGACATGGCCCAAAGTGATCTCGTCCCCGTTCACGCGGGCAACAACCGTACTGGCATCAGGCTGTGTTTCGGCGGCCAGCGGCAGGGCCATCATGGCAGTCAGGGCCAGAGATGGCAGAAAAGTGAAGCCTTTGGGCATTGAATCATCCTATTTCTTTGCCACGACGGGGCGCAGCGTTGACACTCAGGAACCTGCCGCTTACATCGCTTTGAAGCCTTGGACAGGGCCGCCTTTCACCCCCCGTATCTATGGGTTGCGCGCAAGGTGGGCAAGCCTGTCGCAACCAAGACAAGAACAGATCCGCTGGAGTGAACATGCTGGGACTCGGAACGCTCGCCAAAAAGGTGTTCGGAACACCGAACGACCGCAAGATCAAGGCGACCCGCCCGCTGATCGAACAGATCAATGCGCTGGAGCCCGAGTTCGAGAAATTGTCCGATGAGGGTCTGATCGAAAAGACCGCCGAGCTGCGCAAACGCGCACTGGATGGCGAAAGTCTTGACGCCCTTCTGCCCGAAGCCTTTGCCAACGTCCGCGAAGGGGCCAAGCGGGCCTTGGGTCTGCGCGCGTTCGACGTGCAGTTGATGGGCGGGGCCTTCCTGCATCAGGGCAACATCTCGGAAATGAAAACGGGTGAGGGCAAGACGCTGGTCGCCACTTTCCCCGCTTATCTGAACGCACTGACCGGCAAGGGCGTTCATGTTGTTACGGTGAACGAATACCTGGCCAAGCGCGACTCGGAATGGATGGGCAAGGTGTTCGGCGCTGTCGGCATGACCACTGGTGTTATCTGGTCGGGCCAGCCCGATGCCGAGAAAAAAGCCGCCTATGCCTGTGACGTGACCTACGCCACCAACAACGAACTGGGCTTTGACTATCTGCGCGACAACATGAAGGCCGATCTGGCCGAGATTTATCAGGTCCACCACAATTTTGCGATCGTGGACGAGGTTGACTCGATCCTGATTGACGAGGCTCGGACGCCGCTGATCATCTCGGGCCCGTCACAGGATCGGTCCGAGCTTTATACCACGATTGATGCGCTGATCCCGTCCTTGCAGGACGACCATTTCTCGTTGGACGAAAAATCCCGCAGCGTGACCTTTACGGATGAGGGCAACGAGTTCCTCGAACAGCAACTGATCGCCGGCGGACTGATCCCCGAAGGCCATTCGCTGTATGATCCTGAAAGCACCACGGTTGTTCACCATGTGAATCAGGGCCTGCGCGCGCACAAGCTGTTCACGCGCGACAAGGATTACATCGTGCGTGATGGCAACGTAGTTCTGATCGACGAATTCACCGGCCGTATGATGCCGGGCCGCCGTCTGTCGGAAGGTCTGCATCAGGCCATCGAAGCCAAGGAAGGTGTGCCTATTCAGCCGGAAAACGTGACGCTGGCCAGCGTGACCTTCCAGAACTATTTCCGTCTGTATGACAAGCTGGGCGGTATGACCGGCACCGCGTTGACAGAGGCCGAAGAATTTCAGGAAATTTACGGTCTGGGCGTGGTCGAGGTTCCGACCAACAAGCCGATCGCCCGTGCGGATGAAGACGATCAGGTTTATCGCACCGCTGGAGAAAAATACGGCGCGATGATCCAGGAAACAAAGGAAGCGCAGGAACGCGGGCAGCCCGTCCTTCTGGGCACTACCTCGATCGAAAAGTCCGAACTTCTGAGCCAGATGCTGACGAAGGAAGGTGTCGAGCACAACGTCCTGAACGCGCGCCAGCACGAGCAAGAGGCGCAGATCGTCGCCGATGCAGGCCGGTTCGGTGCCGTCACCATCGCCACCAACATGGCGGGCCGCGGCACCGACATTCAGCTTGGCGGCAATGTCGAGATGAAGGTCCTGCAGGCGTTGGCTGAAAATCCCGAGGCCGACCCTGCCGAGCTTCGCTCTGCCGAGGAATCCCGGCACGCAGAAGAGAAAGATAAGGTTCTGGCTGCAGGTGGTCTTTATGTCATGGCGTCCGAACGCCACGAAAGCCGCCGCATCGACAACCAGTTGCGCGGCCGTTCCGGCCGACAGGGTGATCCGGGCCGCACCGTGTTCTACCTGAGCCTTGAGGATGACCTGATGCGCATCTTCGGGTCGGAACGTCTGGATAAGGTCCTGCACACGCTGGGCATGAAGGAAGGCGAGGCAATCATTCACCCTTGGGTGAACAAATCGCTGGAACGCGCGCAGTCCAAGGTCGAAGGGCGCAACTTCGACATGCGCAAGAACGTCCTGAAATTCGACGACGTCATGAACGATCAGCGTAAGGTGGTCTTTAGCCAGCGGCGCGAGATCATGTCGTCGGATGACCTGTCCGAAATCGTGTCGGATATGCGGGAACAGGTGATTGACGACCTGATCGACGAATACATGCCGCCGAAATCCTACGCCGATCAGTGGGACACCGAGGGTCTTCATGAGGCGGTCAAAGACAAGCTGATCATCGACGCCCCCGTGCAGGACTGGGCAGCCGAAGAAGGCGTAGATGACGAACAGGTGCGCGAACGCCTGATCAATGCCTCGGACGAGATGATGGCCCAAAAAGCTGCAGCCTTTGGCCCCGAGAACATGCGCAAAATCGAAAAGCAGGTGTTGCTGAACACGATCGACAGCAAGTGGCGCGAGCATCTTCTGACGCTGGAGCATCTGCGCTCGGTCGTGGGATTCCGCGGTTACGCCCAGCGCGACCCGCTGAACGAATACAAGAACGAAAGCTTCCAGTTGTTCGAAGGCATGTTGGAAAGTCTGCGGGAAACTGTAACCCAGCAATTGTCGCGCGTCCGACCGCTTACCGACGAAGAACAGCGCGAGATGTTGGCGCAAATGCAGGCGCAGCAGGCACAGGCGCAACAAGCCGTCGATCAGGCGGTGGATCAGGCCGAAGCAGAGGCCGAGGCAGAAGCCTCGGGTGATGCGCGCCCCGGCTTTGTCGAAGATGACCTTAGCACATGGGGCAACCCGTCGCGCAACGACAGATGCCCCTGCGGATCAGGGAAAAAGTTCAAGCATTGCCACGGTCGTCTGACCTGACGCCGACGTAATTCAGACACAATGAGTCCGTTTCACGGCCACATATTGGCCGTGATTCATCTCCAGTATGCGACTCGCTCCTTCAACTGGGGAGGGTGTCTTGTTTGTAATTAAGAACTACGTGACCACCGGGGGCACGGTCGCCTGCGCCCTTGCGATCGGTTACCTGATGCAGAATGGATCACCTGCGCAGCCGAACGGCACGCAGACCGTTGTCAATACGACCGCAATGACAGACCAAGCTTCGATCATCGCCGGGCTGGAGGATATTGTTCTGACCTCCTCGTCTCCAGCCACGGACGCGACCCAATCCAGAAAATCCCTGCAACCCAACCGTTCGGCCCCCTCAGAACCGATGGATTGCAATCTAAGCGCGCGGGCGCATGCCGTTCCGGGTGCAGCCGCCGCGCTGACTGTCAGGGCGCCCTGTCACGCCAATCATCGGGTTGACGTGCTGCACAGTGGCCTGACCGTGACGCAGATGACCGACGAAAACGGGCGGATGGAGCTGACGCTTCCGGCGTTGTCCGAATATGCAATCTTTCTGATCTCGGTCGACGATCAGAATGGTACGGTCGCAACCACGCATGTCCCGGACCTGAACCAATACAACCGGATTGCCCTTCAGTGGACGGGCGAGACCGATCTGCAAATCCATGCCCTTGAATTTGGGGCAAGCTATGGCGGCGCGGGTCATGTTTCCTCTGATCCGAATGCGCAGGGCGCGGGCAATGTCGTTACTCTTGGCCATTCCGGTCTGGAAAGCGCGCGCAATGTCGAAGTGTATTCCTTTCCAGCCGCTCAGATCAGCCAGTCAGGGTCAATTGCCCTGACGGTCGAAGCCGAAGTGACAGACGCCAACTGCGACCGCGATCTGAGCGTTCAGTCCTTTGAATTGCGCTCGGATCGCCGGCTGACATCGCGCGAGATGACGCTCAACCTGCCGAATTGTACCCAAACGGGTGAGTTTCTTGTGTTGAATAATCTGATCGAAGACCTGACAATCGCCGCAAATTAAACGCAGGCAGGCTCGATCTTCTTATGACCTTTCTTCGTGTGGCGGTCGCTGCACTTATTTCGCTGACGCTATCCAAAAACGTGTCCGCGCAGGATATCACCCTGACATCCCACGACGGCAAGGTTGAGGTTGTCGGCAATCTGCTTGGCTTTGATGGTGAGTTCTATCGGGTGGACACTCCGTTCGGAACGCTGACCGTTGATGGATCAGGCGTCACGTGTGACGGCCCAGCATGCCCCAGCCTGACTGATTTCGTGGCAGAGGTGCGTTTCTCAGGCTCGTCCGTGATGGCCGAAAAAGTTCTGCCGGCACTGATCACAGGTTTCGCCCGGCAAGAGGGGTTGCTGGCCACGTCTCATGATTCCGAGTCTGGCAACCTCGTGATCGAGCTGCAGAAAACGGGTCGGAATGCACCGCTGGGGCGGTTCTTTTTCAGCGCAAACAACACAGGGCAGGGTTTTGTCGATCTGACCAATAACGAGACCGACATCGTGATGGCCCTGCGCGAAATACGCGATGATGAGCAAACCGCGGCAGAGGCGGCCGGTCTGGGAGACCTGACCCATGTGCGCCGGTCGCGTGTTGTGGCATTGGACGCGCTGGTCCCGATCGTTGCAATGGATAATCCCGTGCGGCAGATTTCCCCAACCGATCTGGTTCGGGTTTTTGCCGGAGAGATTATGAACTGGGCCGAATTGGGGGGGCCGGATGCGCCGATCTCAACCTATTTGCCTAGTGCTGGTTCAGGACTGGCCCAGATTGCCGAGGACCAGTTGTTTGTGCCATCAGACGCAGCCCTGTCGGAAAGCGTGGTTCGCCATATTCACAGCGGTTCGCTTGTGCAAAAGGTGGCAAAAGACCCGTTCGCCGTCGGGTTGGCAAGTCAGGCTGAACTGGACACTGTTCGTGCGCTGCCGTTGACCGGGGGGTGCGGTCATGCGCTTTCTGCCACGCGGCAGACTATTAAGACCGAGGATTATCCCCTTACTTCGCCCATGTTCCTGTATCTGCCCAACCGCCGCCTGCCCCGGATCGCAAGGCAGTTTCTGGCCTATACCCAAAGCGATGCGGCACAGTTACAGATCCGAAACTCTGGTTTTGTCGATCAAGCCCCGGAAATGATGCAGATCGGGTTACAAGGGGATCGGCTGGCAAACGCCATAGCGTCAGGCGGCCCCGAGGTCGGGCTGGACGAATTGCAGCGCATGATCGAAACGCTGCGTCCCCTCTCACGCTTGTCACTGTCCTTTCGGTTTGAGGCGGGGTCGTCCCGGCCTGACGCGCAATCGCGGTCCAACATACGGCAACTGGCACAACAGATTGAATCCGGGGCATTCGATGCGCGCAAGCTGACCTTTGTCGGGTTCAGCGATGGCGACGGTCCCGCCGCAGGCAATGCACGTATCGCCCTGCTGCGCGCGAAAACGGTTCGCAATGCAGTGGTGGCAGCCGTCGAGACCACGGTGCCAGACAGCGTCGAACTGAATGTGGATGCATTTGGTGAAGCGATGCCAATGGCTTGCGATGACACGAATTGGGGCCGCAAGGTCAATCGCCGGGTCGAGGTCTGGGTCGAGTGACAGCTACAGATACCCTTCGGAGCGGAAACTCAGCTCATTTGATTTTCCGATGATCAGGTGATCGTGCAGCGTCAGCCCTAAGGCTGTGCACGCATCCTGAATTCGGTTTGTCATGTCGATGTCCGATTGCGACGGCGTCGGATCACCTGAGGGATGGTTATGCACAAGGATCAGGGCCGAGGCGTTTAGCTCAAGCGCGCGTTTGGCGACCTCGCGCGGGTAGACTGGCACATGGTCCACCGTGCCCTTGGCTTGTTCCTCATCCGCGATCAGCACATTCTTGCGGTCCAGAAAGAACACCCGAAACTGTTCAGTCTCGCGGTGCGCCATGGTTGTGTGGCAATAGTCCAGCAAAGCATCCCAGCCGGAAATCACGTGCCGGTGCATCACCCGCGCCCGTGCCATCCGGTGGGCGCAGGCTTCGAGTATCTTGAGGTCGGTGATCACCGTATCGCCCACGCCTTTGATCTGCCGCAGCCGTTCTTCTGGCGCAGTCAGAACGCGGTTGAAATCGCCGAATGTGTCCATGAGGGCACGCGCCAGAGGTTTAACATCCTGCCGAGGGATCGCGCGGAAAAGGACCAGTTCCAGCAACTCGTAATCCGGCATGGCAGCCGAACCGCCAGCCATGAACCGTTCGCGCAGCCGCTTGCGGTGATCCTTGATATAAGACGGCAACTTACCCGTCGGCAAAGGTTGCCCCGGGGCTTCGTCAAAGTCGAACAATGAGGGGGCTTCGGCAAAGGCATCCTGAGTCATACTCAAAGATTGGCTCAGAATCAGTTTCTGAATGGTTAACGCGCCTCGCTTGCCATGCGCGCAGTGGCCCGTCGGACAATCAGGTGCAAAAGGATGGAAAATACCCCCAGCGTCAGCATCGCAGCAAACATCAGATCGGTTTTGGCGCGCCCATTGGCCAACAGCATCAGATAACCCAACCCTTGCGAGGACCCGACCCATTCGCCGATCACCGCCCCGATCGGTGCATAAACGGCCGCCAGCCGCATCCCCGAGGCCAGCGACGGCAGCGCGGCGGGTATACGAATGTGCCACAACACGGCGCGGGGGCTGGCCTGCATGGTGCGCGCAAGGTCCAGATACCCTTGTGGCGTCCGCATCAGCCCGTCAAAGAAGGAGGACGTGATCGGGAAGTAGATGATCAACACGGCCATGGCGACCTTGGACCACAACCCGTATCCCAGCCACAGGGTCAGTAAAGGTGCCAGCGCGAAAACCGGCAAGGCTTGGGTAAAGACCAGCATCGGCTGCACCAACACCCGCGCCGCGCGTGAATTGGCCAGTTGCAGGGCGGTCAGAACCCCCAAAACCGTCCCAAAGGCCAGACCGATCACCACCTCAACCGCCGTAATCCACGTATGTTCCGCGATGATCCAGCGATTCTGCCACCATGTCTCGGCAACCAAAGCAGGGCCGGGCAGGATGAATTTCGGCAACCCGGTCAGGCTGACGATCGCCTGCCAAAGAACCAGCGCAAACACGGTTGCAGCAAGGGCCGACAGGATCTTCATGCAGCCTCTCTCAGCAGTCGCAACAAAGCACCCTGCGTTTCCAGCGTTTCCTGATCATCCACATGGCGCGGCGCAGGCGCGGCAGGGGGATCGCATGAGGTCAGCCCCTGCGGTGTCATCACCACAATGGATTGACCCAGCCGCGCGGCCTCGCCCGGATCGTGGGTCACCAAAAGAACGGTCCTGCCCTTCAGCGCATCGGCGGCAAGGTCCTGCATATCGGCTCGTGTACGCGCATCCAGGGCCGAGAACGGCTCATCCAGCAAAACGATGGGCCGATCCTCCATCAGGGTTCGCGCCAACGCGACCCGCTGGCGTTGCCCCCCGGACAGTTCTGACGGTCTCTTGGCCATGTGATCCTGAAGCCGCATCCGTTCGATCAAACGGTCCCTGCGTTCGATATCGGGTGTCTCACCGCGCAGCCGCGCGCCCAATGATACGTTCTGCGCAACTGTCGCCCACGGCAACAACAGATCGTCCTGCGCCATATACGCGACGCGATCCGCCACGGTCTGACCATCACTTGCGGTAATCTGGCCCTCGAAATCCGCGCCCGTTTCTAGCCCTGCGATCAAGCGCAGGACTGTGGTCTTTCCAACACCCGACCCCCCCAGCAAACAGGTCCACTGTCCCGACCCAAGGGTCAGGCTAAGCGGCGCGAACAGCGTCGCTCCGTCAATGGTGGCCGTGCCGCTTATGGTTAGATCCGGTGCAGAGGTCATGGTGTCAGGCCCATTTGCCAGAAATTGACCTCTAGCTCTGTGGCGGTTCGGAAGGTCTGGCACAGCCTGTCCCACCGGGGCGAAGTTTCAAAATCCGGTCCAATACGTCGTGTTAGAGCCTGATCCAGCAATGTTCCCACCGCCTTGCATGCGTCTTGGTAGTCTGGGCCTGCATAGGTGTTGATCCAGTCGCGATAGGTCTCCGACGTGGCCTCGATCGCCAGCCGTGCTCCGATCTCGCCATAGCCCATCACGCAGGGCGCTAGGGCCGCTAGCAGATCCAGCAAATCGCCGCTATAGCCCGCCTCGAGCACGAACCGCGTATAGGCCAAATTCTCGGCACGTTCAGGGGTGGCGAACAGTTCCTCGCCCGAGATACCTTCGGCCTCGCATATACCAATATGAAGCTGCATTTCCTCGGCCACCAGCGCGTTCACGGTGCCGACTGCAGTCAGCATCTCGGAATGGGTTTCCGATTTTACCACCGCCAAGGCCCAGGCACGAGAAAAGTGGATCAGAAACACATAGTCCTGACGCAGATAGTGCAGGAACGCGTCACGCGGCAGGTTTCCATCCTTCAGCCCTTCGACAAAAGCGTGGCGGGTATAGTCCCGCCACGGCCCTTGCGCCGCGTCGCGCATCAGCGCGAAGGCCTTGCCGTACTCGCTCATTGTGCCGTCACGTCGATAGTGATGTCGCTGACTGGGTTGATGCTGTCGATCATGCCGCTGTCCTTGAGGAATTCTTCGAACCGGGCATAACGGCCAGCGTCAAAACCCGCTGGACGCAGGGCAAAACGGGGCAGAGTGTCGACCCATGCGCGTGCATTCAGTTCGTCCTGCAGCTCAGGCGACGTGGCGGCGAAAATTTCCCAGCTTTTTTCGGGGTTGTTGACGATGTACTGGGTGGCTTTCTCGGTCGCTGCCAGAAAACGGGCGATCATGTCGGTGTCCATCTTGTCGGGATTGGCGACATAGATCAGTTCATCATAGGGCGGAACGCCTTCTTCCTCGATATAGAAGCAACGGCCTGCGACGCCTTCGATATCCATCTGGTTCAGCTCAAAGTTACGGAACGCGCCGATCACAGCATCGACCTGACCGGTCATCAGCGACGGCGACAGCGAAAAGTTGACGTTGATCAGCTCGATATCGTCCAGTGCAACACCATGTGCGTTCAGCATCGCAGTCAGGATCGCCTCTTCCACGCCTGCGACCGAGAATCCAACCTTCTTGCCCTTCAGATCGGCAAGCGATTTGATCGGGCCGTCCTCAAGCACCAACAGACAGTTGAGCGGCGTCGCAACCAGAGTGCCCACCCGCTTGAGCGGCAGCCCCTCGTGGATCTGCAGATGCAGTTGCGGTTGATAAGACACGGCCAATTCCGCCTGACCCGCAGCAACCAGACGCGGAGGCGCAGACGGGTCCGCTGGTGGGACGATCTCGACCTCAAGCCCCTCATCTGCGAAGTAGCCATTTTCCTGAGCGACGATGATGGGACCGTGATCAGGGTTGATGAACCAGTCCAGCAGCACGGTCATCTTGTCCTCGGCCCATGCAGGCGCGGCGGCCAGCAGAGCGATGGCTGTGATCAGCTTTTTCATGTCTCGCGTTTCCTTCTGTTCACGAGGTTGCGGCCGCGACGAGGACAATCTCGCCGGACCAATCCGGTTGTAATTCTTCAGCGGCGCGCCAGGCGCGCAAACCTGTGGCGCAGCACAAAGCCAGTGTTTTCTCTTTGCTAGGCTCTGATTTTAAGGCGTTGAGCGACAGGCGCTGCGCATTCGGATGCACGGGTTTCGGTGCTTCGTCTTCGCCGCGTAGTTCAACGATCAAGTCGTCCTCGGTCAGATCGCCCGGGGAGACAAATCTGAAATGCCGATCGGGCTCGGGCGCATTGTCAAAGCGAAAAGTGGTGCTGCGCAGGGTTCGCGCGTCGAACTGAACCATCTGACCCAAGGGCGAGGGGTCCAGCCCCAATATCAGGTTCAGCGTCATTTGCGCCTGCATCGCACCGATCATTCCCACAACGGGCCCCAAAACGCCCGCTGTTGCGCAACTTGCCCCATTGTCCGGCGCATCCGGAAACACAGCGCGCAATGACGGGGCACCGCCGCAGAACCCGCCGACATAACCCGACAGACCCAGAACCGACGCGGTGATCAGTGGTTTTCCCGCGCCAAAACACGTGTCGGACAGGATATAGCTGGCGGCATAACTGTCAGCACAATCCAGAACCACATCTGCCTGCGCCACCAAGTCGGCTGCGTTTTCGCTTGTTAGGGCCTGTTCACTCGCAATTACGTTGATCTCGCCATTCAACGCGCGGCACCGTTCAGCAGCGACCGCAGCTTTGGGCCGCCCACAATCCGCTTCGGCAAACAACGTCTGGCGGTGCAGGTTTGACAAGGCAACCGTGTCACCATCTACAATCGTGATCTGCCCGATACCGGCACCGGCAAGTAGGGGAAGAACCGGTGCCGCCAGACCTCCGGCGCCAATCACGATAACCCGCGCGTCGGACAAGCGCGCCTGACCTTCGGCCCCGACTTCGGACAACAGGGTTTGACGCGCGTACCGGCTCATCGCGTGACCTCGATCCATTGGCGCACGCGGGCTTCGGGATCGTCGTTCAAGGTGATGTCGGTCACAACCGAAACAATATCAGCACCCGCCTGCAATACGCTCTGTGCATGCTCCACACTCATGCCACCGATACCGACAAGGGGAATGTCGCCTACCCGTGCCTTCCACTCTGTTACGCGCGGCAAACCCTGCTGTTCCCATTTCATTTTCTTCAGAATCGTCGGGTAGACAGGGCCAAGCGCCACATAATCCGGGTCCATCGCCAGAACACGCTCCAGCTCATCATCGTCATGGGTGGACACACCCAGCTTCAACCCAGCCTTACGGATGGCTTTCAGGTCGGCATCGTCTAAATCCTCCTGACCCAGATGAATCCAGTCACACCCCGCATCAATGGCGGCCTGCCAATAGTCGTTCACTACCAGCACCGCGCCGTGTGCTCGACAGAGGTCCAGTGACGCAGAAATCTGTTCCCACACCACCTCATCCGGCTGATCTTTGATCCGCAACTGGACCAGTTTGACGCCCAGCGGCAACATGCGGCGCAACCAGTCGGAGTGATCGAAAATTGGGTAAAACCGGTCCAGCGTCATGACAGAAACGCCTTTCCGATCACTGGGGTCGAAGGTTCGGCCATATCTCGGGCCTCGATCGGATCGGCCTCATGCGCCAGTTGCCCCGCCTCGATCGCCAACATCATAGCCCGCGCCATCGCCGCCGGGTCGCCCGCCCGCGCCACGGCTGTATTGAGAAGCACCGCGTCATACCCCAGCTCCATCGCGTGTGCCGCGTGACTTGGCAGGCCGATCCCCGCATCAATCACCAACGGGACATCAGCAAACTCGGCGCGCAGCGCGCGCAGCGCGTATTCGTTGTTCAGCCCGCGCCCCGACCCAATCGGCGCGCCCCAGGGCATCAGCACCTCGCACCCGGCCCCCAACAGGCGTTCTGCCACAACCAGATCGTCAGTGGTGTACGGGAAGACCTGAAACCCATCTCCGGTCAGGATGCGGGCCGCCTCGACCAATTGAAACACATCCGGCTGCAGGCTGTCGGTATGGCCTATCAGTTCAAGTTTGATCCACTTGGTATCAAACACCTCGCGCGCCATATGCGCCGTAGTCACGGCCTCTTTAACGGTATGGCAGCCAGCGGTGTTGGGCAGAACCAAAACGCCAAGGTCGCGGATAATTTGCCAAAACGTCTGCCCGGTACCAGATTCGCGCCGCAAGGACACGGTGGCGACCCCGGCTCTACTTTCCCGAAATGCTTTTTCTAGTATTGCCGGGCTGGGATACTGCGCAGTCCCCAGCATCAATGGATTCGGCAGTTTGGTGCCATAGAACGTCTTCACCTTCAGCCCCCCTGCATCGGCGCAACAACTTCGACCTTGTCGCCGTCAGTCAGTTTATGGGCGACGCGTAGGGTCGACGGTACAAAGTCTTCATTCACCGCCGTCGCGACACGACCGGTAAACCCGCATTCCAGCAACAAGTCCGACAAGGTTTCGGCGCGCACCTCGCGTGGTTCACCGTTAAGCACGATCTTCATCGACCATCTCCGAATGTTTGTTCTCAAGCGCCAGATCAGCCACACCCTGCGCAAGTGCCGGGGCCAACAGGTAACCATGACGATACAGCCCGTTCGCATAAATCGTATGCCCCAGACGCCGAATGCGCGGCAGGTTGTCGGAGAAAGCCGGGCGCAGGTCGACACCGATTTCCAGCACCTCCGCTTCTCCGAAGGCGGGGTTTAGCGCGTATGCGGCGCTTAACAATTCCAACATGGACCGCGCGGTGATGCGGCTGCTGTCCTCAGATTCGATCATTGTCGCGCCCAGCATGTAGACGCCATTGCCGCGCGGCACGATGTAAAGCGGCATCCGCGGGTGCAACAGGCGTACGGGCCGAGACAGGGTAACGTCAGGGCACCGGATCACAAGCATCTCACCCTTGACCCCACGAAGGTCATGCAATGTCTCGCGCGCGTGCAAACCCCGACAATCAATGGTGTTTTTCAAACCCGACGGGGCAAGTTTCTGATGAAATACCACACCCTCTGATTGCAACCGCCGATACAGGTCCAGCAGCGCGCGACGCGGATCCAGATGCGCCTCGTTCGAAAAGAACAGGCCCTTAGGAAAACCCGTTAAATCAGGCTCTAATTCGACTATTTCCGGCTGATCGACGTCCTTAAATTCACGCGTCCGACGCGAGAACCGGCGCAGATCAGGCAAATCTCTTGAATTGGCAACAACCAGAGTGCCGCGCCGATGTACCACGGTGCGCGTGCCCCACCATTCCAACGCGCCTTGCCCCAGGCGCAGCACTGGTTCCTCGGCATTTTCATACTCGCACCACGGAGCCAACATACCGCCAGCCCACCAGGAACACCCATGCGCACCCGGAGGGCCGCCGGGGTCAAAAACCTGCACCTTCGCGCCACGCGACACAAGCTCGCTGGCGACGGTCAAACCGGCAACACCGGCCCCTATGACCGACCAAAGCGTCATGCCGTCCACACCCGATGAAAGTGATGAACCGGCCCGTGGCCCTGTCCGATATTCAGCTCATCCGCCTTAGCGATTGCCCCCTGAAGATACTCATGCGCCTGCGCGACCGCATCGGGCAGTGCAAGAACTTTGGCCAATCCCGCGGCAATCGAGGATGACAACGTGCAACCGGTGCCGTGCGTGTTGCGGGTCTCAACACGTGGGGCTGTATATTCGCCAACAACGCCCGAAGCGTCCAGCAGTACATCGTGGCAAAAATCCCCTACGCCATGACCGCCCTTCATCAATACGGCCTTTGCCCCCAATGCACACAAGCTACGCCCCTGATCCGCCATTTCCGCAGGAGACGTAGCCGCTGCGCTGCCCAACAGACACGCAGCTTCCGGCAAATTGGGCGTCAATACCGAAGCGCGAGGTAAGAGCACATCCCGCAAGGTTTGGACCGCGTCCTGCGCCAACAAGGCATCCCCCGACTTGGCGACCATCACGGGATCCAAAACAATCGGACCTTCAAAAGCTGCGATGCTGTCGGCCACGGTATGGATAATCTCAGGTGTCGCCAACATTCCAATCTTGATGGAAACAACCTTCAGATCAGTCAGAACAGCATCAATCTGCGCGGCGATAACCTCCAGCGGTATTCCATGCACGGCGGTCACCGCACGGGTGTTCTGCGCCGTTACCGCCGTAACAACACTCGCGCCAAACACACCCAGCGCCGACATCGCCTTAAGATCGGCCTGTATTCCGGCGCCGCCGCCGCTGTCCGATCCTGCAATTGTCAATGCAATAGGCGCCATTTGGTTGCTCCAGTTCAGTAGGGGCAACGGTGGCGTGGATAACGTCAGTAAACTGTACGACCGTTCCCTCCGCCGGTATTGCCCGGATCAGGTTCGATGGGTTGGCGCATTTGCACCTCTCAGCCCCATGATCAGGGCACCCCAACGGTTGGCGCAGAACATCTCAGGCGCGGTCGGATTAATCAAGAGGATTCTGCGAGGCTCTGCCTCGCGCTCCGGGATATTTCTGGCCAGATGAAGAACGGATCCCCTGCTTCATCTGGCTAAAAGTATCCCGGGGGAGTCGCCCGAATGGGCGGCGGGGGCAGAGCCCCCTGACTGAAGGCTTCAGCCCTTCATCCCGTCCCAGAACGATTTCACTGAAGAGAAGAAGCTTTTGGATTCGGGATGATTGTCTTCGCCCAAGTCGTCGAACTCTTTCAAAAGCTCTTTCTGACGGCTGGTCAGGTTCACCGGTGTTTCCACAGCCAATTCGATGAACATATCGCCGACACCGCCACCGCGCAGCGCGGGCATACCCTTGCTGCGTAGACGCATCTGTCGGCCCGACTGACTTCCAGCCGGAATCTGCACGCGACCACGGCCGCCGTCGATCGTCGGCACCTCGATCGACCCACCCAGCGCGGCCTTTGCCATGCTGACAGGTACACGGCAATAAAGGTTCACGCTGTCACGTTCGAACAGTTTGTGGTCCGAAACCTCGACAAAAATATAGAGATCGCCAGGAGGGCCACCACGCATCCCGGCCTCACCCTCGCCTGCCAGACGAATGCGCGTACCGGTTTCAACACCGGCAGGGATGTTCACGGACAATGCGCGCTCTTTTTCGACGCGGCCTGCGCCGCCACAGGATTTACAGGGATTCTTAATGATCTGGCCAAGGCCCGAACAGGTCGGACAAGACCGTTCTACCGTGAAAAAGCCCTGTTGCGCGCGGACCTTGCCCATGCCGGAACATGTGGGGCAGGTTGTAGGCTCGACGCCACTTTCCGCGCCCGAACCGTCACAGGCGGAGCAGGCAACTGCAGCGGGGACGTTGATGGTTTTCTGAAGCCCCGAGAATGCCTCTTCCAGCGTCACGCGCAGGTTGTAGCGTAGGTCTGATCCACGTGCAGCACGACGGCCGCCGCTGGCCCCGCCACGCTGACCACCCATGAAATCACCGAACAGGTCGTCAAATACGTCAGAAAATGCGCTGGAAAAGTCGCCCTGACCAAACCCACCACCGGGACGGCCACCACCACCCATGCCGTTTTCAAACGCGGCATGGCCAAAGCGGTCATAGGCGGCCTTTTTTTCGGCATCGCGCAGAACGTCATAGGCTTCGTTCGCTTCCTTGAACTGCGCCTCGGCATCCGGGTTGTCCTTGTTGCGGTCGGGATGCAATTCCTTGGCTTTCTTGCGAAAGCCTTTCTTGATCTCGTCCGCTGATGCGCCCTTTGATACGCCGAGCACATCATAGTAGTCGCGTTTTGACATCAGTATTTCCTTCTGCCTCAACGTAATCGGGCCGGCCCGACAACCGGACCGGCCCGAATTGGCCCGGTTACCCGTTAGTTACGCTTGTCGTCGTCCAGATCTTCGAACTCGGCGTCGACAATATCATCATCGCCCGGCGCTGCGTCTGCCGCTGCAGGCTCATCCTCACCTTCTTCGGCTTGCGCCTTGTAGATGGCCTCGCCCAGCTTCATGGCCGCTTCGGTGACGTTCTGGATGCCCGACTTGATCTTGTCAGCATTCTCGGTTTCCAGCTCGTCTTTCAGCGCGGCAATCGCCAGCTCGATGGCTTCGATGGTGGTCGGGTCGACCTTGTCGGCATGCTCTTCCATCGACTTCTCGGTCGAATGGATAAGGCTTTCCGCCTGGTTCTTGGCGTCCACCAACTCGCGGCGTTCCTTGTCGGCCTCGGCATTTTCCTCGGCGTCCTTGACCATCTTTTCGATGTCCGCGTCGGACAGACCGCCCGAAGCCTGGATAGTGATCTTCTGCTCTTTGCCGGTGCCTTTGTCCTTGGCCGAAACCGACACAATGCCGTTGGCGTCGATGTCAAAAGTCACCTCGATCTGAGGCATACCGCGCGGTGCGGGCGGGATATCTTCCAAGTTGAACTGACCCAGGATCTTGTTGTCCGCAGCCATTTCACGCTCACCCTGGAACACGCGAATGGTCACGGCGTTCTGGTTGTCCTCGGCGGTCGAAAAGACCTGAGACTTTTTCGTCGGGATGGTCGTGTTGCGGTCGATCAGACGGGTGAACACGCCACCCAGCGTTTCAATACCCAGCGACAGTGGGGTAACGTCCAGCAGAACCACGTCTTTAACGTCGCCCTGCAGAACACCGGCCTGAATGGCGGCGCCCATGGCAACCACTTCGTCCGGGTTTACGCCTTTGTGCGGCTCTTTACCGAAGAATTTGGTGACCTCTTCGATCACTTTCGGCATCCGGGTCATACCACCGACCAGGACAACCTCATCCACGTCGCCAGCCGACAGACCCGCATCTTTCAGTGCAGCCGCGCAAGGCTTCATCGACTTCTTGATCAGATCGCTCACCAGCGATTCCAGCTTGGCACGGGTCAGTTTCATGACCATGTGCAGCGGCTGGCCGTTGGCGCCCATCGAGATGAACGGCTGGTTGATCTCGGTCTGCGAGGTCGAGGACAGTTCGATCTTGGCTTTCTCAGCGGCTTCTTTCAGACGCTGCAGGGCCATTTTGTCGCTGGACAGATCGACACCGTGCTCTTTTTTAAACTCATCCGCCAGGTAGTTGACGATGCGCATGTCAAAGTCTTCACCACCCAGGAAGGTGTCGCCGTTGGTCGACTTGACCTCGAACAGGCCATCGTCGATTTCCAGGATGGTCACGTCGAAGGTACCGCCACCAAGGTCATAAACCGCGATGGTTTGGGTTTCTTCCTTGTCCAGACCATAGGCCAGAGCGGCCGCTGTCGGTTCGTTGATGATCCGCAGCACTTCCAGACCAGCGATTTTACCAGCGTCTTTGGTAGCCTGACGCTGTGCGTCGTTGAAATAGGCTGGAACGGTGATAACCGCCTGCGTGACTTCCTCACCCAGATAGCTTTCGGCGGTTTCCTTCATCTTGCCCAGAGTGAAGGCCGAGATTTGGCTTGGGGAGTACTTTTCACCACGGGCTTCAACCCATGCGTCGCCATTGCCGCCATTGACGATGGCATAAGGCACCATTTTCTTGTCTTTTTCGACTTCTGCATCATCCACACGACGGCCGATCAGACGCTTGACGCCAAAGATCGTGTTGTCGGGGTTGGTGACCGCCTGACGTTTTGCAGGCT
The DNA here is from genome assembly GCF_013034565.1 of Ruegeria sp. HKCCA5491. Taxonomy (NCBI): domain Bacteria; kingdom Pseudomonadati; phylum Pseudomonadota; class Alphaproteobacteria; order Rhodobacterales; family Roseobacteraceae; genus Ruegeria; species Ruegeria sp. HKCCA5491. The sequence goes on from NZ_WQGG01000007.1 coordinate 67,053, forward strand.
GACCGACCAGTCGCTCATCTTCGGTGAAGGCGACGATCGAGGGCGTGGTCCGCGCCCCTTCGGCGTTTTCGATGACCTTCGGCTGCGAGCCGTCCATGATGGCCACGCACGAGTTGGTGGTTCCGAGGTCAATCCCGATTACTTTACTCATATGTTCAATCCCTTTCTCTTCAAGGCGATGTCCGAGGTCCGGACCCGTTATGGCACCCGCCCCCGATCTGATTTGCGCAATAGCCCTACACCATCACGCGTCCCGGCGTATATAAGGGCGGGACCAAAAGCCTGCAAGCGGTGTAAATCGCAGGTTTTCGGGATTCTGTGGCCTTTTTTCGCAAGGTTTTGGCAAGGATTGAGGATTCTGCGATGGCGCGGCTGATTTTGCGCGATTTCGACATCAGAAAAGCCTATCTGGACAGCACTGAACAAACAGGGCTGGTCGAGGTACTGCGCCCGATTCTGAAGTCCGCGCCTTTGTTCCGGCCCGTTACGCCTTCGGGCAAGGAAATGTCCGTTCGCATGACCTCGGCCGGATCGTTGGGTTGGGTGACAGATCGCGCGGGCTACAGGTATCAGTCGCAGCATCCCAAAGGGGTCGGTTGGCCGTCAATCCCCGAACCCATTCTTGCAGTCTGGCGCGATCTGGCCAGCGCGGAACGTGACCCGGATTGCTGCCTGATCAACTATTACGGCGAAAATGCCCGAATGGGGCTGCATCAGGACAAGGACGAAGCAGATTTTTCCTGGCCGGTTCTCTCAATTTCGCTTGGCGATGACGCCTTGTTCCGCATTGGCAACAGCGCCCGAGGCGGCAAGACCGAGTCGATCTGGCTGAACTCGGGCGATGTCGTGATTATGGGTGGCCCTGCGCGCCTGACCTATCACGGCGTGGATCGCATCCGGTTCGGGTCATCCAAGCTGTTGCCGAAAGGCGGAAGGATCAACCTGACCCTGCGCGTAGCCAGTTAGCGGCGCGCGTTCCAGCTCTGCGAGATTTGCTGGCGCGTGTAGAAAATTCCCAACAGACCAATCAGCAACAGCGTCAAGCCAACCCAGATTGGATATTCCCAGTTGGTGTTGCGCGGAAAATAGTTCCGAAACACAAATCCGCGGCACTGGTCGATGATATGAAACAACGGGTTCCACGCAAACATCGTCAACATGAAACCGCCCAGCGCGTTTGCCACGAACATCTTTCCCGAAAAGACCATGTTCAATCTGCGATAAATCGTGCTCAGAATCGTCGAAGTCGTTGGAAACCACGGCTTCAGGGCCATGAACACCACACCTACAGCGCACCCCGTGAACCAGGCCAATATCAGCATGTAGAACGCACCGCCTGGATCTTGAACTTCCAACGGGGCAACGACGACTATGTAACCGAACAGGATCACGAAAATGGATACCAACTGCGTATAAAGCGTTCCAAACGCGGCAGCCAACAGAACCACCATCATGTTCATCGGCGAATGCAGCATCATCGGGTTGTCGCCGGTACCAACACCGGACACTGCACCAACCGCTTTGACATGTGTGAGGAACAGAAAGATACCCGACAGCAGAAACAAAATGAACTCACCCCGAACCTTCGCAACGCGGGTCCCAAGAAAGGACATTATCAGGTAAAAGACAGTGAGCAGTGCCAGAACCTGAATGACATTCTTCACAATTGCGATAATTGCGTTGGAATGACCCGCGCGGATGTTGCGCACGACGGCGTGAAACACCAGTTCAGCCGTTGTGAACGCGCCACCCAAAAGGGTCTGATTTCGCTTAAAATAAAACACGCGTGCGTCGTTTCCTGCCCAATCGCCTGTAAACTGTCACGAAATTCTTGCCGATCCGTAACTGGCACATCATAAGGCCGACAGAATATTCAATCAACAAATCACAGGAACGGAGCATTTTTGTGACGTACGACGCCCTTATCCCCGTCATCCGCCGATTGGCTTTGGAAGCTGGCGACAAGATCATGGAAATCTATAATTCGGATGATTTCGACGTGAAGGTCAAATCCGACTCCAGCCCAGTGACCGAAGCTGATGAGGCCGCAGACGCCCTGATCTCGGCGGGTTTGCGCGACGCTTTCCCGAATATTCTGCTGGTGACCGAGGAACAGGCAGACTCGCACTCGGAAAAAGGCGACACGTTCCTGATCGTCGACCCACTGGACGGGACCAAGGAATTCATCAACCGCCGCGGCGATTTCACCGTGAACATCGCACTTGTTGAAAATGGCACGCCGACCCGAGGTGTGGTCTATGCCCCTGCCAAAGGACGCATGTTTTACACGCAACCCGACGGACAATCGGTTGAGGAAACCGGCGCGCTCGATAAGGACAATATCGACGAAACGACCTCGATCTCAGTCTCTAAACCGGACAATTCCGCACTTTTGATCGTGGCTTCGAAATCACACCGGGATCAGGCGACCGAGGATTACATCAATAAGTATCAGGTGCAGGACAGCAAAAGCGCCGGCTCATCGCTGAAATTTTGTCTGGTGGCAACGGGTGAGGCCGATCTGTACCCCCGCGTCGGCCGCACGATGGAGTGGGACACAGCCGCAGGTCACGCCGTTCTGGCAGGCGCTGGCGGTAATGTGGTTCGCTTTGACGACCATACACCTCTGACCTACGGCAAGGACGGCTATGCAAACCCGTTCTTCATCGCCTACGCTCCGGGTGTTGACCTGAAGGAAGCCTGATGTCCGTTCTGATCGCCATTCCCGCCCGCTATGCCTCGACCCGCTATCCGGGCAAACCCCTGGTTCCCCTGACCGGAGCAAGTGGCAAAGCAATGACCCTGATTGAACGGTCATGGCGCGCGGCCTGTTCCGTATCCGGTGTGGACAAGGTGGTTGTCGCCACCGATGACGACCGCATCCGTGACGCGGCCGAAGAATTCGGGGCCGAAGTTGTCATGACCTCGGAATCTTGTGGAAATGGCACCGAACGCTGTGCAGAAACCCACGCCAATCTGGGCATGGGCTATGACATCGTGGTCAACCTACAGGGCGACGCACCGCTGACCCCGCATTGGTTCGTCGAAGACCTGATCGCAGGGCTGCGCGACGCACCAGATGCAGGCGTCGCCACACCGGTTCTGCGCTGCGACGGTGATGCGCTGAACAGCCTTCTGAACGATCGCAAGCACGGGCGCGTCGGCGGCACGACCGCCGTCTTCGCCGCAGATCACAGCGCCATGTATTTTTCGAAAGAAGTGGTTCCCTATACCGCCCAGACCTATGCATCGGCGGACGACACCCCAGTTTTTCACCACGTCGGCGTTTATGCCTATCGTCCCGATGCTCTGGCTGCTTACCCCACATGGCCCGTTGGCCCGCTGGAACAGTTGGAAGGTCTGGAACAACTGCGCTTCATGGAAAACGGGCGCAAGGTTCTTTGCGTCGAGGTTGAAGCCAAGGGTCGTCAGTTCTGGGAACTGAACAACCCGCAGGACGTGCCGAAACTGGAACAGATGATGGCCGCCATGGGGCTGGACTGACCGCGGTGCATATCAGAAATAATCGGCCTTTCTGGGCGGCAAGACAAATTGGACTTTTGAATGACTAATATTCTTGTGACCGGCGGAGCCGGCTACATCGGGTCGCATGCCTGCAAAGCGTTGTCGCAAGCAGGATACACGCCTGTGACCTTTGACAACCTGATTACCGGTTGGCAGGACGCTGTGAAATTCGGCCCCCTTGAACAGGGCGACCTATTGGACCGCGCCCGGCTAGACGAGGTTTTCGCCAAATACCAGCCCGCCGCCGTGATGCACTTCGCGGCCCTCAGCCAGGTGGGTGAGGCGATGTCGGAACCGGGCAAATACTGGACCAACAATGTCACCGGATCGCTGTCTCTGATCGAGGCCGCCGTTGCCGCCGGGTGCCTGAACTTCGTGTTCTCATCGACCTGCGCCACTTATGGCGAACACGACAATGTCGTGCTGGACGAAAACACGCCGCAGGAACCGCTTAACGCATATGGTGCATCCAAACGGGCGATCGAAGATATTCTGCGCGACTTTCAGGCAGCGCATGGTCTGAACCACGTGATTTTCCGGTATTTCAACGTTGCAGGCGCGGACCCTGACGGTGAGGTGGGCGAATTCCACCGCCCTGAAACTCATCTGATCCCGCTGATGCTGGATGCCATCGACGGCAAGCGCGACGGCCTGACGGTGTTTGGCACCGACTATGACACACCGGACGGAACCTGCATCCGCGACTATGTCCATGTCTGCGATCTGGTCGATGCGCATGTTCTGGGTCTGAACTGGCTGGAACAGGACAAGGGCAGCCGCGTGTTCAACCTTGGGACAGGCAGCGGATTTTCCGTGATGGAGGTTATCGGACATTCCAAGTCCGTCACCAATCGCGACGTGCCCTATTCCATCGGACCGCGCCGGGCCGGGGACTGCACCAAGCTGGTCTCAGGGTCGGTGCGCGCCGGTGACGAACTAGGCTGGGCGCCGAATAGATCTACGTTAGAGACGATGATTGCCGATGCGTGGCGCTGGCATCAAAACGGCCATTACGAGAAATGAGCCCCCTGTGACCGGTACCGAGGATATTCTGCCGCCCCTTTCATGGGTGCAGAAGTACCGGCTGCGCCTGAAACGACGGCGGCTGTTGTGGAGATCATTTCGCAGCCGCCGCCAGTTGACTCCGCTATTGGATCGAACCCGCGCGATCAAACCGGGCGACATTCTGGCCTTTACGACCCTTCGGAGCGAAATTACCCGCCTGCCCTGGTTTCTGCGGCACTATCGGGCCTTGGGTGTGGATCACTTTCTGATTGTGGATAACGGCAGCGAGGACGGGTCGGTCGTGTTTCTTTGCGACCAGCCGGACGTGTCGCTGTGGCAGACGCATGCCGGCTATCGCGATGCGCGGTACGGGCTGGACTGGCTGACCTGGTTACAGATGCGGCATGGGCACGAGCACTGGACGCTAATGGTGGATGCCGATGAGCTGCTGATCTACCCAGAGCATGATACGCAATCCCTTCATGATCTGACGTCCCTTCTGGACCAACAGGGTCGCGACGCGTTTGGCGCGCTGATGCTGGACCTTTATCCCAAGGACCAGCTGGGGGTTCAGGGCTATGAACCCGACACTGACCCAACTGCAGTTCTGAGCTGGTTTGACCCCGGTCCTTACCGCGCAAAACGGCAATCTCCCTTGGGAAATCTATGGGTACAGGGCGGCGCGCGCGAACGAATGTTCTTTGCCGACACGCCGCGGCAGTCCCCGACGTTGAACAAGCTTCCTCTGGTTCGGTGGTCCCGGCGGTATGCCTATGTCAATTCGTGCCATTCGGCCTTACCGCGAAATTTGAACGCGGCCTATGACGGCCCAGATGACAGCAGACCGTCGGGCGTATTACTGCACACCAAGTTTCTGCCCGAGGTGATCGAGAAATCGAAGGTCGAAAAAACCCGGCGGCAGCATTTCCATAACCCCGATCAGTTCGCGGACTATTATGACGGAATAATTAATCGCCCCTTAATGTGGACACCTCAGTCAGAGCGTTACACAGGCTGGAGGCAACTGCAGCAGCTTGGGTTGATGGGCAATATTGATTGAAAATTCGGCCTCTTCGGCTAACGGCTTGTAAATGCGTTGCCTCGATAGATGGAAAAGTGGCATAACCCGATAATGACCCGGCACCACTCTGGCTGATCCAGGCACCGGGTATGCTCGCGTAAATCAAAAGGTAGGGCAGTCACGTGAGCCTGTTGGATTCTTACCGAATGAGATTGCGGCGCAAGCGCCGTATTTTGCGCTGCCTTAGAAAACGGCGTGATCTTACGGCCGTTTCGACGAAAACACAGAATATCAAACGGCGTGATGTCCTGTTGGTGAGCGTCGTGCGAAACGAAAAAATTCGCCTGCCATTCTTTCTGGAATATTACCGCCGTCTGGGGGTCAATCACTTTTTGTTCGTCGACAATGACAGTGATGACGGAACCGGCGCATTTCTAGCCGATCAACCGGATGTTTCAGTCTGGCGGGCTGATGCAAGCTATAAGCGGGCTACGTTCGGCATCGACTGGTCGAATTACCTGCTGCGCAAATACGCGCATGGTCATTGGGTTCTGACAGTCGACCCGGATGAGTTCTTTATTTACCCGTTCTGCGACACCCGCCCGGTGCGGGCATTGACCGATTGGCTGGACGGATGCGCCGTACGCAGTTTTGGCACGATGCTGATCGACATGTACCCGCGTGGCCCTGTTGAAGCCGAACCCTATAATGAGGGTCAGGATCCGTTCGAAATCGCCCGCTGGTTCGACTCGGGCAACTACATGATCACAAAGAACCACGACTACGGAAACCTGTGGATTCAGGGCGGCCCACGCGCGCGGGTGTTTTTCCGGGACAACCCATCCAAAGCCCCCGCGCTGAACAAGATACCGCTGGTCAAGTGGGACCGGCGCTATGTTTATGTCAGTTCGACCCACTCTCTGCTGCCGCGCGGCCTTAACCAAGTTTATGACGAATGGGGCGGCGAAAAGACCAGCGGGGCGCTGCTGCATGCCAAGCTGATCGACACTTTGGGAGATAAGGCCCGAGAAGAAATGGAGCGCGGCCAACACTATCGAAGATCGGGGGAATACCGCGCCTATGCCCAAGGGTTGGACGACCAGCCCGTCTTTTGGTGCGACTGGTCCGAGAAATACATCAACTGGCGGCAGCTCGAAATTCTGGGGCTCATGTCCAAAGGAAACTGGGCATGAGCAAACTTGGCATCGTCATGCTAGTTCATTCTGCGCTGCACCGGGTCGAGCAGGTTGCGCGACATTGGGCCACCGCCGGGTGTCCTGTTGTCATTCACGTCGATCAAAAAGTCTCGGACAAGGCATATTCCGATCTGGCCACATCCTGTGCGGACACGCCGCTCATCCGATTTTCCGAGCGACACACGTGCCAGTGGGGTGGGTGGAGCATCGTGGCAGCCTCGCAATCCGCGGCCGAACTGATGCTGGACGCGTTCCCGGATGTTCACCACGTTTACTTGTCGTCGGGTGCCTGCCTTCCACTGCGTCCCGTTTCCGAACTTGTCGACTATCTTGCGGAACGTCCGCGTGTGGATTTCATCGAAAGCGCAACCACTGCCGATGTTAGCTGGACCATCGGAGGGCTGGATCAGGAAAGGTTCACGCTGAGGTTTCCGTTCTCGTGGCGCAAGCACCGCAAGCTGTTCGATCTGTACGTCCGGCTGCAACGAGCGCTTGGGATGCGGCGCCGCATCCCCAAAGGATTGGTGCCACACATGGGCAGCCAATGGTGGTGCCTGACCCGTCAGACGCTGTCCGCCATTTTGCAGGACCCCAAGCGCAAGGTGTATGATCGGTATTTTCGCCGGGTCTGGATACCCGACGAAAGCTATTTTCAGACATTGGCGCGCCTTTATTCGATCCAAATCGAAAGTCGGTCACTCACCCTGTCTAAATTCGACTATCAGGGGCGTCCGCATATATTCTACGACGACCACCTGCAGCTTTTGCGCAGGTCTGATTGTTTTGTGGCCCGTAAGGTCTGGCGCGACGCGGATCGACTGTATCAGTCCTTTCTCGCCGATCAGGCTGGCACAATGAAACTGGCAGAACCCAATCCGGGGAAGATCGACCGCGTATTCTCGAAGGCGGTCGAACGCCGCACACGGGGACGGGACGGGCTGTATATGCAAAGCCGCTTTCCCCGTCATGGCAGCGAGAATGGCCTGACCTGTTTCCCATATTCCGTCTTTCAGGGCTTTGCTGAACTGTTCGAGGATTTTGAGCCTTGGCTGACTGAGACAACAGGCGGGCGCGTGCACGGCCACCTTTTCGCACCCAGCCGGGCAGAGTTCTCGGGCGGAGAAACCATCATTAACGGCGCGTTGAGCGACTGTGCAAAATTGCGGGACTATAACCCGACCGCCTTTCTATCCAACCTTGTCTGGAATACCCGAGGCGAGCGGCAATGTTTTCAGTTCGGGCCCCGTGATACGCAAAAGATCAGCTGGTTTCTGGCACGTGATAAGAATGCCCAAGTCTCAGTGATCACTGGCGCATGGGCCATCCCGCTGTTTCGGTCCAACCTGAATTTTTCGGATATTCGCAACGAGGCCGCCCGGCTTCAGCAGATCGAAACCAAACAGCTTGAGGTTTTGAACTCGGTGTGGACTAAGGCACGGGTTCGAACGTGGTCTCTTGCGGAATTTGTTGAAACACCGATGGAACCACTTCAGGCGGTGGTCGGGGAAATAGGCATTCAAAACCAAAGCCATCTCACACAGACCCCGACCATGGTTGACCTTTCGGGATTTGGCCAATTCCTGCAAAACCTCAAGAACCAGGGGATGCATCCCTACATGATGGGCGACTTTCCGTCAGACGACGTGTTCGGAAAACAGGTCAGGCCATATCCAAAACCTTATTTGGTGCGATAACCGGATATGAGCCAAAAATTCGACTATTTCGTTATTCTTGCCGCCATGCGCACGGGCTCAAACCTGCTGGAGGCCAACCTGAACGCATTGGACGGGGTCACCAGCCACGGCGAGGCGTTCAACCCGCATTTCATAGGGCGATTGAAAACCGAAGAACTGCTGGGCATTTCGATTGAGCAGCGGGACCAGAATCCGACCGACCTGCTGGACGCGATCCGCGAGGCGCCTTTTGGCCTGAATGGTTTCCGCTTTTTTGATGGCCACGATCCACGCGTGTTAGAGCCTGTTCTAAGCGATCCCCGCTGCGCCAAGATTATCCTGACGCGAAACCCCTTGGACAGTTTCATATCGTTGCAAATTGCGCGGGAAACCAAGCAGTGGCAGCTAAAAAACGTGAAACGCAGGCGTGAGGCCCGCATCGAATTTAAAGTGATCGAGTTTCAGAAATACCTGGACCAACAGCAGAATTTCCAACTTTTGCTGCTTCATCACCTGCAAGACTCGGGTCAGACCCCATTCTACATCGCGTATGACGATTTAAATCGGCTGGAATCGCTGAATGGTCTGGCAGAATGGCTGGGTGTTGCCGGGCGGCTTACGGAACTTGATGACACGCTGAAACCTCAAAACCCCGAGGCGACCCAGTCCAAGGTCACAAACCCGGATCAGCTTGAGCGTGACTTGTCCCAAGTCGACAGGTTCAATCTGTATCGCACCCCCAATTTTGAACCCCAGCGTGGTCCGGCAGTAGCCAACTACGTGGCCGCGCCGAACACACCACTGATGTACCTGCCTGTGCGCGGAGGGGTTGAAGCACAGGTTTCGCAATGGCTGGCTGATCTGGATGGGGTGGACATGGATGCCCTGATCACCAACCAGAACCGAAAGCAGGCACGGAGGTGGATGATTTCCCATCCCGGTCACCGGAAGTTCACCGTGCTGCGCCATCCGTTGGCCCGTGCGCATTCCGTTTTTTGTTCTAAAATCCTAAGCACCGGACCGGGTTCTTATCTGAAGATCCGCAATATGCTGCGCAATCGGTTCAAAATTCCCATTCCAGGCCAATTGCGCAAAGACAACTACCCTATCGACCAACACCTAGAGGCATTTTCCGCTTTCTTGCAGTTTCTGCGCCAGAACCTTGCGGGTCAGACGCCGGTTCGCGTTGACGGAATGTGGTGCAGTCAGGCGCAGGTGTTGGAAGGAATGGTGTCATTTGCCCTGCCCGATGTGATCCTGAGGGAAGAAGAACTGGCATCAGCCCTTCCCAATCTGGCCCGGTCGCTGGGGCACGAAACCCCGCTGGTGCCAACAATAACCGACCCTGACAGCCCTTACACGCTGGGCGAGATCTACGACGAAGCGCTCGAAACGCTGGCGGCAGATGCCTACCAGCGCGACTATATGCAATTCGGATTTGGTGCGTGGAAACCTGTTAAGGGCGCAGAGTGATCAGCGTACCGCGGTTCACCATTGCGTAGATTTCTTCAATCTCTTCATTCTTGACCGCAATGCATCCGGCCGTCCAATCCGGCGTCTTTTTCGCGCGTTTGCGTTCAGATCGCTTGTTGGGCTGGCCGTGGATAAAGATATCGCCACCGGGATCAACGCCTGCTGCCTTTGCCTGTGCAACGTCATCCGAGTTTGGGTAAGAAATCCCGAGGGACAGGTGATAACTGCTGTTGGGATTGCGGCGGTCGATCAGGTACGTGCCTTCGGGCGTGCGACCATCACCGCGTTTGGTCTTGGTCCCCGCGGGCGAAAAACCCAGATCCACCTTGTATTCTTTTAGAACGTGTTCGTTGTGCAGAAGATACATCTTCCGCGCACTTTTGTTGATGACCAAAGATGTCACTTCGGGTCCATCATATGTCAGAAATCTGGGGTTTGCAGAGGCGCAGGCCGAAAGGCCCAGCGTTGCCATAGCACCCAATCCAAATGCTCGACGATCCATGTTTCACTGCCTGCCGTTTTGTTTTTTTCAGGATTATGCCAGAAATCCGAAAAACTGAAATCACTTTTTGATGTTCGACTGCTCAATTAAGCGACGTTCGATGGTTTCAAGGCGCTCTAGCACCTCATCGCGGTAGGCATCGGTCTTTACCTCATCCTCGGCGTGGTGGGCATCTTGCATCGAGTTCACGATCAAACCCACCAGCAAGTTCACAACGGCAAAGGTCGTGACCATGATGAATGGCACAAAGAAAACCCACGCATAGGGATAAACCTGCATAACCGGGCGCACGATGCCCATCGACCAGCTTTCCAGCGTCATGATCTGGAATAGCGTATAGGCTGACAGGCCAAGATCGCCGAACCAGTCCGGGAAAGACTCCGAGAACAGCTTGGTCGAAATCACCGCGCCAATATAAAACAGGATCGCCATCAGAAGGAACACACTGGCCATGCCCGGCAAGGCTGAAATGAACCCTTCGACCACCCGGCGCAAACGGGGCGCAACCGAAATCACGCGCAGCACCCTGAGAATACGCAGCGCCCGCAAAACCGACAGGCTGCCCGCACTGGGCACAAGGGCGATGCTCACAATCAGGAAATCAAAGTTGTTCCACCCGTTCTTGAAAAAATTCCGCCCCGTGGCAATCAGCTTCATCGAGATTTCGGCAACAAAGATGGCCAGACATAGCTGATCCAATGTCACGATCACCGGGCCTGCCAGCTCCATCAGGGTCGGAGATGTCTCCATCCCCAGCAGGACCGCATTGAACAGGATGACTCCGGTGATGAAATGGCCAAAAGCCGGGGCGTCGATGATTGTCTGCAGGCGTTGGGTGATCCCCATTCGGGTGCTCTCCTGTCAGGGTTATGAGTTCAGAGTAAAGCGGGCGGCAAGTTCGACATGTGACGACCACCGAAACTGGTCAACCACTTGTACCCATTCAAGGGTGTAACCCGCGTTAACCAGCGTTTTTGCGTCACGGGCGAATGTAACCGGGTTGCAAGAGACATAAGCAATCACTGGGCGTTTTACCTGCGCCAGCTCGGACACCTGCGCCTCGGCCCCTGCGCGCGGCGGGTCCAGCACGATCGCGTCAAAATACCTAAGTTCATCCGGCATCAAGGGTCGGCGGAACAGGTCGCGCGCCTCGGTCGTTACCCGCTTCAGCCCTTTAGCCTTGCGCCACCCCTGATCCAGCGTGGCCGACATGTCGGCCTCGCCTTCCACTGCGTGAACTTCGGCGGTCTGCGCTAGTGGAAGCGAAAAGGTACCGCTGCCTGCGAACAGGTCGACAACGCGCTTTGCCCCCTCGGTTGCCTGCAAAACAGCCTGTAATAGAGCCTGTTCGCCGTCCTTGGTGGCCTGCAGAAACGCGCCGGGCGGAGGTACGACTTCGGCCGTCCCAAAGCGTTGAACCGGCTGCTGCCGCGTGGCGATAACCTCGTCATCCCAACTGAGCCGTGCAAGACCATGGTGTTCGGTCGCCTGCGCAAGGGCCAGCTCAAGCGGGCCGTCCAATGGCTTGCCGCCTTTGACTGCCACGTCCAGACCACCCTCGGACAGGGTCAGCGTCACAGCCAGAACCCCTTTTCGGCTGCCCCCCAGCAGGGCCAACGCCTCGGCCACCGGGATCGCCGCGATCAGGTCGGGATGCAGCAAATGGCAATCCGGGATTTCGGAAATCGTATCGGATGCGCGGCCATGGAACCCAGCCAAAGTGCCCTTTTTCGTGCGCCGCACAGCAACGGTTGCCCGACGCCGGGACCGTTCGGGTGAGGTATGGATCGGGCGCATGTCCGCTTCGATCCCCTGCGCATCCAGCGCCTTGCGCACAATTTCGACCTTCCAGTCGGCGACAAATGCGTCTGATGCATGTTGCAGTTGGCATCCGCCACAAGACTTGTAGTGGCGGCACAGCGCCTTGACCCTTTGATCCGAGGGGGTTTCGACCCGGACCTCGGTCAAAAGCTGCCCGACAACGGTGCCGCTGACCGCTTCACCCGGCAAGGTGCGCGGTGCAAAAACGGGGCCTTCGGCAATGCCATCCCCCTGATGACCAAGGCGCGTTATGGTGAATGTCTGCGTCATGATCCGCCTGATACCGGGGCTTTGCCCGCAACAAAACCCCTTTGACACCGTCACGGTCGGGTTGAACATAAAAACGCCGCCGGACCACCCGAGCCAATCAGCTAAAAGCTATTCCGCAGCCTCTGCTTGAATGAAGCCACCAGACTGACGATGCCAGAATCGTGCATAAAGGCCGCCCTGTTCCAGCAGATCGTCATGAGTGCCGGATTCGACAATGCGCCCCTGATCCAGCACGATGATCCGGTCCATCTCTCGCAGCGTTGAAAGCCGGTGTGCAATCGCAAGGACGGTCTTGCCCCGCATCACGCGGTGCAGGGCGGCTTGGATCGAGGCTTCTACCTCGGAATCCAGCGCAGATGTCGCCTCATCCAATACAAGGATCGGCGCGTCTTTCAGGATCGCACGCGCCAGGGCGATCCGCTGGCGCTGTCCCCCGCTGAGTTTTACGCCACGCTCACCCAGATGGGCATCATATCCTGTGCGACCGTGGGCGTCCTGCAAGCCAAGAATAAATTCGTGCGCCTCTGCCTTTTGTGCCGCGGCGATCATCTCGGCTTCTGTGGCATCAGGACGGCCATACAGGATGTTTTCACGCGCCGAGCGGTTGAACATCGCAGTTTCCTGCGTGACCATCCCGATATGCCTGCGCAAGCTGTCCTGTGTCACTTGGCGAACATCCTGACCGTCGATGCGAATTGTGCCCTTTTCCCCGTCATAGAGCCGCAATAGCAAGGAAACCAAAGTTGACTTCCCTGCCCCGGATGCGCCGACGATGCCCAACTTCTCACCCGGATATACGGTCATATTCACATCGCTTACACCGCCGACATCGCGCCCATAAGCAAAGCTGACATGGTCAAACTCGATCCGACCGTCCTGCACCTGCAGATCGGACGCGTTTGCTGTGTCCACAATCCGGTCCCGTTTGGCAAGAGTCATCATTCCATTCTCAATCTCACCAACATTCGCATAGAGGCCCATCAGCGTGAAACTGACCCAGCCTGTCATCTGGGCAACACGGATCGAAACTGCGCCCGCCGCAACGATATCGCCTGCCGTTGCAGTTCCCGCCTGCCACAACCCGATCGTTGCGCCCATCAGCACAACCGGCAGCACACCTGCCAGCGTCATCAGAATGAACCTGAAACTAGCGGAAAGACTGCCGAACTCCAGCGACCGTTCCCGCAGGTCGACCATCGCATTGCGGGCAGCCTGATCTTCATAGGCAGAATGCGCAAACAGCTTTACGGTCTTGATGTTCGTGATGGTGTCGACCACCTGCCCCGACACCATCGCCCGCGCCCCAGCCCGCGCGGCCGAGCGTTTGCGGATGCGCGGCAGATACCAGCGGACAAGCAGGAAATAAACGGTGAGCCAAGCCGTGAAGGGTAGCATGACAAGCGGATGAATAGACCCTAACAAAAGGAACGAACCCACAAGCGAGGCGAGGGCAAAGACGATCGCACTGATGGTCTCGGACACGACCGACGCCATCGCATTCGAAGTTTGCATCTGTTTCTGGGCGATCCGTCCGGCGAAGTCGTCGTCGAAATAGGTGATGGACTGCCCCAATGTCCAACGGTACAGCTTGGCCAGAACCAGCGGCGTGATATTGGGCATTACGATGTAATTGTTCGACAGTGAGGACAACCCGAACAATGCCGGGCGCAACAGCATGAAAAAGGCAACTGCGCCGAGTATCATCCACATGTTGCTAGCGGTCAGAAAGTTCTCGGGCCCGCCTGCGGTTGCAATGTCGACCACCAATCCCAGAATCCAGGCAGTTCCGGCCTCCATCGCGCCAGCGGTTGCGGAAAAGAAGGCCGCGACAAACAGCATGGGCCACGCGCCGGACAAGCACCAGCGAATGAACGCCCCCAGTGTTTGCGGCGGGGGCGTTTCGATGTTTTTGAACGGATTTATGAGGTCGGCGATCCTCATTCCGCGGCCTCCGGGTTCAGGAAGCCCCCAGATTGCCGCGCCCAGAACTGGGCGTAAAGCCCACCATGGGACAACAGCTCGGCATGGCCGCCTTGCTCTACAATTCTTCCGTCGTCCATGACCAGAATGCGGTCCATCTGGGCAATGGTACTCAGCCGGTGGGCAATGGCGATCACGGTTTTACCTTGCATCATGCCGTAAAGAGTTTCCTGTATCGAAGCTTCAACCTCGGAATCTAGAGCAGATGTCGCTTCATCCAACAGCAGGATCGGCGCATCCTTCAGGATCACGCGCGCCAAGGTCACCCGCTGACGTTGCCCGCCAGACAGTTTAACGCCCCGCTCACCCACATGCGCGTCATAGCCCGTGCGCCCTTGTGGGTCTTGCAGATCAAGGATGAACTCATGCGCTTCGGCCTGTTTGGCAGCGGCGATCATCTGAGCCTCGGTCACGTCAGGACGACCATAGAGGATGTTATCTCGGACCGAGCGGTGCAGCAGCGCGCTGTCTTGTTGCACCATGCCGATATGACTGCGCAAACTGTCCTGCGTGACCTGCGCGATGTTCTGACCGTCGATCAGGATCGCACCCTGCTCGACGTCGTAAAACCGCAAAAGCAGCTTTACTAGGGTCGATTTCCCGGCCCCGGACCGCCCGATCAGACCGATCTTTTCACCCGGCTGAATGGTCAGATTGATGTGGTCCAAACCCCCGGTCTTGCGCCCGTAATGGTGGGACAGATCGCGAATGTCGATCTGACCATTGGACAATTGCAACGGTTTGGCGCCGGGCAAATCCAACAGATCAATGGGTTGCGCAATCGTCTGCATCCCCTCGGCCACAACACCAAGCTGACGGAAAAAGCTGGTCAGCGCCCACATGATCCAGCCAGTCATCGCGTTCAGCCGCAGGGTCAAAGCGGTAGCAGCCGCAACCACCCCGACCGAGGCGCTGCCTTGCATCCACAGGGCGATCGCCCATCCGACAACGCCAACGATCAGCAGACCGTTCAGCGTGACCAGAACCGCATCCATGATGGTGAAGATCCGCATCTCGATCTGAAAGGTTCGGCGTGTTTCTTCGATGGCTTCGCGGGCATAGTCCAGTTCCTGCGCGTCATGGGCAAACATCTTGACCGAGTGGATGTTGGTGTAGCTGTCGACCACCCGCCCCGTCACGGCAGACCGCGCATCGGACGCCGCCTGCGACGCGGGACCTACCCGAGCAACCGTCCAACGAACCAGCAATCCATACAGGACAAACCAGACCAGCAGTGGCAGCAAAAGGCGCGGATCAGCCGCCATAAGCAGCACCGCCGCCCCGATCAAATAGGCCAGCGAGAAAGAGATCGCGTCAAAGACCTGAAACACCGCCTCGCCCGCTGCCGGGGGCGTTTGCATGATCCGGTTGGCGATGCGGCCCGCAAAGTCATTCTCGAACCAGCCCACGGACTGACGCAGCACATGTTTATGCGCGCGCCAGCGGATAAGGGTGCCAAAGTTCGGCAGAATCGTGTTGTTCAACAACAGCACATCCACGACATGCAACATGGGCCGCAGCAAAAGGACAAAAAGGGCCATCAGGATCATTTCAGTCCCGTGGGCCTTCCACACCTCGGCCGGCGGTCCGGTCAACAGGTCAACTACGCGACCCATATAGTAGATCAGCCCGACCTCAACTGCCGCTACGATGACTGAAATCAGCCCCGCCCAGAAGAATACCCGATAGAACGGCTTGGAGTATTCCAACATGAATGGCCACAACCGCGTGGGCGGCGTGTCAGATTCCTTGTAGGCGACAAAAGGGTCAACGAGGTTTTCGAAAAAGCGAAACATGGAGAGTGCTCCGATTGAGCAGAAAATTGGTCATGCGAAGAAAGATGGCGCTAGAACACCACCCCAACGGGTCAAGGTGTCCCGGCTTTAGCCGAACCAGATCCCGTAATACATTCGCATCCCTCCATTTAAGTGACAGGCGAACGTAAGCACAAAGACTGCGACTTGTCATCCCTTTTTGAGACTACGCCTCAGCCGCTCAGCAAATCGTCGCGGGTCAGCACGAAACCCGAAGCAATCCAGCGGGCCTCAAGCTCGGCCAGTTTCCGGCCCAGCGCGGGGCCGGTGAATTCGGGGATCAGGTCTGACGCGGTGATTGGAAATTCGGCTTTGGCCCCGGCGTGAAGGTCGGTGCGCATCTCCTCGGACCAGGGCTGTTCGAAAAAGGCGCATCTCAGAAGCACTTTGTGCAGACCGCTTTCCTCGCCATATCGGAACCCAAGCTCTGCGGTAGACGCGTTCCCGCTTGCCTCATCCCGCATCTGAGTAAGTCGCTGAAGCTGCGCCTTGCTCAGGCGCAGGGTCTTTGCAATTTCGGGCGTCGCAATCGCGGCGAGCCGCCGGATGGGATCTGGTGCGGCTCCTGCCTGCTGCTCCAACATAATCAGTGGCGCAAGGGCCCGATCATCTGCACCCGGCACAAGTTGCGCCAGAACGCCGACGCTGCGCATGGCCGCGACAGAGGGTGCAGGATCGGGGGCACCCAGCAATTTCAAAAGCTCGGCCCCGACACGTTCGCGGGACAAATCCGACAATCCGTCCAAATTGGACGCAATCGCCGCCAGAGCATCCGCGTCAAACCCAGCCTCTGCATCACCATACCAAGCGTGGAACCGAAAATAGCGCAAAGACCGCAGGTAATCTTCACGGATGCGGTGTTCTGCGGTTCCGATGAAGCGCACCCGCCGTGCCCGCAAATCCGGCAGGCCATTCAGCGGATCCAATACCGTCCCGTCAGGCTGCGCATAAAGTGCGTTCATGGTGAAGTCCCGGCGTGCCGCGTCCTCTTGGATATTGTCCGAGAACGCCACAACCGCGCGGCGGCCATCAGTTTCGATGTCACGGCGGAAGGTGGTGATCTCATGCGGGACGCCATCACAGACCACCGTGATCGTTCCATGATCAATCCCGGTTGGGATCGCTTTCAGCCCCGCGTTTTGCGCAAGCTCGACAACCTGCTGCGGGCGGGCGTCCGTCGCAATGTCGATATCGGACACGGCCGCGCCCAAAAGCGCATTTCGCACACAGCCACCGACAAACAGCGCCTGCGCCCCGCCGTCCGTCAACACCGCGCAAACCTTTTGTGTCGCCGGATCGGAAACCCAGCTTTCGGAAATTTGCGTCATTCGCTCACCCGCGCGGCCAGACCCCGTAGCATGCGGGCCGTCGCGCCCCAAATATAATAGGGACCGAACGGCACCGTAAAATAATACCGTTTGTGACCCCGCCAGCGACGCGACTCAATAATGTAGTTTGCGGGATCAAGGACATGCGCCAGCGGGACCGAAAACACCTCAACCACTTCGCCCGGTTCCGGTACCGGTTGAAACCTGTCCCGCAGAATGGCGAGTACCGGGGTGACCGTGAAGGATGTCACTGTCTCATGGGTCGGCAAATGGCCCAGAATGTCCGGCAGGTCCGGAGGCAAACCGATCTCCTCCTGCGCCTCACGCAGGGCGGTGGCCGTGACATCGGCGTCACCTTTGTCCTGCTTGCCGCCCGGAAAGGCAATCTGACCCGGATGATGTTTAAGCGCTGACGAACGCTTGGTCAGGATCACACGCGGAGTGTTTCCGACAACGGAAACCGGAACCAAAACCCCCGCCGGGCGCAGCTTCCGACCTTCCGGCAATACAGTGTCGGGGTTCAGGTCAAAATCACTTGACCCGTCGCCGGGGCGGCTCAGCGCCGCCCGCAGCACGTCTGTCGGATCAGGGCCGGTCAGCATCAAAACCGACGGTGCCGGGATCCAGCACGTAATGCGCGCCGCAGAACTGGCAGTCTGCGGTGACTTTGCCCTCGGGCGTCGTCATCTTTTCAATGTCCTTCGCCGAATAGATCGACAGGCTCTGCCGCACGCGATCTTCAGAGCAGGTACATCCGAATTGCACCGGCTGGGCGTCATAGACGCGGGGCTGTTCTTCGTGAAACAAGCGCACCAGCAAGTCGGTCGGCGCGGTTGACGGGCCGATCAGTTCCAGATCCTCGACCGTATCCAGCAGGATATTCACGCGGCCCCAGTTTTCACCTTCCTCGCCATCGACCAGATCGCTGGCGGTCAGAATGTCTCCGGTGCCTTCGCCCGTTGCCGCAAACGGCGAGGCTTTGGGCATATGCTGCAGCATGATCCCGCCCGCGCGCCAATGTTCGCCAACGCCCGGTTCGGTCGATTTTCCAAAACTCAGCGAGAACCGTGTCGGCAACTGCTCGGACTGGGCAAAATAGGCTTCGGCACAGGCGCTGAGCGACCCGCCGGCCAAGGGAGTGATCCCTTGATAGGGATGCGTACCTTCGCCCTGGTCGATCATGATCGCAAAATACCCTTCGCCCACCTGATCGAACGGGCTGGCATCGGTCAGCCTGTCCCGATCAAAGCTGGCATAAGCCCGAATGCGCGCCGGTTCGCCTTCTTCGGTGGGCGCATAGTAATCGGTGGCAATCATGCGAACGGCGCCCTTGGACTGTACCTGAAGGGACAGCTTCCAGCGCAATGACACCGTCTGACCGATCAACGCGGTCAGCAGGGCCATCTCAGCGACCAGAGCCTCGACCTTTTCGGGATAGTCGTGTTGTTTCAGGATGCCATCCAGCACCCCGTCCAGACGGGCCACGCGGCCACGCATGTCCGATACATCGAGTTGAAAGGGCAGGACGGTATCGTCCCACGCGATTTTGGTTCCAAGAGACATGGGGTTTCCTTACACGCCATAGGTTGGCATACCGCCAGCATATAGGTCGAACAATTCGGGTTGTAAGGGGCAATACATGATCAGACGGTTCGGTGAAACCCCACAAGCGGGTCGTAAATACATACGAAGGGTCGGCGTTTACGCGTTGCTGCCCCGGGGTCGGCACCTTTTGCTGACTTGTCAGATGGAACCCGGCCCTGATCTGCAATTGCCCGGCGGCGGTAATGATCCCGGCGAATCGCCTATAACGGCCCTTCACCGAGAGGTTTTCGAAGAAACAGGCTGGCTGGTGGCCAATCCACGTCGTGTCGGCGCATTTCGCCGGTTCACCTATATGCCGGAATATGACTTATGGGCAGAAAAGGTCTGTCTGATCTACCGCGCTCGTCCCGTCCGCAATATCGGCGCCCCGACCGAACCGTTTCACGAAGCGTTGTGGATGGATACTGCAGACGCGGTTGAGATGTTGGGCAATGGCGGCGACCGTCATTTCGCCAGTTTGCATCTGGATACGCTCTAGGGCCCTCCGTATTCGAAAAATACGGCCGAGACATCGTCACCCATGCTGCTGCCGGGGGCCATGGCTTGGGTCAGGTCTCGAAAGATGTTGTCAAGAAAATCGGACCCTGCGGCACCCTTGGTGCATTTGATCGCCATTTGACGCAGCCCTTCTTCTTCAAGCAATTGCCCATCCGCCATTGTGCATTCCGTAAAGCCGTCGGAATACAAAAGAAGCCTGTCGCCGGGGTTCATATAGGTTTCAATCCGCTGAAAAGACACGTCCGGCAACAACCCGATCGGCAGCCCGCCTTCGCCCAGAAACGCAGTTCCTCCATCCTGACGAAGCACCAATGGGTGGGGATGGCCCGCCTGCACCATTTTCAAGTGCCCGTTGCGCAGGTCGATGATCCCATAGACCATGGTAAAGTATTCTTCGATCCCGGCATCCGCCATCAATCGGGAATTTAGGGTCTCGGCGACCTTCTCGGGCTGCAACAGCGCATAGAATTTATCGAACCGCTTTTCCATCGCTACATTCTGATCGAAATGCTTGCTGGACAGATACCCGCCCAGCCGCGCTGTCATCATGGCCGAGGTGATGCCGTGGCCCGACACATCAATGCTATAAAATCCCAACCTGTTCACACCGGGTGAGAACATGCCGACAAGATCGCCGCCGATGTGACCGCAGGGTTTCAGCAACAGGCTGACTCGGGAATTCCCGAAGCTGCGCGTCAGTTCCGGCACCAGAGATTCCTGAATCTTGCGGGCCTGCATCAGGTCTTTGTCGATGGCGTCATGCGCCAGCTTCAGGTCTTCCAACGCTGATTCAATCAGGCGATTTTTCTCGGACAACTCGCGCTGCATATCCAGAATTCGGGCGCCTGCTGAAATACGGGCTCGCAGTTCGTCCGCCTCGAGCGGCTTAATCAGAAAGTCGTCTGCCCCGGCGTCCAGCCCGCGCGCGACCTCTTGCTTTTCGCTCTTGGAGGTTAGCAGGATGAAATAGCTGTACACCTCTCGATTCAACGACCGAAATGCCCGACAGAATTCCAGGCCGCTCATCCCCGGCATGACCCAATCGCTCAGGACCAGGTCCGGCGATTCCTTTGCGCAGATTTCCAGCGCGGCAGCGCCATTATCCGCCTCAAGAACCTGAAACCCCCATTTCTTGAGCGAGGCCACAAGAATGCGCCGCTGAAGTCGGCTGTCATCTACGACAAGCACCTTCTGGATCACTCCAAAATCCAACTCTGACCTGGCTTCTGCTTGACTGACCTCTGCTCCCTAGCTGCACCCCCAGCGCAATAAGACTGTAGGCTTCGGCTGTTTAACATCAGGTGAAGGTTGATTTTTGCGTCGCTTAACCTGCCCTTTACCGGTACAACGCTACCAAAATCATGTCGCGGTTTTGTTTTGGAGATTTCGGGCATGATCAACTGGTCCAGGGTCAATCAGTTGCGGAACGAAGTGGGCAGCGCCGAGTTTGACGAGGTCGTTCAGATCTTTCTGGACGAAGTGCAAGAAGCGATCGACCGACTGGAACAGGACACGTTGCGGAAAGACTTGGAACAAAACCTGCATTTTCTCAAAGGCAGCGCCCTGAGCCTTGGGTTTGACCACTTCTCAAGGCTGTGCCAGGACGGTGAGCGGTCGGCGGCCTCTGGCCAAGCGGTCGAAGTCAACCTGCCTGAAATTCTGACCGCATTTGAAGAATCTCGCGCCCGTTTCTTGACCGAAAAGGCGCAGAACCTGACTTAGATGACAAACTGCGCCAGCGTTTCGTCGTCTGTTATGTCGGTATAGGTAAACCCCGCTTCGTCCAGATGCGCGAAAAGACGTGCAAAATTCTCGGGCTTCCGGGTTTCGATACCAATCAGGACCGAGCCGAAATTGCGCGCGGATTTCTTCATATACTCAAATCGGGCAATATCGTCATCCGGGCCGAGGATGTTCAGGAATTCCTTCAACGCGCCGGGACGCTGCGGCAAGCGCAGAATAAAGTACTTCTTCACGCCCGAGTAGCGCTGCGCCCGCTCTTTCACTTCGGGCAGACGCTCAAAATCGAAATTCCCGCCCGAGGTGACGCAAACCACGGTCTTGCCGCGAATGAAGCTTTGCACATCGGCAACCGCCTCAACCGCAAGAGCACCCGCAGGTTCCAGAACAATGCCTTCGACATTCAGCATTTCAATCATCGTGGCACAGATGCGATCTTCGGACAGGACCAACACATCCGAAAGATGGCGTGACTTGAGCAATTCAAACGGCTTGGCACCAATCCGACCAACCGCGGCGCCATCAACGAAATTGTCTACGTGGTCCAGCGAAACCGGGTGACCCGCCGCCATCGCCGCATGCAGGCACGCCCCACCTTTGGGCTCGACAAACAGGCAATGCGTTCGATCGCCAAACCACGTCGCCACACCTGATGACATTCCTCCACCCCCAACCGGCAGGATGACGTGGTCTGGCACGCGGCCCAGTTGCTCTTCGATCTCAACCGCAAGGGACGCCTGCCCCTCGATTACGTCCTCATCATCGAAGGGTGACAGAAAATAACCGCCCTGCTGCGCACACCACTGTTGCGCCGCTGCCAGAGTATCATCGAAATAGTCTCCGGACAGATGAACCTCGATATTGTCGCCGCCGAAGATGCGGGTTTTTTGAATTTTCTGCTGCGGCGTTGTCACCGGCATGAAGATCACACCGCGCACGTTCAGGTGTTTGCACATGAACGCCACACCCTGCGCATGATTGCCTGCGCTGGCGCAGACGAAAAGGTCATACCCCTTTTGCTTGCGCATGGCGTTGAACGCACCGCGAATTTTATATGACCGCACCGGGCTGAGGTCTTCACGCTTGAGCCAGATATCAGCCCCATAGCGGTCAGACAGGTGGGCATTCCGCTGCAAGGGCGTCGGCGGAAAAACCAATCGCATTTCCTGTTCGGCGGCGCGGGCACGGGTCATGAAGTCACTCATGACGGTTTCACTGCCGCATCACCGCCGAAAGCGCAAGGAATACATATGTGTACGAGCGGCTAGGTCAGTTCGCGCTTTTCGATGAACACACCGAACATCGTGGTCAAAATACTGACGTTGATCAGTGGCAACACCAAAGTACCGAAGAACAGGGTCAGCAAGATGCCCAGCAAGGGAATAAACGCGAGCGCGGTGAACGCAAGCTGCACCAGAAACTGAAACAGAAAGTTCACGATAAGAAGCAGGATGATTGCACCGCCCATTCCTTGTGTGCTGTTCCACGCATCCCTAAGCGTTACTGGATGGCCAATCGCAGCCGCTGGCAGAATGATCGAAAGGCGATAGAATGCAACGATCAGAAAAAAGGCGAAAGCGACCATTACCACCAAAGTCAGTGCGCCAGCTCCCATCGCGGCCATAACCATGCTTAGCGGCAAGAAGGCAAGGCCCATCAGCAGGCCCAACAGCAACACGCGCCCAAAATACGCGAGAATCCTGTCAAACCGGAAAGTCGGAAAAATACCGTGGGGGTATTCTTCCAGCAGGATAAAACGATGCCAGGACACGGCGATCCAGAACATCGTGATTATTCCCACGATGGCCACGCTTGCGACGAAGAACACCAGCGATCCGTATGACGTTCCCGGTGGCAAGGTACCGCTTTCCGGATCAAGCTGATCCCAGGGTATATCCAGAACCATAAACAGCGCGACGATGGCGGCGGTTGCCGCAAGTGCCGGCCCAAAGGTAACTTGCAGAACCTGCTTAATATTTCCAAAAACCATTCGCACGAAATGCACAAAAATCTGCCAGCCCAACATCGTAAAAACTGCCCTTTCAACCAATCCTTGTTCTCTATCCGTCCGTTTCACCTGAAATCGCTGCCTGCGTCAACGCAGATAACTTGCCCCCGCTTTCAAAACCCGTTAGGGGCCAATAGTTCTACGCATAAAGGGAAGTCAGATGTCCGCGCCCAAGAAAGTTGTTCTGGCCTATTCCGGTGGCCTTGATACCTCGATCATTCTGAAATGGTTGCAGACCGAGTATGGCTGTGAGGTCGTCACCTTCACCGCCGATCTGGGTCAGGGTGAGGAACTGGAGCCTGCCCGCCAGAAGGCCGAACTGCTGGGGATCAAGCCCGAGAACATCTATATCGAAGATATCCGCGAGGAATTCGTCCGCGATTTCGTCTTCCCCATGTTCCGCGCCAATGCGCAGTACGAAGGTCTGTACCTGCTGGGTACGTCCATTGCGCGCCCGCTGATCTCGAAACGTCTGGTTGAGATCGCGGCTGAAACCGGTGCCGATGCCGTGGCCCACGGCGCAACCGGCAAGGGCAACGACCAGGTTCGTTTCGAATTGGCAGCCTATGCTCTAAACCCTGACATCAAGGTCATCGCGCCGTGGCGGGAATGGGATTTGACCAGCCGCACCAAGCTGTTGGAATTCGCCGAACAGAACCAGATTCCGATTGCTAAGGACAAACGCGGTGAGGCTCCGTTCTCGGTCGATGCGAACCTGCTGCATACCTCGTCCGAGGGTAAGGTTCTGGAAGACCCCGCCGATATGGCGCCGGATTACGTCTATCAGCGCACCGTCCACCCCGAAGATGCGCCGAACGAACCCGAATTCATCGAAATCGGCTTTGAAAAAGGCGACGCAGTCAGCATCAATGGCGAAGCGATGAGCCCGGCCACCATCCTGACCAAACTGAACGAATATGGCGGTAAGCACGGCATTGGCCGTCTGGACCTGGTCGAAGGCCGTTTTGTTGGCATGAAGTCGCGCGGTATCTACGAAACGCCCGGCGGCACCATCCTGCTGGAAGCGCACCGTGGCATTGAATCCATCACCATGGACCGCGGCGCGATGCACCTGAAAGACCAGTTGATGCCGCAATATGCTGAGTTGATCTATAACGGCTTCTGGTACTCGCCCGAACGCGAAATGCTGCAAGCGGCCATCGACAAGAGCCAGGAACACGTAACCGGCGCCGTGCGGGTGAAACTGTACAAAGGTCTGGCCTCGACCGTGGGCCGCTGGTCGGATCACTCGCTCTACTCCGAGGCGCACGTCACCTTCGAGGAAGACGCGGGTGCGTATGACCAGACAGATGCGGCGGGCTTTATCCAGTTGAACGCCCTGCGTCTTAAACTGCTGGCAGCCCGCGACAAGCGTTTGTCCAAGTGACCGAAGACGACGGCATCGGTGATGAGCTTGATCTGTTCATCGAAGCGCAGGACACGGTTTGGTCCGACGTCCTGCGCGAGTTGAAGCAGGGGCAGAAAACCAGCCACTGGATGTGGTTCGTCTTTCCGCAATTGGCCGCGCTTGGCCGGTCCGACATGGCGCAGCTCTACGGCATTGAAGATCTGGACGAGGCGACCGCCTATCTGGATCACCCAGAACTGCGCAAACGCCTGATAGAAACAGCGCAGTTGATGCTGCTGCACAAGGGCCGCGATGCCACGGACATTCTGGGCGGGATAGATGGCAAGAAGTTGCGGTCTTGCATGACGCTGTTCTCATCCGTACCCGATGCCCCGCCGGAATTTCTTGCCGTTCTGGACGCATTCTATGACGGTCAGCGGTGCGAACGCACTGTCCAGCTTTTGCAGGGGTCATAGGCAGTGGTTCTCGTGGGGTCATCCTTGCCTGGCTAACCGGTTTAGCCTTACGCACAGGTCAACCGAGGAGAGATACCATGTTGCAGTCAATTGCGGACGACATTCAGAAAAACCTGGTTGGCAAAAGCTTCGAAGGCTCGTTGAAGTTCGATTGCGGCGATGACGGTGTGATCGTCCTGTCTGACAATCAGGCCACCACACAGGATCGGGAAACCGACTGCACCATCCGTATTTCGCAGAAGAACCTGACCAAACTGCTGACCGGCAAGCTGAACCCGATGACAGGAGTGGCTTTGGGCAAGCTCAAGATTTCGGGAAATATGGGCGTTGCGATGAAACTAGGGCAGTTGCTCGGATAAACTCCTCTCACCAGCGCGTGACAAACGATGTCAGGTGATTGCGTCGGGCAAAAAGACAAGGCAGCTTAATCTCAGAAGGAGACCTGCCATGACCCGCATCGCTTATCTCGACTACGTCAAACCGACGCTTCTTTTTACTTTGATCGCAATTGCCGCTCTGTTGCGAGCGACCCCGGCACCCGCCGCGGGAACCGAAACCCTGACGGTAGCCGGCGGGTGTTTCTGGTGTGTCGAATCCGACTTTGAATCCGTGAAAGGTGTGACAGGGGCAGTTTCCGGATTTACCGGCGGCAAAACCGCAAGCCCTACGTATGATCAGGTCTCCAAAGGGGGCACCGGTCATTACGAAGCCGTCCAGATCACCTTTGACCCATCGGTCGTTTCCCGTGAAACGCTGTTGAACCTCTTTTTCCGGTCCGTAGACCCTACCGATGCCGGAGGGCAGTTCTGTGATCGGGGGGATAGCTATAGAACCGCCATTTTTGTCTCTAATGCAGGCGAAAAAGCGTCTGCTGAACAGGCCAAGGCAGATGCACAACGTGCGCTGGGGCAGACCGTGGTTACGCCGATCCTGCAGGCTGGCACGTTCTATCCTGCCGACGCATATCATCAGGATTACTACAAAGGGTCCAAGCTGGTTCTCACGCGGTTTGGCCCCAAACGCCAACACAGCGCATACAAGGCTTACCGCAAAGCCTGCGGCCGGGACGCCCGTGTCAAGCAACTTTGGGGCGGCGACGCGCCATTTGCCGGATCCTAATCGAGCTTCGCGTCCCGGACCTCTTTCAAATCCGGGATGACATCTGCTGTACCGTGCCGCGTGACCATCAGGGCCGCGGCACGGTTTGCTTGGGAAATCGCCTGCGGGATCGGCATCCCGCGATCCATCCCGGCCAGAACATAGCCGGTAAAGGTATCCCCCGCGCCGGTCGTATCCACAGGCTGCACTTTATAGGCCGGGAAATCCGACGTCGCAGCGCGATGATGGTACCGCGCGCCTTTTGATCCCAAGGTGACAATTACATGCTCGACCTTCAAATCCGAGACCGATTGACCGGTGGCTTGACGCAGTTGATCGGCCTCAACTTCGTTCAATATCAGGAAATCCAGATAGGACAGCACGGCCTGCACCGCATCGGCCTGAAACGGGGCTGCGGCATAGCAGACAGTCAAACCCATCTCACGACCCATCTTCGCGGCCTCAACCTGAAGATTGGTTTCGTTCTGCATCACCAGCAAATCACCGCGCGAAGCTGAAGACAGCGCCTGCCCCAACTGATCCTGCGAGATTGCGTGGTTCGCCCCCTGAAACAGGATGATGTTGTTCTCACCTTCGGCATCCACGGCAATGATGGCGTGACCTGTCGGCACGTCGACCTGGGCGATATGGCGTGTGTCCACGCCATATTCCGTCAAACGATCCAACGCCCAGCGCCCATCCGACCCCACGGCCCCAACATGCGACACCTGCGCCCCGGCCCGCGCCGCCGCCACGGACATGTTCGCGCCTTTGCCGCCCAGACAACGATCCAAACGGTTGGCCGAGAGCGTCTCCCCCGGCCCGGGAAGGTGCGGTACGTCGTAAATCATGTCCGCGTTGATCGAGCCGAGGTTCCAGATCGTCATCGCTTATCCAATGTCACAAGACGCCAGGATAGCCATGTTCAAGATGTCATTCGCCGTCGAAACGGTCGAGCAGATCTGAATCGGCTTGTCGACACCTGACAGGATCGGACCGATGACCGTAGCACCGCCCATTTCCTGCATCAGCTTGGTCGAGATCGACGCCGAATGGCGCGCGGGAACGATCAGGATATTTGCCGGGCCTGTCAGACGCTGGAATGGATAGCTGGCCTGTTGATCCACATTCAGGGCTACGTCGACGGTCATCTCGCCCTCATATTCGAAATCAACGCCACGCTGGTCCAGAACCGCAGGCGCACGGTGCATTTTTTCAGCCCGCTCCGACATCGGATAGCCGAATGTCGAAAAGCTGACGAAGGCCACGCGCGGCTCGAGCCCCATGTGGCGCGCAACGGCGGCCGAGCGCTCAGCGATGTTGGCCAGATCATTCTCGTCAGGCCATTCATGAACCAGTGTATCGCCGATCAACACGATCCGCCCCTTGTGCAATAACGCCGTTACACCAGCCGCGCCATGCGCCGCGTCCGCGTCGAACACGTGATTGATCCGGTCCAGAACATGCGCCGACTTGCGCGTGGCCCCGGTCACAAGACCATCGCCATGCCCATGCGCAAGCATCAGCGAGGAAAACACGTGACGGTCCCGCGCGGCAAGGCGGTGAATGTCCTTGCGGTCGAAACCCTTACGCTGAAGCCGATCGTACAGGAAGTTCGAGTAGGTCTCGAGATGCGCGGTATTGGCAGCGTTTACCACCTCAAGCTCACGCACGGCATCGCCCAGACCGGCCTCTTCCAGCTTGGCCTTTACGTCATCGGCACGCCCCACAACCAGCGCCTTGCCAAAGCCCGAACGCTGATAGGTGACAGCCGCGCGCAGCACGCGGGGATCGTCGCCCTCGGCAAAGATCATCCGGCTTTGCGCCTGACGCGCCCGCGCATTAAGGCCCCGCAGAATGCTGGCGGTCGGGTCCATGCGGGACTTGAGGCTCAGCTCATAGGCATCCATGTCGATGATCGGACGCCGCGCGGCCCCGGTATCCATACCGGCCTTAGCGACGGCAGGTGGAATACGGTGGATCAGGCGCGGGTCAAACGGCGTAGGGATGATATAGTCGCGCCCAAAGGTCAGCGATTTGCCATAGGCCATCGCAACCTCATCCGGCACATCCTCGCGCGCCAGGTTGGCAAGCGCGTGGGCACAGGCGATCTTCATCTCATCATTGATGGCGCGGGCATGGATATCCAGCGCGCCGCGGAACAGATAGGGAAAGCCCAGAACATTGTTCACCTGGTTCGGATAGTCGCTGCGCCCGGTGGCAACAATGGCATCAACACGAACTTCGTGCGCCTCTTCCGGGGTGATCTCGGGGTCGGGGTTGGCCATGGCGAAAATCACCGGGTTATCGGCCATCGACGCAACCATATCCTGCGTCACGGCCCCTTTGACCGACACGCCCAGAAACACATCCGCGCCCTTCATGGCTTCTTCCAGCGTGCGCAGTTCGGTCGTGATCGCATGAGCCGATTTCCACTGGTTCATACCTTCGGTCCGACCCTGATAGATCACGCCCTTGGTGTCACACACGATGCAGTTCTCGTGCCGCGCGCCCATTGACTTAAGCAGTTCGATACAGGCGATCCCCGCCGCACCCGCACCGTTCAGAACAATCTTCACATCTTCGATCTTCTTGCCCGAAATATGCAGCGCATTCAGCAAGCCCGCCGCACAGATCACCGCTGTACCATGCTGATCGTCGTGGAAGACGGGGATATCCATCTCTTCCTTGAGGCGCTGTTCAATGATGAAGCACTCGGGCGCTTTGATGTCTTCAAGGTTGATGCCGCCAAATGTTGGCCCCATCAGGCGGACCGCGCGACAGAACTCATCCGGATCTTCAGTGTCCAGTTCGATGTCGATCGAGTTCACGTCGGCAAAACGCTTAAACAGAACGGCCTTGCCCTCCATCACCGGCTTGCCGCCCAGCGCGCCCAGATTGCCGAGACCCAGCACAGCCGTCCCGTTCGAGATCACGGCGACCAGATTGCCCTTGTTGGTATAGTCATAGGCAGTCTCGGGTGCTTCGGCGATAGCTTCACAGGGAACGGCCACGCCAGGGCTATAGGCCAATGACAGATCGCGCTGCGTGGTCATGGGAACGGTGGCCTGCACCTCCCACTTGCCGGGGGTGGGGTCCAGGTGAAAGGCCAGCGCCTCTTCTTTGGTGATCTTCGCTTTGGGCATCTTATCGGTCGTTTCCATGAATTCGGGGCTGTTGCGTCATAGCGCAGGCGAGGCTGCGCCTCAACGACAATACGTTTTCACCTTTCGTCGCGGTTGGGGGATTTGTAAGGTCGCCACCGGAAGACGCCAAAAGGGGGCCGCTTTTGTCCACAGTCACGCCAATGATGGCGCAATATCTTGAGATCAAAGAGGCCCATTCAGACGCCCTGCTGTTCTACCGCATGGGTGATTTCTACGAGATGTTTTTCCAGGACGCGGTGAATGCCGCCGAGGCGCTGGACATCGCCCTGACCAAACGCGGCAAGCACAATGGCGAGGATATCCCCATGTGCGGCGTTCCCGTTCATGCGGCCGAGGGCTATCTGCTGACGCTGATCCGCAAAGGCTTTCGCGTGGCTGTGTGCGAGCAGATGGAAAGCCCGGCCGAAGCCAAGAAAAGAGGCTCTAAATCAGTGGTTCGGCGGGATGTTGTGCGTCTGGTGACGCCCGGCACACTGACCGAGGACGCCCTGCTAGAGGCCCGTCGCCACAATTTTCTGGCCGCCTACGCCGAGGTTCGTGATGAAGCCGCGCTGGCCTGGGCCGATATTTCGACCGGAGCGTTCCACGTGATGCCTTTGACCTCGATCAGGCTTAGCCCCGAACTGGCGCGGCTTGCTCCGTCCGAGCTGATCGTGGGCGACGGGATGGAGCAGGCGTTAAATGAAACCGTCCGCGATCTGGGCATTTCGCTGACCCCGATCGGACGCGCCAGTTTCGACAGCACTGCGGCGGAAAAACGCATCTGCGGGTTGTTTCACGTGGGCGCTTTGGATGCGTTCGGGTCATTTGGGCGCGCCGAAGTGTCGGCTATGGGCGCGCTGGTCGACTATCTTGAGATCACGCAAAAGGGCAAACTGCCCCTGCTGCAAACGCCGCTCAAGGAATCCGAGGACCGCGTGGTGCAGATCGACGCCGCCACGCGCCGGAATCTGGAGCTGACCCGGTCGCTCTCCGGTGGGCGCGCCAGATCACTGCTGTCAGTGGTTGACCGTACCGTAACCCCGGGTGGTGCCCGGCTGCTGGAACAGCGTCTGTCCAGCCCGTCCCGCAATCTGGACGTGATCCACGCCCGGTTGGACGCGGTAAGTTTTGCCGCCGAAGACAGCCTGACCACCTCGGACTTGCGCGAGATCCTGCGCAAAACCCCTGATTTGGACCGTGCCCTGTCGCGCCTGTCGTTGGAGCGCGGAGGCCCCCGCGATCTGGCTGCCATTCGCAATGGGCTGACACAGGCATCGGCGATCGCTGAATTGTGCGAAGGTCAGGATCTTCCGGTCCTGCTGGCAACCGCAGTACAAAACCTTGTCGGCTTTGATGATCTACTGAACCTGCTGGACGAGGCGCTTGTTGCTGAACCACCCTTGCTTGCGCGCGATGGTGGCTTCATCGCCCCCGGTTTCGATGCCGAACTGGACGAAGCGCGCACGCTGCGCGACGAAGGTCGATCCGTCATAGCCGGGTTTCAGCAAAAATACGCAGAGCACACGGGCATCACATCGTTGAAGATCAAGCACAACAACGTGCTGGGCTACTTCATCGAAACCACGGCCACTCATGCCGAAAAAATGCTGAACCTACCGTTCAGTGAAACCTACATCCATCGTCAGACCACTGCGAACCAAGTCCGGTTCACCACGGTAGAACTGTCCGAGATCGAAACCCGCATCCTGAACGCCGGAAATCTGGCTTTGGAAATCGAAAAGCGGCTCTATCAAAGGCTTTCTAGCGAAATTCTGTCCCTCGCGGCCCGCCTCAACCAAGCGGCCCGAGGGTTGGCCGAACTGGATCTGACTACTGCTCTCGCTGATCTGGCGCGCGCAGAAAACTGGTGCCGTCCGCAGGTCGACAATTCGCGTGCATTCGGCATAAAAGGGGGTCGCCACCCGGTTGTAGAACGCGCGCTCCGCCAGCAATCAGGCGATGCCTTCATAGCCAACGACTGCGACCTGAGCGCCGATCAGGGTTCAGCGATCTGGCTGCTGACTGGTCCCAACATGGCCGGTAAATCAACCTTCCTGCGCCAAAATGCCCTGATCGCCCTGCTGGCCCAAATGGGCAGTTACGTTCCCGCCGAACGGGCCCATGTCGGCTTAGTTAGCCAACTTTTCAGCCGAGTGGGAGCGTCAGACGATCTGGCGCGGGGGCGTTCGACTTTCATGGTCGAAATGGTGGAAACCGCCGCAATCCTCAATCAGGCCGACGACCGCGCGCTGGTGATCCTCGACGAAATCGGGCGCGGCACCGCCACCTATGACGGCCTCTCTATCGCTTGGGCCACACTGGAACATCTGCACGCCGCCAACCAATGCCGCGCGCTGTTTGCCACCCACTACCACGAACTCACCGCCTTGGCCGGAAAACTCGAAAGCGTCGACAACGCCACTGTCGCTGTCAAAGAATGGGAGGGCGAAGTCATCTTCCTGCACGAAGTCCACAAAGGCGCCGCCGACCGATCTTATGGCGTGCAGGTCGCGCAATTGGCTGGGCTTCCCGCATCCGTGGTCGACCGCGCCCGCGTCGTGCTGGACCAATTGGAAAAAACTGAACGTGAAGGCGGAAAGCAAAAGGCATTGATCGACGATCTCCCCCTATTCTCAGCCGCATCACCCCCGCCGCCGCCCGCGCCAAAAACCTCACCAGTCACGAATATGCTGGACGACATCCTGCCCGATGAACTGACACCCCGCGAAGCGCTCGACCTGATCTACAAACTGAAAGAGGCGGCCAAATCCTGACCACCCCTTCTTCTGTTCAAAAATACTTCCGCCGGAGGCTTGGCCTCGCAGAGGTCAATCAGCTTGCTGGTGTTGAAGAAACGCCCACCTGCGCCGGACGCAGCAAACGGTCGTGCAGCATGAACCCCTCAGCCGAGACCTGAATGATATCGCCAGCCTTGGTGCCCGGAACAGGGGCCTCGAACATGGCTTCGTGAAGATTGGGATCAAACCGGTCGCCGACTTCGGGTGTGATCACCTCGATCCCGTGTTTCTGGAACACGTTCGTCAGTGCGCGCATGGTCAGCTCGACACCTTCGATCAAACCGGCAGCAACCTCTTTCTGCTCGTCGGTTGCGGCCTCAAGCGCACGTTTCATGTTGTCATATACCGGCAGCATATCGCGCGCCAGCTTGGACCCGCCATACTGCTCTGCATCCCGACGCGCTTTGTCGCCCCGTTTGCGCGCGTTTTCAGCATCAGCCAGTGCGCGCATGAACTTGTCCTTGAAATCATCACGCTCAGCGCGCAGGGCATCAATTTCCAGCGCCTCTTCACTGATTTCAGCAAACTCCTCGGCCAACTCTTCTGCCTCGGCTGTTGCGATATCGTCCAGAAAATCTTCGTTTTTGGGTTCCGCCATCTCTTACCCTCTAGCTCCGGTCGGAAATAAGCTTGCCGACCAGTTGCGCCGTATAATCCACGATCGGCACGATCCGTCCATAGTTGAGTCGTGTGGGTCCAATAACCCCGACCGCACCGATTATCTTTCGATCAGCGTTCATATATGGAGACACCACCAAAGAGGAACCCGAAAGTGAGAAAAGTTTGTTCTCAGAGCCGATAAAAATGCGCACACCCTCGCCTTCCTCGGTCAATTCAAGGAATTCGGCAATATCGCGCTTACGTTCCAGGTCATCAAACAAGGTGCGGATTCGATTCAGCTCTTCCGTTTGACCGGGTTCATTCAGCAGATTCGCGCGTCCACGCACAATCAATCGCGCTGAATCGCCTCCGTCTCCGTCCCAGGCGGCAATGCCGCTCTCGATCATCTCGCGCGCCAGTACGTCGATTTCCTGCTTACGGGCGTCAATCTGCGTCTGCATCTGCCGGCGGACTTCGCTTAGCGTTCGCCCCTCGATCAGCGCGTTCAGAAAATTCGCGGCCTCTCGCATCGAACTGGGTGTCTGTCCCGGCGGAGGAGTAAACAGCCGGTTTTCGACAGTTCCATCAGCAAAGACCAGCACGACGAGGGCGCGGTCATGAGCCAGAGAAACAAACTCGATATGCTTGATCTCGGATTCCTGTTTGGGCGTCAAAACCAATGAGGCACCATGGGTGACATGTGACAAAGCCGATCCCACACGATCCAGCATACCGCCCACATCGCCTGCGTTAGAGCCTAAAGTCTCATCCAATTTCTGCCGATCATCTGCCCCCAGATCGCCGACCTCAAGCAGCCCGTCGACAAACATCCGCAGTCCTTGCTGCGTAGGAATCCGCCCCGCGCTGACATGGGGGCTGTCCAACAGGCCCAGAAATTCCAGATCCTGCATCACATTGCGCACGGTCGCGGCGCTGACTTTTTCCGACAAGGTGCGGGTCAGGGTGCGGCTGCCCACCGGTTCTCCGCTATCCAAATAGCTTTCGACGATCAGCCGGAAAACCTCACGCGACCGGTCGTTCATCTCGTTCAGAATTTTGCTCGCTTCGCTCATCGGCGGTCCCCTGCTGGATCATCATTAAATCGCAGGCAAATGAAAGGTCAATCGGGGTTGCATCGTAACGCCACGGGGCGGTATCCCCAACCCAGCAAACAAAGGATTTTCCATGCGACCCTCAGGACGTAATCTAGACGAAATGCGCGCTGTTTCCATCGAGACAGGTTTCACCAAACATGCCGAAGGTTCCTGCCTGATTAAAATGGGCGATACCCATGTGCTGTGTACCGCCACGATCGAGGACCGCGTACCGCCCTTCATCAAAGGCTCGGGCCTGGGTTGGGTGACAGCGGAATACGGGATGCTGCCCCGCGCAACCAACACACGGATGCGGCGTGAGGCGGCAAGCGGCAAACAAGGTGGCCGCACCGTGGAAATCCAGCGCCTGATCGGCCGGGCGCTACGCGCTGGTGTCGACCGGGTTGCTTTGGGCGAACGTCAGATCACCGTCGATTGTGACGTGATCCAGGCCGATGGCGGCACGCGCTGCGCTTCGATCACCGGGGGCTGGGTCGCGCTGCGTCTGGCTGTGAACAAGCTGATGAAAGCGGGTGATGTAATTTCTGATCCGCTGGTCGATCCCGTCGCTGCTGTGTCCTGCGGCATCTACGCAGGTCAGCCGGTTCTAGATCTGGACTACCCCGAAGACAGCGAAGCAGGCGTTGATGGCAACTTCATCATGACCGGCTCGGGCAAGCTGATCGAAGTGCAGATGAGCGCTGAAGGTTCCGTCTTTAGCCGCGCGCAGATGGACCAGCTTATGGATCTGGCCGAAAAAGGCGTCGGTGAACTGGCCGCCACGCAAAAGGCCGCCACCGCATGACCCGCAAGTTCGACGGTGACAGGCTGCTGGTCGCCACGCATAATAAAGGCAAGCTTGAGGAGATGGCGCATCTGCTTGAGCCCTTTGGCGTGACCGTGGTCGGAGCGGCAGAGATGAACCTGCCCGAACCGGACGAGACCGAGGATACATTCGTCGGCAATGCACGCATCAAGGCGCATGCCGCCGCCAAGGCCACCGGCCTGCCTGCCCTGTCGGACGATTCAGGGATTACCATTGATGCGTTGGACGGCGCGCCTGGTGTTTACACCGCCGATTGGGCTGAAACCGGTAATGGCCGCGATTTCCTGATGGCAATGACCCGCGCGCATGATGAGCTGGAAGCAAAAGACGCCCCGCACCCCCGCGCCGCTCAATTCCGATGCACTCTGGTACTGGCCTGGCCCGACGGTCACGACGAAGTGTTCGAGGGTATAGCCCCGGGCCATCTTGTCTGGCCGATCCGGGGTAAAGACGGGTTCGGTTATGACCCGATGTTTGTCCCTGACGGCCACGATATTACCTTTGCCGAAATGGATCGCTGGGAAAAGAACAAGATCAGCCATCGCGGCCGCGCGGTTGAGATGTTCGTGAAGGGCTGTTTTGGCGGATGATTGGCGCAACGGGGGCTTTGGCCTGTATGTGCATTGGCCCTTTTGCGAGGCCAAATGCCCCTATTGCGACTTCAATAGCCATGTTTCCAGAAATATTAATGAAAAACAATGGCTTAACAGCTATTTAGGCGAATTGCGACGCTCCGCCCTGGAAACGCCAGATCGGGTGCTGAATACGATCTTTTTTGGCGGTGGTACGCCGTCCTTAATGCATCCAGACTCCGTAGCCGCCATTATTGATGAGGCCCGCAGCCTGTGGCGACCTGCCAATGACATGGAAATCACGCTTGAGGCCAATCCCGGTTCGGTTGAGGCCGGGCGGTTTGCTGCCTATCGCGACGCTGGGGTCAACCGGATCTCGATGGGTGTACAGGCGCTGAATGACGATGACCTACGCAGATTAGGTCGAATCCACACGGTCGCTGAAGCACAGGCAGCGTTTGATATCGCCAGAACTTGCTTTGACAGAGTCAGCTTTGACTTGATCTATGCCCGCCAGCACCAAACCCTGGCCGCTTGGCGTGCTGAACTGACCCAAGCTTTGTCCATGGCCGTCGACCACCTGTCCTTGTATCAACTGACCATCGAAGACGGCACCGCTTTCGGCGACAGATATGCCGTTGGGAAATTGCGCGGCCTGCCCGAGGATGACAGCGCAGCCGACATGTATCTTGCAACACAAGAAATTTGCGAAGCCCACGGCCTGCCTGCTTATGAGGTTTCTAATCACGCCCGACCGGGGGCAGAATCCCGGCACAATCTGATTTATTGGCACTATGGCGATTACGTTGGCATCGGTCCCGGTGCCCATGGCCGAATTACGCTTGGCGATAGAAAACTGGCGACTGAAACCCACCTGATGCCGAACACTTGGCTGGACGCTGTGCGTAACGGCAGTGGAGAGCGGGAAAGAACCGAGCTTTCAAATCAGGATCAAGCAGTTGAATACCTTATGATGTGCCTAAGGCTAAAAGAAGGTCTATATATAGATCGTTATGAAGCCTTGTCTGGTTCTTCATTGCCGCAAGCAAAATTGGACGATCTGAGTGCCATCGGTATAATCGAACAGGTAAGCGGACGGGTCATCGCCACCAAAGATGGGCGTGCAGTATTGAACTCCATAATTCGCGAATTGTTGGGATAAGACATGCAATACGTCTGGGCGGCATTGGGATTGTTGAGCGTTGCACTTGCCGTCGTCGGCATCGCCCTTCCATTGCTACCGACCGTTCCGTTCCTGCTGTTGGCCGCTTTTTTCTTTGCACGCTCGTCTTCCCGGCTTCACAACTGGCTGATCACGCACCGGGTCTTTGGCCCGATGATCCTGGATTGGCAGAGTTCCGGTGCCATCCGTCCCGCAGCAAAAAAGGCGGCAACCCTCTCGATTGCCGCCGTTTTTGGAATTTCGATTATTCTCTCGGTCCCGAATTATGTATTGGCAATTCAGGCGATTGTCTTGGGGGGTGTTCTAACCTTTATCTGGACTCGGCCTAGCGGCTGAGCTTTGCACAAAGATCGTCAAGCTGGTCCAGATTTTCATATGTCAGAACGACCTGCCCGGTTTCTGTCCCAGACTTGTGGTTGATGGCCACTTTCATCGCCAAGATAGCAGAAAGGTCTTTTTCAAGCGCCCGCGTATCGGCGTCTTTACCTGCATCCAGATTTCTGGATTTCGGCGTAGCTTTAACCGGGTCGGCCTGCTCTTTTTTAACAAGCGCTTCGGTCGCACGAACCGACAATCCGTCGCGTACCACGATCTTCGCCAATTCAGAGGGGTTGCTTGACGTAATCAACGCCCTTGCATGCCCTGCAGAAAGCTTACCTTCGACCACCAATTGCTGAACATCCATCGGCAACGACAGCAAACGAAGAAGATTCGCAATGTGACTGCGGCTTTTGCCAAGGGCCTCGGCCAGCTTTTCCTGCGTGTGCCCGAAACGATCCATAAGCTGCTTGTATCCGGCCGCTTCTTCGACAGCATTCAAGTCAGCTCTTTGAATATTCTCAATAATCGCAACTTCCAACACTTCGGTATCGTCGAAATCACGAACAATGACAGGAATATCATGCAGTTGCGCCATTTGCGCAGCACGCCAGCGGCGCTCACCCGCGACAATCTCATAGTCGCCTTCCGCAATCTCGCGGACGATCAGCGGCTGAATAATGCCCTTTTCCTTAACCGAAGCAGCAAGTTCATCCAGTTGTTCACGCGAAAAGGTACGGCGCGGCTGATTTGGGTTCGCATGAAGTTTTTCGATCGGAACCTTCATGTCCGCACGCCGCGGTTCAGATGGGCGCAACCCTTCTGTTTCCTGCGTTACGTCGGCCATCAAAGCCGATAGACCGCGGCCCAATCCCCTAGGTTTTGTTTTCTTAGCTGCCACTGGACCCTCCTACTGCCACTTATGCGGCTTTCTTGTTCTTGTGCATGACTTCGCGCGCCAAATGCCGATATGCCATCGCCCCCAGAGATCCGGAATCATATTGAAGTACAGGCAATGCGTAAGACGGCGCCTCACTGACCCGCACATTTCTGGGTATTTTGGTTTTAAATACCATCTCGCCCAGATTGTCACGCGCGTCTTTTTCGACCTGACGGGACAAGTTGTTGCGGTTGTCATACATCGTCAACACAACACCTTCGATCCGCAGGTCCGGATTGGCAGTTTGGCGGACCTCGCGAATAGTCAGCATCAACTGGGACAAACCTTCCAACGCGAAGAACTCACTCTGCAATGGAACAAGCACAGAATGCGCCGCGACCATCGCATTGACGGTCAACAAATTAAGGGACGGTGGACAATCTATCAGGACATAGTCCAGCTTGAACTGGTCAACTGACGTTTGCCGCAGCGCGTCGTGCAGCAGATAGCTTCGCTTTTCGTTGGAAATAAGCTCAATATCGGCTGAACTCAGGTCGACTGTGGCAGGGACCACGTATAAGCCGCCAATTTCAGTCTCCTGAATGACGGCTTCCAACGGGGCGTCGTCCAATATCAGGTCGTAGGTTGTCCAATCCCTGTCTTCAACGCCCAGACCTGTTGACGCGTTGCCCTGAGGATCCAAATCAACCACAAGAACGCGGCATCCGGCTTCGGCCAATCCCGCTGCAAGATTTATCGCAGTCGTCGTCTTCCCAACCCCACCCTTCTGATTGGCTACCGCAATAATCCGGGGCCCTGAGGGACGAGACAGATCAACCACGTGATACTCCTTTGATTTTAAGGATAACGGCCTGAGGTTCAGTTAAACTTGTAATCGGCTCGGCTTGGAAATTCCATTCCTTGCGCGCGTCTTCCAGTTCTTTTTTCCACGTTGCGCCTTTCGGCAACAGAGCCGTTCCAGAACTGCCTAAATGCCTGTCACAAAAGGACAATAAGACCGTCAGATCTGCTAAAGCACGCGCAGATAGGACATCCGCACCCAAGGGATCCACGGTTTCGATTCGTTTGGAAACAACGGAACACTTTGCACCACATTCCCGCGCCACTGTTCGCAAAAAGGCGGATTTCCTTTGATCACTTTCCACAAAAGTGAACTGCGCATTCGGGTTCTCTTCTATTGCCATGATCGCGCAAACCATTCCGGGGAACCCACCCCCGCTTCCCAAGTCCGCCCAATTCTGAAAGAATTCAGTGCAACGATATACCTGGATAGAATCTTTTATGTGCCGCGTCCAAATCTCGGGCAGGCTATTTCGGGAAACCAGGTTAATTTTCGGATTCCATCGCTTTACCAACTCAACATATTTGGCCAAACGCTCAAATGTTTCACGTGAAACATCCAAATCGCCAAATTGCACGTCACTCATGCCTTGCGGACCTTTTGTTCGCGACGCAGTTTCGCAAGAACAAGCGTCAAAGCGGCCGGAGTAACTCCTTCAACGCGACTGGCTTGCGCTATATTCTCTGGTCGCGCATTCGACAACTTTTGCTTCATCTCTGAAGACAAGCCATCCAGAGCGAAATATTCGAAATCCCTTGGAATTTCATGAGATTCGTCGCGCTTCATAGCTTCGACGTCCCTTTGCTGGCGCGCAATGTAGTTTGCGTACAGGGCATCCCTTTCAACCTGCTTCTGGATTTCAGGATCTGTATCCCCCAAGCTTGGAACCAGTGGTATAAGATCCCCAAACGAAACATCCGGGAATGCGAGAATAGCCATCCCATTTCGCCTATTTCCGTCCTGATTGACGCTGATACCAACTGATCGCATGTCTTTTGGGGTATAAGTCCTGTCCATCAGAATGGATTTTACCGCCGTCAATTTTTCCATCTTGTCGGAAAAGTGGCGCTCTCTAACGTCCCCTACGCAACCGATTTTCAAGCCAATCGGTGTTAACCTTTGATCTGCATTATCTGCGCGTAACGACAGTCTGAATTCCGCACGAGACGTAAACATACGGTAAGGTTCTGCTACTCCGCGCGTCGTCAAATCGTCTATCATTACACCGATATAGCTATCTGCACGCGTGAAATGAACCGGATCCCGATCAAATGAAAACAAGGCGGCATTCAAACCGGCGACCAAACCCTGTGCCGCGGCTTCCTCGTATCCAGTGGTACCGTTAATCTGCCCCGCAAGATATAGGCCCGAGATTTCCGGAACGGACAGGGATGAAGTTAAAACGCGCGGATCTACATAATCATATTCAATCGCGTAACCCGGTTGCAGAATTTCTGTATTCTCTAGCCCCTTAATGGACCGGACATATTGAAGTTGAACATCCTGGGGAAGCGATGTCGAAATCCCATTCGGGTAGATCGTATGATCATTAACACCTTCAGGCTCAAGGAATATCTGATGAGAGTCCTTATCGGCAAACCTGACTATTTTATCCTCAATTGAAGGGCAATACCTTGGGCCAACCCCATCAATATGCCCCCCGTACATTGCTGAACGGCTTAGGTTTTTCTCAATAATTTCATGCGTTCGCGCATTTGTATGCGTTATACCGCAAGAAATTTGGGGGGCCACAACAGACTTAGACAGAAATGAAAATAATGTAGGTTCATCATCTCCATCCTGGCGCTCCAGATCGGACCAGTCGATCGTGCGGCCATCAAGTCGGGGCGGAGTACCTGTTTTCAATCTTCCCAACGGAAGCTGAAAACTGTCTAAGCGTTGCGCCAATTTAACTGACGGATTGTCCCCCATTCTTCCGCCAGGGCGGGAAACGTCTCCAATATGTATCACACCCCGAAGGAACGTACCGGAAGTAAGTATGACTGCCTTGGCTCGAATCTCGGAACCATCTGCCAATCTGACTCCGCGCACGCTCTGCCCTTCCATCAGAAAATCGACAACTTCGCCTACCACAATCGAAAGACGTGGCTGGGCGTCGGTCTCTTTCTGCATCGCTGCGCGATACAACGCGCGGTCCGCCTGTGTCCTCGGCCCTTGAACTGCGGGTCCTTTGCGCCGATTCAACAGACGGAATTGAATTCCGGCTTTATCCGCTACACGGCCCATAACTCCGTCCAGGGCATCAATCTCTCTCACTAGGTGACCTTTTCCAAGGCCTCCAATCGCTGGATTGCAAGACATCACCCCGATGTCAGAAGCAGACAAGGTGACAAGCGCCGTTTCCGCCCCCATGCGGGCAGATGCATGTGCAGCCTCAGTTCCGGCATGACCCGCGCCGATAACAACAACATCAAAGTCTGAATGTTTCACGTGAAACACTCCCTATTTTCCCAGACAGAAGCTTGCGAAGATTTCATCCAAAAGATCTTCCACGCCTATTCTACCGACCAATGCCTCTAGCGCACGAATGGCTGTGCGCAATTCTTCGGCAGCGATATCATACAAGTCCGGGCCTGATTCCAGAACAGACATTGCTGCACCCAACGCCTCCTGAGCATTATTGAGCGAAATACGGTGCCTTTCGCGGGTTGCAATACCATAACTTGTGGCACGGCCACCCAATATACGCGATATATCGGAGATCAACTGATCCAAACCCTTACCAGTTTTACCTGATATCCCACCTTTTATATCATCCCTGAGGTCAGCCTTCGGCAAAACCTGAATATCACCGTCGCGCACTGAAACACCCAAAGACATCGGGTCCTCGGTCAGGAATACCCGTAAATCCGCGGCCTCTGCACGTTTAATCGCCAATTCGATTCCAAGGCTTTCAACATGATCTTCGGTTTCGCGAAGCCCGGCTGTGTCCAAAAGCGTGACTGGCAACCCCTCAAGATCCATTCGGACCTCAATCACATCGCGGGTCGTTCCGGCATATTCCGACGTTATCGCCGCATCTCGCCCGGCAAGTGCATTCAGTAAGGTGGACTTCCCTGCATTAGGAAGGCCGACAATTGCGACTTCGAACCCTGAGCGAATACGCTCCGCAATTCGAACTCCGTCGGCTTCGCGTTGCACATCAGCCATGACACCAGTGACCAAAGAACGGACTTCGGGCGTAACATCCGTCGGAACCTCTTCGTCAGCGAAATCAATGACAGCTTCCAAAAGGGATGCGGCGCGGATCAGATCACGACGCCAGCGTTCTGCAAGGGAACCCAGTTCGCCGGCTAATATTGTCTGTGCCTGTTTGCGCTGCGCTTCGGTTTCGGCATCAATCAAGTCGGCCAAGCCTTCGACCTGCGTCAAATCCATCTTGCCGTTTTCAAGCGCGCGACGCGTGAATTCCCCCGGCTCTGCAAGCCGCAAACCTTCAGTATCGCCAAGACTGCGCATCACCGCATTCACAGATGCCATACTTCCGTGAACCTGCAACTCTGCCACATCTTCACCGGTAAAGCTCGCAGGGGCCTGGAATGTTAGTACCAGACCCTCATCCAGAATTGAGCCGTCAGTTGCAAACAAGGCGCGCACACGCATGCCGCGGGCTGGCAGAGTATCCCTGGTTAATGCAGCCGCTGCGGAATGCGCCAAATGACCAGAAAGGCGGATGACCGCCACCCCGGCTTTGCCCTGCGCGCTGGCCAAGGCGAATATCGTATCCATTCGAAGGCCTCGCGTCAGTTAAGACCTGTGTCAGGTGTTCATTGAATCGAAGAACTCGCCATTCGTCTTCGTCTGCTTCAGCTTGGATAGCAGGAACTCGATCGCGTCGGTCGTACCCATCGGGTTGAGGATACGGCGCAGAACGAAAGTTTTGGCCAAATCGCCCTTGTCGACCAGCAAGTCCTCTTTCCGGGTACCGGATTTGAGAATGTCGATGGCCGGGAACACGCGCTTGTCGGCAATTTTGCGATCCAGCACGATTTCCGAGTTACCGGTGCCTTTGAATTCTTCAAAGATCACCTCATCCATCCGGCTGCCGGTGTCGATCAGCGCGGTGGCGATAATGGTCAGCGAACCGCCCTCTTCGATATTCCGCGCGGCACCAAAGAACCGCTTGGGCCGTTGAAGGGCGTTCGCATCAACACCACCTGTCAGAACCTTGCCCGACGATGGTACCACTGTGTTAAACGCCCTACCAAGTCTTGTGATCGAATCGAGAAGAATAACAACATCTCGCTTGTGCTCGACCAGACGCTTGGCTTTTTCGATCACCATTTCCGACACGGCCACGT
Organism: Ruegeria sp. HKCCA5491; assembly: GCF_013034565.1. NCBI lineage: Bacteria > Pseudomonadati > Pseudomonadota > Alphaproteobacteria > Rhodobacterales > Roseobacteraceae > Ruegeria > Ruegeria sp. HKCCA5491. The sequence goes on from NZ_WQGG01000007.1 coordinate 110,038, forward strand.
GGCGCGTTGCGGGTTCATCAAAGGTCGAGGATACAACCTCACCCTTTACCGAACGCTGCATGTCGGTCACCTCTTCCGGGCGTTCGTCGATCAGCAAGACGATCAGATAACATTCGGGGTGGTTCTGCTCGATCGAGTGCGCAATGTTCTGCAAGATCACCGTCTTACCCGTCCGCGGGGGCGCCACGATCAACGACCGCTGGCCCTTACCAATCGGTGCCACAAGGTCGATGACACGAGCAGATTTATCCTTGATGGTAGGATCCTCGATCTCCATCTTCAGACGCTCTTCTGGATACAAGGGCGTCAGGTTGTCGAACAGGATCTTGTGCTTGGCCTTCTCGGGCTCTTCAAAATTGATCTTAGTAACCTTGATCAGCGCAAAATAGCGTTCGTTGTCATCAGGTGCCTTGATCTCACCTTCAACCGTGTCGCCGGTACGAAGCGAATGCTGGCGGATCATGTCGGGTGAAACATAGATGTCGTCTGGACCCGGCAGATAGTTCGCCTCGGGCGAGCGCAGGAAGCCGAACCCGTCCTGCAAAACTTCCAGAACGCCGTCACCACCGACGGTCCAACCCTCATCCGCGCGTTCGCGCAGAATCTGGAACATCATCTCGCCTTTACGCATGGTCGAGGCGTTCTCGATCTCCAGCTCTTCGGCCATTGCCAGAAGGTCTTTGGGGCTTTTGGCCTTAAGGTTGGCCAGATTCAGAGTTTCATTGGACATGATACAAACCTTCACCGCTGTCAGCGCGGCACGAAGTGGAATTTCAGTACGGAAGATACGCCGCCCGGACGGGCGTGTTGACCCCTACATAAGCGTGGCTTCAGGTGGAGTCAAACCACCTGTCTGACCCTTATACGCAAAAAAGCCCTCAGAACTTCAGAATGACCGCCAGAACGATGATCACCATCAAAACGGTCGGAACCTCGTTCATCATGCGATACTGCCGCCCAGTGAGCTTATTTTGCCCCTCAAGGAAGTCTTTGCTCCGAGCCATCAGCCAATGATGAAACCAGGTCATACCAATCACGGATACGCCTTTGACCCAAGGCCATGCAAAATCCCAACCGACAATACCCGGTGTAAACACCATGATCAGGCCACAGACCCAAGCCACAATCATTGCGGGGCGCATGATCACACGCAGTAGCTTTTCTTCCATTTCAAAGAAGATTGCCTCAGCCCCTTCGACAGTCTGTGCTTTTTCGACGTGATAAACGAATAGTCTAGGCAAATAGAACAGGCCCGCCATCCACGAGATCACTGCCATGATGTGAAGAGACTTCACCCATGGGTAAATCGTGAAAAGAAAATCCGTCATCTTGGCTCCGAAGATTACTCGGAACCCTCCCTAATAAAAAAATAAGAAAAGAAAAAGGAAGATGGTTTTGTAGGGTGAACAAAATCAGTGGATTACTTTTTTACACATCTGTTTTCCCCAGGTGGATAGAATCCGGTTTAGATACGGTGATTCTGTTGAGGGAATAAATTTCACAACAATTACAGTATTTTATATATTAACCGAGTATGAACTTCTGGGGATAAGTCTTTGGGTAACCTTGGAAAACCGGGTTATTCCTGTTCTTGGACTTATCCTTGTCCCTGCTGGATACCATTCGGGCGAATCCGGGAAGTTTAGCGTGAAAATCCCGGGCTTGCGTGTCAACTGGAAAACCATACAAACCATCCCGGAACAGTTAACGGTTTACTCAAGGGGTTTTCCACATGTCTGTCCCCATCATTCTGGCCTCTGGGTCGTCGATACGAGCGCAGCTTCTCAGGAACGCGGGCGTGCCCTTCACCGTGCAAACCGCGCGCGTGGATGAAGAGACAGCCAAACGGGCATTGCTAGCCGAGGATGCAAGCCCGCGCGATATTGCGGATACGCTGGCCGAAATGAAAGCACGCAAAGTCAGTGACAAATTTCCGGGTGCAATGGTGCTGGGCTGCGATCAGGTGCTGAATTTCGACGGTCGGTTGCTGTCCAAACCCGAAACGCCAACGGATGCACTGTCGCAACTCAGGGCGATGCGTGGCAAGCGACATATGCTGCTGTCTGCCGCTGTGATTTATCAAGACGGGGAACCCATCTGGCGACATGTGGGTCAGGTTCGATTGCGGATGCGGATGAGCTCGGACGCATATCTGCGAGATTATGTTGATCGCAACTGGGACAGTATCCGGCACGCGGTCGGGGCATATAAATTGGAGGAAGAAGGCGTGCGTCTGTTCGCAACCATTGACGGAGACTATTTTAACGTCTTGGGTATGCCCCTATTAGAGCTGTTGAATTTTCTGGGGGTCAAAGGGGTGATTGATCAATGAGTGAAGGCCGTATTCCTCTGGCAGGTGTGATTGGACACCCGGTTGCGCATTCAAAATCCCCGACCCTTCATGGACATTGGTTAAAATCCTATGGTCTGGCTGGGCACTATATTCCAATGGATGTTGCCCCGGATGATCTTGAAGTTGTCCTGCGCAGCTTACCTAAGGCTGGGTTTGTAGGGGCAAATGTAACGGTACCCCATAAAGAAGCGGCCTTGCGATTGGCGGATAACGTATCGGATCGGGCGCAGAAAATCGGTGCTGCGAACACGCTGGTCTTTCGTGAAGATGGCGCGATCCATGCCGACAATACCGATGGCTACGGATTCATGGAAAACCTGCGCAGCGGGGCACCGGATTGGACGCCGGGCGATGGTCCGGCCGTGGTGTTTGGCGCTGGCGGAGCTGCGCGCGCCGTTTTGCAAGCATTGGTCGAGGCCGGAGTGCCTAAGATCATGCTGACCAACCGAACACGGACCCGGGCGGATAAGCTGAAGGACGAATTCGGCCAAACCATCACCGTTGTCGATTGGGTGCAGGCCGGAAATGTGATCGAAGATGCCGAGCTGGTGGTCAATACGACGTCACTTGGGATGCAAGGGCAGCTTGAGCTGCGGGTCCCTTTGGATGGGTTGCAGCCGGGTGCTGTTGTCACTGATCTGGTCTATGCGCCGCTGAAAACCCATCTTTTGCAAACGGCCGAAGAAGCCGGATGCACGGTCGTGGATGGGTTGGGTATGCTGCTGCATCAGGCCGTTCCTGGATTTGAAAGCTGGTTCGGGGTGCGGCCCGAGGTGAATCTGGATTTGCGCGCGGCTGTTTTGTCATGAGTTTCGCGCTGGGTCTGACCGGCTCGATCGGGATGGGGAAAAGCACGACGGCCCAGATGTTCGTCGATGAAGGCTGTGAGCTATGGGATGCGGATGCCGCGGTACATAGACTCTATTCAAGGGGTGGAGCGGCTGTTGAACCGATGCAGACGGCTTTTCCAGACGCAATTGTTGATGGGGCTGTCAGTCGTGATGCGCTGAAACGGATCATTGCGCGGGACGTATCCGCCTTAAAACAGATCGAGGAGATTGTTCACCCGCTGGTGGCGGCGGATCGGGCTGCGTTTCGGCAAAACGCGACCGCGGATATACTGGTTTTTGACATCCCTTTGTTGTTTGAAACCGGGGGTCATGTAGCGATGGACGCCGTGGCCTGTGTTTCGGTACCTGCCGATGAACAAAAACGCCGGGTGATGGATCGCGGCACGATGTCCGATGCGCAGTTTGAACAAATCCGCGCCAAGCAGATGCCGAACGAAGAAAAATGCGCCCGGTCAGATTTTGTGATCGTGACAGACAGTCTGGACCATGCCCGCGAACAGGTGCAGGATGTGGTCAAACAGATACGAGCGGGGCTGGCAGATGCGTGAGATTGTACTCGACACCGAAACCACGGGGTTCGATCCAGAAAGCGGTGACCGGATCGTGGAAATCGGTGCGGTTGAACTGTGGAACCACGTCGCCACAGGCGAAACCTATCACGTCTATATTAACCCCGAGCGCTCTATGCCTGAAGAAGCCTTTGGTGTGCATGGCATTGGCCCGGATCTGCTAGATAACCCGCGCCCGCCGGAAAAGGGTGAGGTGACGCTGAAAGACAAGCCGGTTTTCGCCAAGGTCGGTCAGGGATTTCGCGATTTCATCAAGGATTCGAAACTGGTCATTCACAACGCCTCGTTCGATATGAAATTCCTGAACGCCGAGCTGAAATGGATGGGTCTGCCCCCGATCCCGATGGATCAGGCGCTGGATACGCTGGCGATTGCGCGCAAACGCTTTCCCGGCTCACCTGCTTCTTTGGATGCGTTGTGCCGCCGGTTCAATATCGACAACTCGAATCGAGCGCTGCACGGGGCGCTGCTCGACTCCGAAATTCTGGCCGAGGTTTATCTGGAACTGATCGGGGGGCGACAGCCGGATTTCGGATTGTCGACTGCGGCATCCTCATCTGTGGGCGGCGGCGATGAATGGCGCCCAACAGCGCGCCCAAATGCGCTGGCGTCCCGTATTACCGAAGACGAACGCGCCGCGCATGATGCTTTCGTGGAAAAACTGGGCGAAAACGCATTGTGGACCCGCGCCTGAGAAACATCCCGGCGCGGGTCCGGAGCTTTAGGCTTCGGTTTTCTGGGCTTCGGCTTGGCGACGCATCAGTTCGTTGCGGTACAGGCTGACAAAGTCGATGTTGTCCAGATTTACCGGCGGGTAACCACCGTCGCGGGTCACATCGCTGACGATACGGCGCAGGAACGGGAACAGCATCCGGGGGCATTCGATCATAAGGAACGGATGCAGCTGATCTTCGGCAACACCTTCCACGTGGAACAGGCCGCAATAGTCCAGCTCACACAGAAACAGGATGTCTTCCAGACCCTTGGCCTTGGACTTGAGGTTCAGCTTGATCGACACTTCGTACTGATGGTCTGCCGGGCGCTTTTTCGCATCCAGATTGACCTGTACGGAAATCTCGGGCTGAACGTCGCCCGATACGCCCTTTTGGGCCATCACGTTTTCAAAAGACAGGTCACGGATGAATTGTCCCAGAACGCGCATCTGGACTTGCGGGGCGGCCTGGGCCGCGGTGTTTTCTTTGGCGTCTTCTTCGGCCATGGATCTACTCCGAAAATAAAATTCGTCACTGCTTAACAAGTTGGGGCAGACACCTCAATGCAGGTCACGGCCCTTCGACCCATTTCGATGGCTTTGATGGGTTCTGACGGGGGCTAACTTCGGTAAATTCGCCGTCAATCACGTCGTCTTGTTGAAACGGATCAGCCCCGGAGCGAAATTGTGCGCCAGTTCCCATCTGAAACTGCGTGATGGTGGCTTTGGATTTAAGGTACCGGAATATAGCAACCCAGACGCCGGGAATTAGTAAAGCAAAACCAACGGCATCGGTGAAAAACCCCGGCGTCAGTAGCAAAACGCCCGACAGCAGGATCATTGCGCCATGGGCCAGCGGCTCGGTCGGGTCGTCCAGTTCAGCAAAGGAACGTTGCAGGTTTTCCAGCGCCATGCGACCTTGTGTCCGTACCAAAACAGTGCCCAGAATGGCTGTCAGGACTACAATGGCAAGCGTTGGCCACAGGCCGATCAAGCCGCCAACCTGAATGAACAGAGCGATCTCGATGATCGGGACCAATAAAAAAGCCAAGAACAGATACATTTGCGCTATCCTTTACAGCAGGGCGGACTGTGGACTTGCCGCCTTGTGTCACCTACATAGTGGCTTGAGGCCGCGTACACAAAGTCCCGGCACTGAAAAGAGAATGAAATGAGCGACAACCCAATGATCCAGTTGCTGGTCCTGGCCGGAATTGCCGTTTTCCTGATCCTTCGCTTGAAAAGCGTTCTGGGCACGCGTGAGGGGTTTGAAAAACCCCCGGTTCAGCAGCAACCAGAGGCGCACAAGTCGCGCCGCGACTTCGAGGTGATCGAAGGCGGCCCGGATCACGACATCACCGACCACGTCGCCGAAGACAGCGAACAGGCGCAAACCCTGACTGCGATGAAGCGGGTCGAGCCCAGCTTTTCTGTCAGTGAGTTCGTTCAGGGTGCGCGTGGCGCTTATGAGATGATCGTCATGGGGTTTGAAAAGGGCAATCTGGATGAAATACAGCCCTTCTTGTCCGAAGAGGTGTTCGACACGTTCGTATCCGTAGTCGCTGCCCGCGAAGATCAAGGTCTTACGATCGAGGCTGAATTTATTGGCGTGCGCGAGACATCCTTGGCAGATGTGAAGTTCGACAAGGATACCAACCAGGCCGAGATCACCATGAAGTTTGTTGGTGAGCTGACTTCGGTCGTGCGTGATCGCGGCGGGGACATCATCGAAGGCAACCCCAACACCGTCAAACGCCAGAAGGACAGCTGGACCTTTGCCCGCGTCATGGGCGCGGACGATCCGAACTGGCTGCTTGTCGCCACGGACGCATGATTGCTGCGCTTCGGTCGTTTTTTCTGGGGGTTGTGATGGCAACCTCTGTCAGCGCCGAAGCGACGCGTTCCATACTGACCTTTGACGATCTTGATGGCTGGGCCGAGGATGACCACGGCGCAGCCCTTTCGGTTTTTCTGAATACATGCGGTGATCTGGACGACCCTGACTGGCGTGCGCTGTGCGCCGTTGCCCGGGCCTATGAATCTGACGCTGCCCGATTGTTCTTTGAGCTGTTTTTCCGTCCTGTTCTGGTCGAAGACGGCAAAGACGCCCTATTTACCGGCTATTTCGAGCCCGAGCTGGATGGATCTCTGACCCGATCCGAACGTTTCAGATATCCGATTTACAAGATGCCGCCGGAAGCTCGCGCCGAAGGTCCGTGGCTGAGCCGCCGCGAAATTCTGACCGGCGACAGCATGACCGGCCGGGGTCTGGAGATTGCCTGGGTCGATGACCCGGTGGAATTGTTCTTTTTACAGATTCAGGGCTCTGGCCGTATTCGTCTGCCGGATGGGGGCGCGGTGCGCGTTGGGTATGGCGGGGCGAACGGCCACCCCTATCGGTCTATCGGGTCGGAACTGATCCGTCGCGGAGCGTTGGGTGCGCATCAGGTCAGCGCGCAGATGATCCGGGCTTGGGTGCGTAAAAACCCCGAAGCGGGTGCCGAACTGCTGTTCCACAATCCGTCATATGTGTTCTTCCGCGAAGTAAACCGCGTCGCGCCAGAATTGGGTCCCTTGGGCGCAATGAATCGGTCTGTCACCACACTGCGCAGCATTGCCGCTGATCCGGCCTATACGCCTTTGGGCGCGCCGGTTTGGGTTGAGAAAAACGGCAAAACACCGCTACGCCGATTGATGATCGCGCAGGACACAGGCGCCGCCATCAAGGGCGCCCAACGTGCAGACATCTTTTTCGGCACCGGGGATGAAGCCGGGGAAGCTGCCGGTCGATTAAAGGATTCGGGTCGAATGGTGCTTTTGCTGCCGATTCAACGCGCTTATGCGCTGTTGCCGGATGAGTTCTGATGACACGCCGTAAACTGACCGCGGAAGAAATTGAGCTGTGGCGCAAGGTGACCAATCAGGCCGAGCGCCTGCATCCCGAAGTGCCGCAAACTGTGCACCCGACGACGTTGCCCAAACCCAAGCCAACCAAAACGCCCAGGGTGCGGATTGAGCGGTTCGAGGTCGGGCAGAACGCCTTGGGAAAACCTGCGCGCAACGCGTTGAAGCCCACGGTCACAGAAAGCCTGCGCGCGACGCCGGTCCAGATGGATACCAAGGCTTTCAGCCGCATGAAACGGGGCAAGCTGAAGCCAGAGGGCAAGCTGGACTTGCATGGAATGCGCGTGGATACGGCGCATCCAACATTGATCCGGTTCATTCTGTCAGCGCAAGCATCAGGCAAACGTCTGGTTTTGGTCGTAACCGGAAAGGGCAAGGACCGTGATGAGCCCGGCCCCATTCCCACGCCGCGCGGTGTGTTGCGCAATCAAGTGCCGCAATGGTTATCTCTGCCACCCTTGGCGCAGGCTGTTCTGCAAGTGACACCTGCGCATGTCAGCCATGGCGGTGACGGGGCCTATTACGTGTATTTGCGCCGCGTTCGTTAAAGGGTTTGAGCGGCTCTTGCGATGCCAATGCGGGCAAGGACACTGACCAGTACGAAAAAGCCTCCGATCCACAGAAACTGGATGTCCAGCGGCACACCCAGATCAATCATCACGCCGGTCAACCCCGGCCCGATGGCTGATCCCAGAACCATGACCGCCGTTGCCATCGCCTTGATCGCGCCGATATGCCGGGTGCCATAGAATTCGGCCCAGAACGCGCTGGGCAGGGTGCTGTTGGCACCAACTGTCAGCGCCAGAAACATCAAGGCCAGCGTTGCGCCCCCGATCGACGATGTCATCCCCACGATCCCAAACCCAACGGCCATAGGCAGTTGATAAAACGGCATGATCCTAGCCGTGCCCCATTTATCCAGCGCCCAACCCCCCGCAAACATCGACAACATGGAAACGCTGGTGAAAATTGGAAACAGGGCAACCAGTTCGATATGCTGCCAGCCCTTCGAGCCCGCCAGATGAACCTGATGAAAGAAAAAGGCGGTGATAAAAGCAGACGGGCCCAGCAAGGCCGGTGCCATGAACCAGAACAGCGGATGAAAGATCGCTTCTTTCCGGGTCCAGTTACGACCTTCCATTCCCGTTGCCGAATATTCGCTGGACAGGCTTTGCGGGGTTCTTTCCTGACGAAGCAGCCGTAGCAGCGCAGGGATCCCCAAAAGGGTGACACACGCGGCAATCACCCAAAGCCACCGCCAGTCCAAGAAGGCCATGGCAGCCACAAAAGTGACCGGCAGCAACGCTTCGCCCACCGAGAAACCCAACGACGTGATCGCCAGTGCTTTGCCCCGTGTGGCAGTGAACCATCTGGCCATTGCCACCATCGCCAAGTGGGTGCTCATCCCCTGCCCAAACAGACGCAACAGAAACACCACAACAGGCAGCAAGGCAAGCCAGGCGTTCACCGCCATCGCCAACGCTGCCAGTGCCAGGCCTGCCAGAACCGCGGGGCCCAGAACCCTTACTCGAAAGATGTCGGTCAGCCCTCCGGCCCAGATCATCACGACGGCCGATATGGTGGTTCCAAGAGAATACAAACCGCCCCACGCGCCATGACTCAGACCAAAAGCGGCGCGGATTTCCCCAGAAAAGATCGAAATGAAAAAGGTCTGCCCAAAGCTGGACATGAAGGTCAGCAAGACTCCGGCACTTAACCATGTCGCGTTGTCCCGAAGGTATTGCCCCAACCGGAACCGCGTCACGGAGAGCTGACCCGCGCCTGCCCCGTTTCGCTTAGAACGATTTCAGTTGCACCCGTCGGGTTGCGAACGCTGTTGGGGGCGATCACATCAAACCCGCGACCGTCCGGGTCGAAGGTTCGGCTCACCCTTCGGGCGGAATTGATGATGGCCAAAAGCGCGGGCGACGTCGCGGCCACGAAATGCGAGGAATCCGCATCCTTGTTGAACGCCGTCGTGTCCAGAATGCTGATCTTGTAGTCCGCCAATGCATCAACGGAACTGATATTGCCAAGGCGCTCACCTTGAGTGGTGCCGCGCAGCCGGGCCGAAATGTTCAACAGTTTGTCTTTCCGCGACACCATCACGATGAAAGGGTCCGGTGGCGTTTTGATCGTATCCATTTGCGTCCGGAACAGATCGACATCCAGATCGGGGGCAATCAGTACGACACCTTCGATATTTTTGCTGGCCCAACCGGGTTCGCGCAATTCGGCCTGTCGCATCATCTCCATCGTCAGGGCTGTACCCATGGAATGGGCCACCAGAATAACGCGCCTTACACCCATTGCCTTAAGCTGTCGCACAGTCTGCTCTAATCCGTCGCGCGCAAACAGCATACTATCCAGATCATAGGCATATCCGGCACCACGGGCCTGGCTGGGCCAGGAATACACCATGATTGCACCGGGGATGTTGATGTCACGGCTTAGCTGGGCCGCGCGGAACGTGGTCTCGAACTGGGTTGTGTTATAGCCATGGATAAAGATGGACACCTCATCCTTGCCCCCCAATCGCGCCTTCATCTCACTTGGCCCTTGCAACTCATCCACACCGGCCATGACGAATTGCTTCTCGGGGTTCGGATTGGCATATGAAAAATCAAGGGTCCCGGGTGTGTGATTGGGCGGGATCGAAACCGTCATTTCCAGATATTGCAACGCCTCGCCCCGCTTAAATCCATAAGAACCGTCCGGCTCTCGCGCACGCGTTGTCGTTGCAAAAACGGTTTCAGGGCTTCCGACGGACAGCGCAGTTGGCACCGTCTCGGATATCGTACGGTCGACACAGGCGGTTAGAGGCACCGCCAGCAGGAAAATGAAAAAATAGCGCAGCAAAGGATTGGTCCTCGGGACAATATGCGCCCACGCTATCTGATTTTCGCCTCAGGTCCAGCGGTGCCGTACAGAATGACCGGCGGAAACCGGCTGGACCTATTACAAGACGTAACGGCTAAGGTCTGTGGACTTGGTCAGCTCACCCAGATTGTCATCGACGAATTGCGCGTTCACCGTGATCTTGGCCCCGGCCTGATCTGGGGCGGTGAAGGACAGTTCTTCGAACACACGCTCCATCACCGTGTACAAACGCCGCGCACCGATGTTTTCGACGCTTTGGTTCACGTCCGCCGCGATTTTGGCCAAGGCCGCGATGCCATCGTCGGTGAAGCTGACCGTGACCGCTTCGGTGCCCATCAGGGCGGTGTACTGGCGGGTCAGGGCGTTGTCTGTCTCGGTCAGGATACGCACGAAATCCTCTTCGGTCAGCGCGCGCAGTTCAACCCGGATCGGCAGACGGCCCTGCAATTCCGGCAACAGGTCCGAGGGTTTGGCGATGTGGAACGCGCCCGAAGCGATAAACAGGATATGGTCGGTTTTGACCGCACCGTGTTTGGTGCTGACAGTTGTGCCCTCAATCAGGGGAAGCAGGTCGCGCTGTACCCCTTCCCGGCTGACGTCGCCGCCGCGTGCATCTGATCGCGCGCAGACCTTGTCGATCTCATCCAGAAAAACGATGCCATTCTGTTCGACCGATTCCAAAGCCACGCGGTTGACGGTTTCATCATCCAGCAGCTTGTCGGCCTCTTCCCCGATCAGCGCGTCATAGCTTTCGGCGACAGTCATCTTCTTTTTGACGGTCCGCCCACCGAACGCCTTGCCGAAGATGTCGCCCAGATTCATCATACCCATCTGGCTGCCGGGTTGACCGGGAATGTCGAACATCGGCATTGGGTTCGCGCTGTCGGACAACTCCAACTCGATCACCGTATCATCCAGCTCGCCCGCTTTCAGTTTCTTGCGGAACATCTCGCGCGTGCCTTCCCGGGCATCGGTACCGGCGATGGCTTCGATCACGCGATCTTCGGCGGCCTGATGCGCCTTGGCTTTGACGTCTTCGCGCATGAATTCGCGGGTCTGGATAATCGCGGCATCTGCCAGATCACGCACGATCTGTTCCACGTCGCGCCCGACATACCCAACTTCGGTAAACTTGGTGGCTTCGACCTTGATGAATGGCGCGCGGGCGAGTTTCGCCAGTCGGCGGCTGATCTCGGTCTTGCCAACACCGGTGGGGCCGATCATCAGGATGTTTTTCGGATACACTTCATCCCGAATGTCATCGGTCAGTTGCTTGCGCCGCCAGCGGTTGCGCAGCGCGACGGCGACTGCGCGTTTGGCATCCTTCTGCCCGATAATGAAACGGTCCAGTTCCGAGACAATCTCGCGCGGGGTCAGGTCGGTCAAGGCGCAGTCCTTTCGGTCGGCATATGGAAACTTGGGCTTAGGTAATCACCGCTGGATCGAAAACAACAGCGGCAGCGTTGGTTAGCAATGCCCTATCCGGTTTGCAAATGCTTTCCTTAGGTGAAACGCACCCCCTCTGATACAGTAATTTCAAGGTGTTGAGGGTCAGGAGCGCGCGGATGACGAAAATTGCCAAGATCACCCTTCTGTTCGTGGTGTTTGTGGACCTGCTTGGGCAGGGGCTGGTTTTCCCGATCATCAACTCGCTGATCATGGAGACGAAATCCAACTTCCTGCCCGAAAGCACCGCAATGGGTATGCGGCATCTGTACTATGGGCTGGTGATCGGTTGTTTCTTTCTGTCCTGGTTTCTGGGCGTTGTGTATGTCTCGAAAGTCTCAGACTCGATCGGGCGCAAGAACGCATTGCTGGTCTGTCTGGGTGGAGCGTTGGCAGGCTATGCGCTGACCATTACGGCGCTGTATCTCAACAGTCTGATCCTGTTGATTATCGGTAGGTCGATCACGGGCTTTACGGCTGGGAACCAACCTATTGCACAGGCGGCAATGATTGATGGCAGCTCTGACGCCGCCGATCGCGACCGCAATATGGGATATATCATCACTGGCGTTAGCTTTGGCCTTGTCGGAGGTCCGATCATTGGTGCCGTCCTGTCCGATGCCAACCTGCTGGGCAGTTATGCGACGCTGAAAACACCGTTCTACGGGGCCTTCGCTCTGGTACTGATTGCGATTTTCCTTGTGATGTTCTTTTTCAAGGACACCCGCACGGAACGCGCAGCCTTTGTTTTTCGCCCCCGCGATATCACCGACAGCCTGATCGCGGTCCGCACGCATCCGTTGGTTCTGAAAATCCTGCCGGTTTATGCCTTGTTCATGATCGCGAATGTCACCTTCTATGTCTTCGTCGACAATTTCCTGACATCTGCATGGGGCTATGGCGTGATCGGCGGAAGCATGGCGATGGTGGTGATCGGATTTGCGCTGGCGTTCTCAAGCACTTTCCTTGTGAAACCGGCACAAGAAAGGTTCAGCAAGCATCAGATCATCTACACATCGCTGGTGGTCATGGTGATCTGCGGGTTTGGTTTTGCCTTCAGTCCCAGCGGTGTGCTGAGTTACATCCCGGTCTTCTTCTTCTATTTCTTCTTTGGCGTATCCTACCCAACCTTGCTGGGCCTGTTTTCTTCGGCCGTCAGCGAAACCGATCAGGGTTGGGTGATGGGCGTGACCACGGCTGTCTTCTGTCTGGCCGGAGGGGTCATGTCCCTGATCGGCGGCGGGTTGATGAGCATCGACATCCGGGTGCCGTACTACATCGTCATCCTCGCCGCGATACTGGGCCTGATCGGGATGCACCTGCGGTGGAAGGGGAAAGAGATCAAGGCGCTACTGGCCTGAGATTTCCTCAACCGTCAGGTTGCCATTGGTATAGACGCAAATATCGGCGGCAATCGCCATTGCCTCACGCGCCACCGTTTCGGCGGGCTTGTCGCTGTCCATCATCGCGCGCGCTGCGGCCAGAGCGAAATTGCCGCCGGATCCGATGGCGGCGACGTTGTGTTCCGGCTCCAGCACGTCCCCTGCCCCTGTGATCACTAGCAGATCCTTGCCATCCGTGACGATCAGCATCGCCTCAAGCTTTTGCAGGTATTTATCCGTCCGCCAGTCTTTCGCCAGCTCGACCGAGGCGCGGGCCAGTTGGCCTGGCGTGGCCTCCAACTTGGCTTCCAGCCGCTCCAGCAAAGTGAAGGCATCGGCTGTTGATCCGGCGAAACCCGCGACAACCTCGAACCCGCCCGGCGACAGGCGGCGCACTTTCCGGGCGGTGCCTTTGATCACGGTTTGACCCAGGCTGACTTGACCGTCCCCGGCAATCACCACTTGGCCGCCTTTCTTGACGCCAATAATTGTCGTGCCGTGCCATCCGGGATAATCGCTGTCTGCCATGGAAGCCTCCGTTTTGTCTGGTCCCCTATATGGGCCGGGCGCGCGTACAGCGCAACAGTTCACAAACCGCTTAAAAGATATGCATTAAGTGCAATTCGGGGTTACCAGACTAGCAATTGTGAGTCTCAGGCAATGCTCCTACATGAGCCTTACAACCGACACGAGGTCGGCTGTTTCAGTCACAAGGAAATGCGCAAATGGCAACTACTGCAAATATCCATGCGCCGCTCGGAGCAGCTACCATCCTGCATGTAGTGGACGCGATCTACGGAACATTCGAAAAAGCGGCTTTGTGGAATGAATCCCGCAAGACACGCAAGCTTTTGTCGAACCTGAGCGACGCCCAGTTGGAAGATGTCGGTCTGACCCGCGCGGAAATCGAGACGATCTGACCCGCACGATCATTACAAGAATAGTTGAGCCGCTCAGACTTGGGCGGCTTTTTCTTTTTCAGGATAATTTGTATCGGTCGGAAAGATCCGGCAGAAACGCCTCGACCGCAGCGGTGGCCACCACATGCCGCGTCCCGTCTTTGTCGTCGATATCCAGCCCGCCCTTTACGGCACGTACCTTGGCCCGCCCGCGTGGAAGATCTGCAGCGACCTGATCACAATCCACAGCTTCGGGATCTTGAACACCGATTGTCACCTGAACGCGCATCTCGTGGTGATCCACGCCCAGCTTGGAAAACAGCGTGATCGACGAGTGATGCAAGGCGTCTTGCACGGCCCGTCGTGCGGCCTTGGTGTAATCCTGTCCATACAGATCGTTGCCAGTACCCATTTCCAGAATGATACGTTTTTCGCTCATGTCGCAGGCTCCATGTCGAACGAGACTATAATGGCCGCGTTTGCGATGACGGTGCGCCCCTCGGCGTGGGGTTTGTCGATATCCAGTCCGCCTTCGGTGACAGTCACATTCGGCTGACCATAAGGAAATACGGCTTTCAGCGCATCCTGGTCCACCTGATCGGGCTTCTGCACCCCGATTTCAGCATCAATGATCATTGCCTCTTTCGGGAAATCGAACAATTCTGCCATGTTGACAGAGTTGTGCCAAAGCGCATCCTTGATCGCACGCAGAGCGGCCTCGGTATAATCCTCGCGGCGCAGCGACGTTCCCATTCCAAATTCAACAAGAACCCGAGTTTTTGTCATGTGCCCTCCCGGCAGAAAGAAAGGCGCCCCGGTTGGGACGCCTTTGAAAACAGTCTGTCCAATCAGATCAGATGGACTCGTCAATCCAGCTTTGCAGCGCGGCTTTGGGCGCGGCACCTGCGCGGTTCGAAACAACCTGACCGTCTTTGAAGATGAACAGTGCCGGAATACCGCGCACGCCCATGGCGGCGGCTGCGTTCGGGTTGCTGTCCACGTCTACCTTGGCAATCTTGACCTTGCCGCCATACTCAGTGGCCAGCTCTTCCAGAGCGGGGCCGATCTGTTTACAGGGGCCACACCATTCGGCCCAGAAATCGACAACAACGGGGATGTCGGAATTCTTGACTTCGGCGTCAAAGGTATCATCGGTTACGGCTACGGTCGACATATTCTGTCTCCTGAATGGGGAATGCTTGGTCACTGAACCTAGGTGCGAGGTTTTCCAAGGTCAAGGCATCGGCGCACGGGCCAGTGCATCCGTCACAAGATCGTGTGGAAACCACATCAGCCCGGCGGTTCTGGTCCAGAGGATTGCAGTTCGGATATCCCGGTCCGGATAGATCTGCGACAGGGCTTGTGCATAAGCGCCCATCTGACGCAACAGCCCCTCAGGGCAGGCGTTCGCATCCTCGGGGATTGTGGCATTGGATTTGAAATCAATGGCTTGCACAGTATCGGCCGTGACGATCAACCGATCTATGACCCCGTGCATCCGGTGGCCGTTCAGGTCGGCGGTAATCGGAACCTCGGCCAGTGCGTCCGGACCAAATATGTCCTGCAGATGTTCTGCAGTCAGGACTGTATGGGCTTCGTCAAACAGCTCTTGTCGGTCCTTTTCCTGCATATCGGGAAGAACGCGGGCGCAGAGCTGCGGCCAGTTGTCCCGTGGCACCGGCGGCAAATGCTCAAGCAGCAGGTGCAGGCGCGTGCCGCGAAGTTTGGCTGCGTCTTCGTCCTGACCGCTGTCACCCGGCAACGCCTTAGGGCCACCCAGATCCGATGGGCTGATCGTTTGTTGCGCCGGGGACGGGGTTGCAGCCGCCGCTAGAAACGCGGCAGGCAAATCGGCGTCTTCAACAGGTGCCTCTGCATGAGAGACAAGCGGCAAGCTGGTCCAGTCCCCATGTGACAGCCTTAATGTATCAGACCCCGGCTCTTGAGTAGCCCCTGCCCGGCCCATCGCGGCCTCAACCATCTGATACCAACTGGTTCCGTCCTTTCCGACATCCCCAGCGGCCCCAACGATCAGCCATTTCTCTGCCCGTGTCAGCGCAACGTAAAGCAGCCGGAGGCGTTCATTTTCCTCCCGCGTTCGCGCCTCGGTCCGGGCCTGCGCGATCAGGCTGGGGGACGCATCTGAGGGAACCTTCCACAGTGGCGTGTCATCGGCCACCATGATTTCGGCATCGCGCGGGGCTTGCCGCTTGCCGGTATCCGGCAGGATGACAATCGGTGCCTCAAGACCTTTGGACCCATGTACGGTCATCACGCGGATCATGTTGCCCACACCGCTCATCTGCCGCTTGATTTCCAGATCATCTGTCTGCATCCAGACCAGAAAACCCGTCAGGCTGGGTATATCCGTCCGCTCATAGGCAAGCGCCTGAGAAAGCAAGGCGTTGATGCCATCCTCAGCCTCGGCCCCCAACCGGCCCAGCAGGTTTCGCCGCCCGTGATGGCGGGTCAAGATGCGTTCGATCAAGTCATATGGGCGAAGAAAGTCGATCTGGCTGCGTAGGTCATTCAGCACGGCCAGCGTTTCGGGAAACTCTTCGGCGCGGTTGCGCAGCGCTGCCCACAGGAATTGTTCCTGCCGTCGATGCGCCAGATCGAAAATCTGCTGCTCGGTCCACCCAAATAGAGGAGATTTCAGCACAGTGGCCAGCGACAGGCTGTCTTCGGGCGTGGCCAGAAAACTCAGCAACGCAGCAAGGTCCTTCACGGCCAACTCCGCGCCGACCTTCAACCGGTCGGCCCCAGCGATTGGCAGGCGCAATGCTTTGCAGGCACGGATGATCTCGGCAAACAGATCCGAGCGGCGCTGCACAAGGATCAGAAAGTCCCCGGGCTGCACCTTGCGGCGAACGAACGTACCGGGGGTTTCACCGTCCTCGGGGATCGTTTCGCCAGTGTCGATCATCGACTTGATCGAATGGGCTATCTTTTCCGCAAGAATGACAGTGTGATGCCGCGCACCGGGGCGGTCTACCGGATCGGTCCAGTCGGCTTCGTCATCGTCGGTCACCTTTTCGATCGCAGGCCAAAGGTCTACGCGACCCGGCAGGCTGGACTTGAACGCGCGGTGCAGGGCTTTGTCCTGAAACCCCGCCTCGGCGTGGCCTTCAAACAGGATATTCACCAAAGACAAGATCGCACTGGACGAGCGGAAGGAGTATTCCAGCTCTAAACTCCCCAATTTAGAGCCTGAATTGATCAGTCGCCGCCCAAATTCCTGCTGCATCCGGTCAAAGGCTGCGGGATCGGCCCCCTGAAAGGAATAGATCGACTGTTTCTTATCCCCGACCACAAAGATCGTGCGTTCGACCCCGGATCGGGCGCCCTCCCCGCTGGTAAATTCCTGCGCCAGCTTTTCAACCACGTCCCATTGATCTGGGCTGGTATCTTGCGCTTCGTCCACAAGAATATGGTCGATGCCGCCATCCAGCCGATACAGCACCCATTCTGCGACCGCCGGGTCGTTCAGCACCCGCCGTGCGCGCAGGATCAGGTCGTCGAAATCCAGCCACCCACGCAACTGTTTACGACGTTCATATTCGGGCAGGAAAGCGGCGGCAAAGCGATGCAGTACATGGGTCTTACGTGCGGCAACCAAGGCCAAACGCAGCTCACGCGCGGCCTCGATGCGTAGCATCAGCGCCTCAAGCTGGGGCATTCGATCAGCCAACGCGCCTTCGCGCAGCGCCTTGGTCGAGAAGCTGTTAACCTTGGCCGAGAACGGTTCTTTGGCCCCTTTGCCGGTTAGAAAGACGCTTTCCAACATAGGCAGACTGGTCAGCCGGGGCTCGGTGAATGCCGCCAGTTTCGCCGCAGTTTTAGCGTTGGTGTTTCCGCCTTCGGAAAGCGCAGGCAGGATTGACTGAATAAATTCAACTTCTCCACCTAAAAATACTCGCTCCAGCAGCGCGTCTTCGTCAAACCCTTCGGGCAGATCAAATCGCCTTTGAATTTCCGCCCAGTCTAGCGCCTGCGCAAACAAGTTGCGTTTTTGGGTGATCGCAGCCGTTAGATTGTCGAACCCGGTATCTGTTACAAACCGGGCCACGTCTTCGATCAAAGCGGCTTGCGGTCCTTCTGCAAAATCTTCAACGATTTCCTCGCGCAACAGGGCGGCGGCGCGGTCTTCCATTTCCGCGAATTGCGGGCTGACCCCGGCTTCAAGCGGAAATCGACGCAGCAATGAGGCGCAGAAAGAGTGGATCGTCTGAATCTTCAGCCCGCCCGGTGTTTCAATCGCGCGCGCAAACAATGTTCGCGCCTGCGCCAGGCGACCGGAATTAATTGCGCCGGGCACACCCAGTTCCGTCAATTGCGCGCGCAAGGCGTCATCGCCCAGCATGGCCCATTCACCCAGTCGTTTGAACAGACGGTTCTGCATCTCGCTGGCGGCGGCCTTGGTGTAGGTCAAGCACAGGATATGCTGCGGCTGCACACCATCCAGCAGCAGGCGCGCAACCCGGTCCGTCAACACCCGCGTTTTGCCGGAACCCGCGTTCGCCGCAAGCCAGGTCGATGCATCGGGCCGTGCGGCTTGCACCTGCCGTTCGGTCGCGTCGTTGCGGTGGCTCATGTCAGAACCTCCGGCGCAGAGTCGCTGGTCCGATCCCATTCGCCGAAGCGGGCAAGATGATCATAGTCGCCGACATCCGTATCTTTGTGCAGCATCCTCCGCGCCGTGAAGCCCTGATCAGGCTCTAAATATGCGGAAATCAGTTCTCTTAGCTCTGCAATGACCTTATCTGGCGGTTCTTTTGCCAAGGGCGCAAGGACCTCTTTATACGTTCCGCCCATCCCCACAAACACGGCCTCGGCCACGGGCAGCGGATTCAGCCCCTCGATCCCGCCTTGTTCGGCGATGGCTGCCTCGATCAGCAATTGTTTTTCAAACTTCGCCTGCTGGCTTTCGCTCGGAGGTGCGCCGGTCTTGTAATCTATCAGACGCACTGCACCCCTGCTGTTCAGGTCGACCCGGTCGGCGCGGCCCACGATGGCGAAGTCCAAAGGAGCAAGAACAAGGTTCATTTTGGCCTCAAACGAAACCGGCCCCCCATCCCCGTGCCGAGCAGTTTCTGCGCTGAGAAAGTCATCCGCGATCCGGTCTAGCCGCGCCAGCCACAGCTTGCGCGCTGTCGGCCACGCGACGTGTTGCGCAAGCAGGTTTTCGGCGCGTTTCAGGAAATTCTCGCGTGTCAGCAGGGCTGTATCCAGAACACTGTCCTTGACGAAATGCTCCAGAATTTCATGAATCACGATCCCCCGTAGCAAGGCATCGGGGGCCTGAACCAACGGATCAAGGGGCCTCAGGCGCAGCACGTGCTTAGCGTAGATTGCGTATGGATCACGGATCAGACGTTTGATTTCCGTAACGCTCAGGCGGCGCGGTCGCGCAGCGACCGGCGGACGCGGAGAGGGACGCGGCGCGGGTTCAATCCGTGGTGCAGCTTCAAGCTGTTCCGACCAGCGCAGCCATTTCCTGCCGCGGGCGCGCATCTGGGACAGCGCCTCGCGGCCTCCCTGATCCGGTAACCCCTGCAGCAAGTTCGTCAAACGGTTCAACCAGCGGGACGGTACGGTTTCGGCATCATCAGACCGGGTTGCGCGCGTCAGCCACACTTCGGGCGCGCCGATCGCCTGTTGGAAATCATGCGCCGACAGTCCAATCCTACGTTCCGGAAGCAATAGGCCGACCTTGTCGCGCATCTGCCGGTTCAGCCACGGGTCAGGCGCTGCAGCTTCGGGCCAACTGCCTTCATTCAGTCCGCCCAAAATCAGCAGATCGGCCCCCTGTACACGCGCCTCAAGCGTGCCCCAGATCATGATATGCGGATGTGGTGCGTCCCTGTCGCGGACCTCTTCTCCCGCCAGCAAAGCGCCAAGAAGATCCGCAAAATCACGCGCATTCATTGACCCGCCATGATGCGCTTCTGCCTCCAGCGCGCTTAGAACGGACAGTGCCTTTTGCCCGGCGTTCTTGTCCCACAGCGTACCTGCGTCCCCTGCACTTCCAGCGGAAATGCTTTCGGCCAGATCGCGCAGCCGCGCCACCCAATCTGGCAGTGCAAGCTCGTCACCGATCGGTTGATCGCAGAAATGGCGTACAAGCCACTGCATCCATGCGTTTGGCGCTTCTTTTCGGATAGCAAATTCGGTCAGGCTGCGCCCGTCCGGAAACGGCGGGCCATTGCGACGAAGATCCAGTTCAAGATCCCGCGTATGCAGCAGATGCGCCCCCCGATCGCCACCGTCATGGCACAGGGGGTGTTTCAAAAGGGTTAGCAGAGCTTCGCCGTCCAACCGCCGTGCAAACAGGTTCGCAACGTGCCGCAGGAATCGGCCGGGCGGCGATAACTGCAACGGAAGGCCTGCGCTGTCATCGGGCAGGATGTCCCAGCGGTCCAGCGCTGCGCTGACCTGACGCGTCAACATCCGGTCCGGGGTTATCAGGGCAGCGGTTTGGCCCGATTCCGCAGCCTCGCGCAGGCGCAGGGCAATCGCTAAAGCCTCGGCGCGCGGAGATTGGGCCTCGACCAGAGTCAGGTCTGCAGCCGCGCTGTCCAGACCAGTAAGTTGCGGGCCTTCGGACATCCACGCATCCGTGATCGGCGCAGGACGCAACGCCAATGTAACCAGCCGGTTACGGGCAGGGGAAGGCGGGGTATCCTGTGTCCATGGCCTGATCTGATCGGGTTTTAACCCAAGTTGCGCCATCAGTTTGCGGAACCGGTATTGTGGGTGATCTTCTGATGTCAACGCATCATCCAGATCTGTCCAGACATCGGCGGGCTGATCGAAGTCGAACCCGGGCAGGATCAGCGCGCCCTGCGGCAACCGCGCGACAGCCTCCATCAGCATCAGGGTCGTCCCCCTTGATCCCGTGGACCCGGCAAGAATAACCGGATGTTGCGGCGGTTCCGCCGTCCAGCGGTCGATCAGGTTCAGGACGACGCGCCGTTGTCGGGCCTGCATGTCAAGCGCATCGACCCCGGTGTCGATGAAATTATCCGCGATCCCGATAAACGCCTGTGCTCGCGCCCAGTGTCCGGACAGATCGCTGATGTCCAGATTCCGGATCGCGTCAGGTGACACACCTTCGCCCTGCATTTCATCAATCAAAGCGGCCAAACTGTCGGACAGGTCAAACACGGATGACCGCGCCGCCAAATCCGGCTGCTGGTCCAGCAGCTTAGAAACCAGCTGCGTCAGTTCCAGGCGCCGTCGCAGGGGCGGGATTGCGGGCGGAACCTGCGCCAGATCAACACTTTCACCCAGATCGGTGATCAGCGACAGACGTGGCAAAAGGCAGGGTGGGCCTTGATCAAACAACTCTCGTACACGCCGGGCCATCCTTCGTGTGTTGACCACCAGTTGCACGCGGGCAAGGGCCTCGGGCGGGGTACCTTCGTGGCGGGCCTGCAGCCCCCGAACCAGCGCCTTGGGAAAGTCCGTACCGGGTGGAACCGCAAAAACGCGGGGTAGGGCGCTAGGCTCAAACACTTGCCAAAAGCTCCTCGGCGAGGGCGATCCCTTCGGGCCTTCCGACATCGCACCATCGGCCTGGATAAGACAGGGCAAACAGGCGGTTCTGACTGTGCATCTGGTCCCATAACAGGTTTAAAGAAAAAGACTTTTGCTGAAAATTCATCAATCCATCTGTCTTGGTGATTTGGATTCCGCCATAGATCAACCCCGGCCCACGCGTAATCCGGCCTGACGCGTCGGCGGTGAAATCTCCTGTCCCCATATATCCAATGGTCCGAGTGACGGGCACACACATCAACAGGGCGTCCATTCTGTCCGGGTCCCATGCGTCGCGCAGCAGCGCAAGTGGGTTCGGCCCGGCCCAGATCGCATCCGAGTTTGCCGTATATACGGGTTCTGTGCCCAACATCGGCAGGGCCGCGCGCAATCCGCCACCGGTTTCCAGAATCTCGGCGTCTTCGCGGGACAGTAATACACCCTTGGGGGCCAGATGCGCCTCAAGCTGATCGGGCAGGTAATGCAGGTTTGCGACAATCCTTTTGGGGTGAACGTCGTTGATCAGGTCCAGCGCATAATCGATCAAGGGCCGACCTGCGACCTCAATCAGCGGTTTGGGCGTCGTGCTGGTCAACGCGCCCATTCGGGTACCAAACCCGGCTGCGAACAGCATGACGGCTTCGGGAGTTCGGGTCATGCCTGTCTGAGCCTTTCCAAAGCCTCGGGTGTTGGGGCGGGTAGGGCGCGCCGCAGCAGATCGGCGACTGAAACCAGCGCCGGGTGTTCCAGATCGCGCATCAGGTGGGACCAAGTTGCCGGGATCAGGTCAATATACTGGGGCTTGCCGTATTCTGTTGCCAGCCGTGCAAACACCCCCAGAATTCGCAGGTTTCGCTGGGCGCCCAAAACGGCATAGGCCGTGCGGAAATCGTGGTCGTTGACACCCGTTTCTGTGATGTATCGTGTGATCATCCGCATCTCGGTGCCGGGTGCCACGTCGCGACGAACGTCCTGTAGCAGGGACACCAGATCATACGCCGGATGACCCAGCATAGCTGTTTGAAAGTCCAGAAGGCCGACGCGCTGAACCCCTGTGCGATCCGGCAGCCAGATCAGGTTTTCGGCATGATAATCGCGCTGGATGACTACCTTCTGGCCAGACGTTTCGGTGTGCAGGATATCGGCGAACCGATTCTCAAAACGGGCCCGCATATCTTCGTCATAAGCCCCCTGCACTGCTTGCGCGTATTTTGTGAAGGACAGCGCGGCCAGCTCGGTCATCAGGGATGGGCCGTAAGACCGCAAAGACAAGGTCGGCGCGTCGTGCAATGTGATTAGAACATCCGTGGCGGCCTCGTAGAGTTCACGCTCTTGCTGCGGATGGTGTTCGAGAACGCGCGCAAACAGATCGTCGCCCAGATCCTCCAGCAATAAGAACCCGAACTCTGTGTCTTCTGCATAGATCTTGGGTGCGCTCAAGCCAACTGACCGCAGGTATTCGGCCATGCGCACAAAAGCCTCCACCGGTTCAGCCTGACCTGGGGGGGAATCCATCAAAACAGCCGTATTTCCGGAATCAGGGTCCGTCAGGCGCTCGTACCTGCGGTTTGACGCATCGCCAGCCAAAGGCGCGCGCCGGGCATTTGCCCATGGCGTTTGGGCAATCAGGGCTTCGGCCAGAACCGCCCGGTTCGTCATGAGCAGGACTCCAACTTTTCTGACCATCTCGGGTCCGACCACGTCAGGGTCAGCATTCGTTTTTCCATCATATTAGGGTCTGTTTCGAACGTTAGTGTGAGGGCATTTTCAGGCCGAAGCGGACCCAGCTTGTCGGGCCATTCGATCAGGCAGATCGACGTGTCGAAGGCTTCGGTCAGGCCGAGTTCTTCAACCTCTTCTACCGCGGATAGGCGATAGAGATCGGCGTGCCAGATTTCGGCGGCGGCTGTGTCGTACACCTGTACCAACGTAAATGTTGGTGAGGGCACATCTTCCGGAATTGTCATCAATGACTGGATGAGGCTGCGCGCAAAATGCGTTTTACCGCTGCCAATCTCGCCCTCAAGCAGCACAATGTCACCGGGCAACAGTTTTGAGCCCAATCGAGCAGCAAACCCGGCTGTTTCTTCTGGGGAATTCAGGTCAATCGTCAGCGGCGCAGTCGTCATGGCGCCACAATGACCCTGTGTCCGGTTGGCTGCAACCCGGTTCAGGCGCTGATCTGTTGTATCTCGGCCGGACGGATAACCTGGGCGTCCGTGGAAAAGCGTATGATTGTGGCCCCGTTGTGCAAAGGGCTGACAGTGCAGGTCAATGAAGTGCCGTCACGCATTTCGACGAAATCGCGAATTTCGCCCAGGATGGGTGTTGCGGCGCATTGTGTCTGCCACCCGCGCGTCACCTCCAACACAGAATCCGAGTCAAACCCGGTATCCGAACTTTCCCCCCAAAGCTTTTGGTAAGCATAGTTTGTAAAGGCCAATGTTCCGTCATCGCCAAACACGGCGATCGCGTCGGCCAGTTTGTCCAGAATGGATTGCATCAGGTCCATTTCCGAACGGAAGCGGCGGGTCAACGTGATCTCGGCCGTGATATCCTCGAACAAAAAGGCCACAGCACCATCCGGGTGCGGGCGTCCGCTGACCGAGTAGACAGAGCCTGACGGCAAAGACCATGTCTCTTGGTAGTTTCCGTCTTCGGCTGCCTCAAGAAGATCGTTCATCTGACTGCGCCATGTCCGGTAGTTCTTGGGCTCAGGCATCATGTGCTGGTCGCGCAACCTGTCAAAAAAGCTGGACAGGCTCGGGCGGCAACTCAGGAAATCGGGGGGCAGGGTGGTCAGGTCGATCAGGGCCGGATTGAACAGCGCCAATTGACGATTGCGATCAAATATCGCCAGCCCGATTGAAAGCTGGGCAAATGTTTTGGTCATGGTTTGTACGAATTTGCGTTGGGCTGTCTCAGCATCAACAATTGCGTTGATGTCCACCGCATAGCACAGATGCCCCTCGGGATGGTCTACAAGGGTCAGGTCAAACCACAGCTTGTTTTCACTTTCCTCGGGTGAGATTGAAACCCGTGTCTTCGTGCTTAGACGCGTGTCTTCGTCTGATCCGGGAAACAGCGACGCCGTGAGATCGGTATCAGGGCCGCGCACCTTGCGCACCAATGAGATATAGGCCGCATTGCACCACCGTACATTGTCCTGATGATCCAACAGCCAGACCGGGTAGGGCGCCCGATCCATTGCTTGACGAATGGGATCGCTTGCATCCCGGTGAATGGTTTCCGGGCGTTCGGCGTCGTCGCGCAACTGAATCCTGACGATACCGTCGATCCATTCACACAGAACATCACGATTAACGGTGCAATCAATTGCCGGGACAACCAGATTTCCTTCCTTTTGAATTGGGTCCGGGGTTTCCGGAAAGGTTGGAAAGTCCCGTTTCAACAGACGGCGCAGGTCGGGCCAGTGCCGGACCTCTTCAAATCCGTCCAGCGCAATATCGGAATGGCTGATCAGTCGGTCCCCGTCGAACAGAAAGACTGTGTCAAATAAGGAGGATGGTGACGAAAGACCAAAGTTGTCGCCGCTGTGTCTGCGGCGGGGCAACAACCAATGGACGGCGGCACTGGCAGAAACCAGGCTGATAATGGCCAGAATGATCCAGTCGACCATGGACGCTCCGCAACAGAAATGACTGTTTCAGATTATGGTTACCATTGGTTAACGGAGTCTTAATTCAGATCTGAAAGCGCTGGTTTGCACCGGACGGGACGGGCGTGTCACCGATCTGGGCGTCCACCAGTTTGCGGGGCCATGCGACTTTGACGATCGCGCCCCGGTGTTCGGGATTGTCGGACAGGTTCTGATAGGGATCCGAGCCGTTGGCGAATTCCAGTTCAGCGCCGCTTCGCTCCAGCAGGGTTTTGGCGATGAACAGACCGAGGCCCATGCCTTCGTATTCTGGCCGTGCGCGTTGTTCGGTCTCGGCGCGGCGACGGCGCATGAAAGGGTCCCCGATCCGGCCGATCATGTGTGAAGGATAGCCGCGCCCATCATCCATGATACCGATCGAGATCTGATCGGGTGTCCATTCGGCTTCGACCCAGACATTTGCCCGAGAAAAATCCACGGCATTCTGGATCAGGTTTCTCAGCCCGTGGACGATCTCGGGTTTTCGCAGGATTGATGGCTGCTGCACGTCGCCTTCGCCTGCGGGGCCTTCAGTGAAATGAACGATCTTGCCGCGGTTGATATGGGGTTCGGCCGCTTCGTGAATGACGGTGGACAAAGGTGCCTGCCGAAGATGCAGGTCGTCTTTGCCCGCACGCCCCATGTCCCGCAGGATGTCCCTGCAGCGATTGGCCTGCTCACGGATCAGGGCGGCGTCGTCCTTCAGATCGGGGCGGTCATCCAGTTCCTCGATCAGTTCCGAACTGGTCAGCTTGATCGTGGCCAGAGGTGTACCCAACTCGTGCGCGGCTGCGGCGACAACACCGCCCAGATCGGTCAGCTTCTGTTCTCGTGCCAGTGCCATATGGGTGGCGGCCAGCGCCTCGGACATGGATTGCACCTCTGAACTGACGCGGTGGGAATAGGCACCAATAAAGACAATGGCGATCACAACCGCAGCCCAATTGCCGAATAGCAGCATGTCGGGGATTTCAAGCACCTGCCCAGTTTCGGTGCGCAGCGGCAGGTGGAACTCGACAAGCAGCGAGGTCAGCGTAATGGCCACCGCTCCCACGATCAGGGTCGAGCGGGTGCTCATTACGTTGGCCGAGATCGTCACCGGGCCCAACAGCAGCAATGCGAAGGGGTTGTTCAGGCCGCCGGTCAGATATAGCAGGATCGCCAACTGCATCAGGTCGAACAGCACCATCAGGAAGTTCTCGAACTCGGTCAGACGCTTGTTTTGCGGAAACAGCAGAATCGCAGTCATGTTGCCCAGAACCGACACGCCAATGGCGAGATAGCACAGCGTCAGCTCAAGCTGCAGGTCGAAATACTGCTGCGCCACAGTGATGGCGGTGAACTGGCCGATAATGGCGACCCATCGCAACAGAATAAGGGTACGCAGGCGAATCCAACTGCTTCGTTCCTGACCGCGCCATAATGTGATGTTGGAATTTGCCATTGGTCGATTATGTCCTGTTGCATAGGCTGCTCATCTTGATAGGTGTCCGGGCCGAAACGATCAACAACCCCTTTTTCTTTCAGGAAGCCCGCCATGATCCGTCTGTATGCCATTCTTGCAACCGTGGTTCTGGCCATAGGCGTTGGTACCATGTGGCTGCTGACAAGAGGTGGCGGATCAGATGACAAGTTTGCACAATGCCGCTCCAGCCAAATTGCCGGCGGGTCGGCGGCAATCGGCGGGCCGTTCGAGTTGATCAACGGTGCGGGTGAAACGGTTACCGACGTGGACGTGATCACCGAGCCTACGTTGGTTTATTTCGGTTACACTTTCTGCCCGGATGTCTGTCCTTTTGACATGTCACGCAATGCCGAAGCTGTCGACATTCTGGCCGAACGCGGCCAGTCGGTGACGCCATTGTTCATTTCAATTGACCCGGATCGCGACACGCCCGAAGTGATGAGCGACTATGCGTTCAATCTTGGCGGAAAAACCATCGCCCTGACCGGATCGCCCGAGCAGGTCAAGGCGGCCAGCCAAGCTTACAAGACCTATTACAAGGCGCATGACAAAAGCGATGAGTTCTATTTGGTCGACCACTCGACCTTTACCTATCTGGTGACGCCGGAAGACGGATTTATCGAGTTTTTCAACCGCAACGATACGGCTGACCAAATGGCGGATAAGGTTGGCTGCTTTCTGGACCAGCTATAGCCGACGACTCTGCGCCGCCGGAACTATTTTTCTCTACATGCACATATTCACATAAAAAACACGCATGGTTGCTTGCTTGATTGACAGTCGCCTTACTGTGCGACGAAATAGTATTATGTCTAAGAACGAGTGACTTGCCGAACCGAACGTGACGGCCGATCGGGAAATGTAGTGATATGGGTTTTATATTTTATAATATCAGCGAGGTGACGGGGTTCACCGGTAGCGGCACTGCTAATCTGGATATCTGGACAACCTCAGCGGACTTAAGCGACCCTTCTGTAACAACGGTCACTGGCGACTTTGATCTGGACAACAATTTGGATGGGGTTGGCGGGAGTGAAGCGCAAGACGGTTATGTCTTCAATTTACCTGTAACCCCCTACGGTACATTTGTTACGAATTCCACAACCGGTGAATTCACCTTCATAATCGACCGGGCTGCAGTAATTGCATCCGGGTCTGATCAGGTTGTCAGCTTCACGGTTACAGGCAGTGATGCTTCTGGAGCCAGCGATACAGACACCGTTGTCATCAACCTGCTCATCTGCGTGTCCCGAGGCACGCTGATTGCGACTCCGGCTGGCGAGCGCCCGGTTGAGGATTTGCTGATCGGGGACGACGTTCTGACGGCGGATGGCCGGACGGAACAAGTTCGTTGGATCGGCAGTCGCTGCATTGATGCGGCAGAGTTGGATCGAAACGATAGCCTGTTTCCAGTAAGGATACGGGGCAACGCCTTTGGCCACGATGCGCCTAATGGCGATCTTTTGGTTTCTCCTCAGCACCGAATTCAGGTTCAGGACCCCTTGGCAGAGATGCTGTTCGGCCATCCGGCAGTTCTGGCCCCCGCTAAAGGCTTGCTGAATGATTCAACGATAACTGTCGATCGTTCGGTTGCTGAGGTCGAATACTTCCATTTGGCCTTCGATCAACACGAAGTCATCGTAACCAACGGGCTTGCAACCGAAAGCTTCCACCCCGGCCCGACCAGCTTGGACGGAATTGATCGGGATGCCGCCAATGAGCTGTACGAGATTTTTCCCGGCCTTAAGTCCAACGCCAATGAATTTGGCCCCTCAGCGTTGCCCGGCCTCAAGCCGTGGGAAGCGGCCTTGCTCAGTAAATCTTCGAAAGTGGCATGAAACAGATCCTCGATGCCTCTGGCAAACCTCTTCCGCGTGAAGAAGCACCCGACCCGAAACTTTTGCGCGCTTATGGCGACGCAATGTTTCTGGCCTTTCGCAGCAGCTATCACAATCGGATGACTGTTGCGAACCTGCGACTGGCGTTTGAACCGCCGCTTGTACTGGGCCAGTACAGGATATTCCGGTTCGATGAGGTTCCCCGCGCGATCTTCACCTGGGCCTTTCTGTCGGAGGACGCGGAAAAGAAACACATTCGGGGCGAACCGCTGATGCCGGAGGATTGGAAAGCCGAAGGCGGGCGGATGTGGGTGATTGATCTGATTGCCCCATATCGCAAACTTATGCCGAGCATATGGAACTGGGCCATGATTCCGGGAAATGTCAGCGATGAAGGGTTTCGTTTCTGTCGACATCAGACCGAAGACAGGAACCGCAAGATTGTGGACATCGACTTTGGCCGTCGGGGTCGCAAGCAGCGTATTCTGACGGAAAAGGACTTCTTCTGACTTCGCGGAATGGGAATGGTTAACAACGCCGAACCTAAACAAATAATGAAGGCCCCTGTCTCCAGGAAAGACACACTCTGAAACCGGAAATCAGTATGATTGAATACAAACCAGATGAAGATGTGGGGTCGCTTGAGCCCTGGCCTTTCGACAACCCCGAAAGCGACTATGTCATCAAGTCGGGATCGCCCACTGTTTTTGGGCGCATGGATGCTGGTGGGTCAGGCCATACGATGCGGGCCGGTATTTGGCGTTGTACTCCCGGCGTGTTTGAGTGCACCGAACAAGGTGATGAATTGATGACCATTTTGTCGGGCAAATGCCAGTTGACGGACAAGACCACAGGTGAGGTCAGCACCCTGTGCACAGGAGATAGCCTTTTCATCCGCGATGGCAGTCGCGTGGAATGGAACGTCACCGAAGAGGTCACCAAAGTTTTCTTCGGACAAAAGCGGGACGGCTATTAACAATTCAGGCATCTGCCAAGAGGCCGAATCCGGCAACAGTAAGGTGATATCGGGCCTATCGGATTGAGTTTGAACGCTAATAATGCTGTCTGATTCCGGACTGAACTCCTTTCGGCCCAATCAGGATCTAAATGGGCTTTCTAGTTTGCGCTTTCGCAGTTTTCACACCTTAACAATCTGAAAAATATATAACTTTTTTAGGACCGAGAATGCGCAATCCATTTGGGTGGACCTTCTCATCCTGTGCAGAATTTTGACTTAATGGCAAAATTGTGTTCATAATCCGTCTTGCTCCGTTCATTTTTGGTTCATTTTCGGTTAACTTTGCAGTAACGAATCGAAAGATTTTTCAGTGTTCTGGCCTCACCAAATCGTGTGAATGCGCCAGAGTTTGTGAGTGTTGAAAATGGTTAAGACGTATATTCAGCTTCCCGAGGACTCAATTTCCGAGTCAAAATCAAAAGAAAACTATCTGGACAAAAACAGCGCCCGCGATTTGTTTTCGCGGTTTCGCCAAGAGTCTGAAGGCGCGGTTCTTATCCTGCTGGCGATCTTCCTTGTCCCCATGATGGTGTTCATCGGGCTTGCCATGGAGCTTGCGCTGACGGAAGACATTAGGGTCAAGCTTCAGAACACATCGGATTCAGCCAGTCTTGCGTCGGCGGACCTTGAACAGGTTCTGGAACCTGAAGATGTGGTAAACGACTTTTTTGCGAAAGCGGGACTAGGCGATAATCTTCGGAACGTCACTGTTGTAAACACCGCCACCGAAAGAACGGTGGCGGTTGAATCGGATGCCTTTGTTCCAGCTTTGCTGACAAGGTTGGCTGGGCGCAACGGTTGGGATGTACCGGTTGTTGGTGCCGCGACCGAGTCCCGCCGTGATCTAGAAATCGCAGTTGCACTGGACAATTCGGGTTCGATGTCCTGGGCACCTGGATCGACCAGCGGACCTGCCGCCAACCCGTCGCGCATGGACCTGCTTATTCCTGCAGCCGAAGCTTTCGTCGATGCGGTGCAACCGAAACCTGGGCAGCCGGGCACGACGACGATTTCACTTGTCCCTTTTGCCACACAAGTCTCTGTGGGTGAGGATTTGCTGAACAACTTCACGGTGTCGGCTGAACATTCGACATCGCATTGCGTGACGTTCAACTCCACCGCAGACTATACCACCACGGCCGTTCCGACGAATACGTTGCTGAACCGAACGGCGCATCACGATCCCTCCAGCACGGGATGGAACCTGAGTACATACAACACGGTTTGCCCAACGGATTCAGCACGACGCGACATCGTTGCGTGGTCGGAAGATCCGGATGTTCTGAAAACCCGTATCCGGGCGATGCAGCCTTATGGCTACACATCCATCGAGATGGCAGCGAAGTGGGGCGCTGCAATGCTGGACCCAACCATGCGTCCGGTCTTGTCGTCCTTGTCGGGAATGACAGGCTATGAACACCTGTCTGGCCCTGCAGGGCGCGGGATGCCTTATGATTTCGATAATCCCGACGCTATTAAGTACCTGATCGTGATGTCTGATGGTGCAAACACTCTTAACTTCGATATCAGACCGCCCTATCGCGAGGGTAACTCGCCGCTGTTCCGTTTGCCGGGCACGAACAACTATAGCTATTACCGGAACCGCCCCGGAACAGGTCGGGATTTCTATCGGGTTTCGGGCGATTTTTGGAGCTTCACACCCGGTAGCGGCGCGGTACAGATGACTTGGCCTGAGGTTTGGGCCGATATGCCGGTGGACAGGTTCGTGGACAGCATCCTGTCCGAGGCAGACACCAGCCGAAGCGCGAATGGTCACTATAATCGGATCGTGCGGACTCGGACGGGTACGTGGAAAAACAACCGTACCTCTGCCATCTGCCAAGCCGCCAAGGACAATGACGTGATCGTCTTTACGATCGGAATGGATACCTATGGTCAGGGCGATGCAACTTTGGCTGACTGCGCGTCCTCGCCCTCGCATTTTTACGATGTCGATGGGTTGGACATTGATGATGCCTTTGCGTCCATTGCGCGTCAGATCAACAAACTACGGCTTACGCAGTAATTCGGCAGGGGGATTGATCTGATGACGCGATACCAGACGATAGCCTATGCAACCAAAACGCCCGATGGGACATCGGCACAGCGCGACGGAGCCTTTTCCGGTATCGCCCGGCGATCGCGACGCTGGTGGCGGGACGAAGACGGTACGACACTGGTTGAATTCTCTGTTTGTCTGCCGCTGCTTCTGCTGTTTCTGTTCATAACGCTCGAATTCAGTTACTTGATCGTGCGCCAAGTTGCATTGGATCGCTCGACGGACGAAACCTTCCGCGAGCTGCGGCTGGGGCTGATCTCTGATCCGACGCACGAAAAGGTAAAGACCGCCATTTGCGCCAAATCTCTGGCGCAAGTGTCCTTGTGGGATTGCGACGAAAATCTGCTGCTGGAGGTGCGTCAGGTCGAGAAGTCGGATTGGGAATTCAACCTTAATGGCCGCGCGAATTGCCTGAATACATCGCCCCCGGATGGATATGAGCCGCCGATCGACTTCACGGAAGGGACCGAAAATCAGTTGATGATCGCCCGCGCGTGCCTTGTCCAAAGGTCACTTTTCCCACCTATGCCGATGCTGGCATCGCTTCGGCGCTACGATGACTTGGGCAATTTCGCTCTTATCTCACGGTCAGCCTTTGTGAACGAGCCTTTTTGATATGTTTGTTTTGAATAACGAGTTTAAGTTCAGGTTGCGGCGCGCAATAGGCCGTTTTGTACGCGACACAAGCGGTGCGGCCCTTGTCGAAATGGGGTTTGCCTTGCCCATTCTGATCCTGCTGACGACGGGTGCGTTGGTGGTGCAGGATGCGGTTCGCATGTCCTATTTGCGGTCTAAGGCGACCTATACAGTATCGGACATGATCAGCCGCGAAGATACCTTTATCGACGCGGATTACTTTAATGGTCTGAACAGCGTTTTCCGATATATCGTAGGGCCTCAGCATCCCAGCGAGCTGCGGATTTCTACGATTGAATGCACAGCGGATTGTCAAGATGAGGCCCAGCGCGTGCTCGAGTTCTGTTGGTCGCATCCTTCTTCGGGATTGTCAGCGCTGACCAATGATCAGATCGCGAGTTACGAGGCGCGAACACCACTCTTTTCCGAAGGTGACACGCTACTTATGACCGAAGCGTTTTTGGATTATACGCCCTTGTTCGGCGACTTCATTATGTCGCCCCAAACCTACCAGACCGTCGCGTTTACCCGTCCACGGATTGCCGGACAGATTAAGTTTGATACCGGCGCTGTGGATACAGATGGTAGCACAATCGTCAGAGACTGCTTTAACAACTAAAGTGCAACATAAGATAAACTGTGCACGACTTTGCAGGCGGGATCGCCGCAATGTGCCGGGATATTTTGGCGCTGGTTAAGCGACTGGCGAACGGGTCAGATACTCTGCTGTTAAACTCGAAGACATGTGTGAAACAGTAGAACGCTCCCGCTGGCGTCATGGTCAAAAAACTAGAAAATACGGTTGTTTATTCGCCTTGTGGTTCACGGCGTGGGAGGTATTGGCCTTGCCTTCCAAGTGTCTGCGAAAATACTTGACCATGCGAGTGGGCCGGGGCGCAACCGGCCTGTGATCAGGGGCGGATGACTTTCCGAGTTGTTCGTCGAAGACCCGCGAGACTCTACTACTCAAGGCCTGTTTGACCTTTCTCATGGCGCTGCTATTACTCATAAACTAGCCAAAGGCGTGAAATAGCGGAAAGAACGGAATATGGCGGACAGCTCTAACCTGGATATCGGCCCGGATAAATCCCTGCTTCTGGTGGATGATGACGAGCCATTTCTGAGACGTCTCGCCAAGGCGATGGAAAAGCGCGGTTTCGAGGTTGAGACCGCAGGCTCGGTCGCGGCAGGCCGCGCAATTTCTACCGCCCGTCCGCCGGCCTATGCGGTTGTGGATTTGCGGCTTGAGGATGGCAATGGGCTGGACGTGGTCGAAGTGCTGCGTGAGAAGCGCCCCGACAGCCGCGTTGTGGTTCTGACCGGTTACGGCGCCATCGCCACGGCTGTTGCTGCCGTCAAAATTGGCGCGACCGACTACCTGTCGAAACCCGCCGACGCCACTGACATCACCAACGCTCTGCTGACAAAAGACGACGAACTGCCTCCGCCCCCCGAAAACCCCATGAGTGCGGATCGCGTGCGGTGGGAGCATATTCAGCGGGTTTATGAGCTGTGTGACCGCAATGTCAGCGAAACTGCCCGTCGCCTCAACATGCACCGCCGGACGTTGCAGCGGATTCTGGCAAAACGCAGCCCCCGGTAGTGGTCACAGTTTCTTGACTTGTTATCTTTCGTCCCTTTGGCAAAGTTTTCGCTTTGGGACATCAGTTGCTAGACAGGGACCTTACAAATGATCGGTTACGTGACCATCGGCGTGTCGGATATGGAGCGCGCAAAGAAATTCTATACCGGCCTTTTCTCGGATCGTGACGCGAAGGTGATTATCGACGCGAGACGCATCGCCTTTATCGGCAGCAAGCTCGGTGAACCTATGCTGGCTGTTTGCGAGCCCTATGACGGGGGCGAGTGTTCGGTTGGTAACGGCAGCATGGTCGCTTTTGCCGCTCAGTCCAAAGAGGAAAGCAAGGCGTTGTATGACAAGGCTATCAGCCTTGGTGCAACCGACGAAGGCGAGCCCGGTCAGCGTGTGCCTGACCGTTTCTACGGGTCGTATGTCCGTGACCCGGATGGCAACAAGCTGTGCTTCTTCGTTTTCGGCTAAAGCTGACGTAACAGGGCTGCGTGCCGTTCCGTGTACGCCTGTCGCACCTCTACCGGTGGGCGTAAGACGATCTCCAGCTCCTCCATTACAGTCTTATCTGGGCGGCCAAAGAACTTGGTCGCCTCTGCCTCAGAAAACCCGGCGATCTGCGTGGCCTCCATCCAGGCGCTGATCTTGTCGGCCTTTTTGATCTGTCGCTTGATCGTTTTGGGCACAGCGGCGGGCAGTCCGAACCGGATGTGGATCGCCGCCGCCAGCCTGTCATCCAGCGCGCCGTAATCCGGGCCGACTGCGGATTTGACCGGTGAAATCATGTCCCCAATCACATATTCAGGCGCATCATGTAACAAAGCGGCAAGCTGCCATTTAATGGGTGCTTTGGGGGCGATCCGGCGAAAAAGCGCCTCGACCAGTAGGGAATGCTCGGCGACCGAATAGGCAAAATCCCCTGCGGTTTGACCATTCCAGCGCGCCACAAACGCCAGACCGTGCGCTATATCTTCGATTTCAATGTCAACTGGCGTCGGATCCAGCAGGTCCAGCCTGCGACCGGATAACATTCTCTGCCACGCTCTGGGTTGTGTTGCCATTATACCATGCCCGATTTCAACAGCGGCGATTGCGCAGCAGTTTTGTGGTATGGTTTACCTGTCAAGATCACCAGCTGCCAACTTTTTCTTGAGCGATCGTGCTTTGAACAAGTGCGCGGTGATACCGACATCTAGTACCGAGGGGGGCGCATGCTCCTCCCGGTGTGCCCCTCTCGATCGTAACACGTATCGAAAGGAGCTTGCTATGTTCAAGCGTTTGTTTGGAATTGCACTGGCCTTTGGAATGGCCGCCACCGCCCCTCCGGCTTTTGCCCAGAAAAGTACGTGCGCACAGCGTGAACACGTGATCGCCAAGCTTCAGGACAGCTACTCGGAACAGCTGGCCTTTGGCGGATTGCAGAAATCGCGCGGCTCGCAATCGTTGATGGAGGTCTGGACCTCCGAGGAAACGGGAAGCTTTACCGTTCTGGTGACGCATGCAAATGGCATCAGTTGCATCGTCTCTGTTGGCACCGACTTTTTCGAAGCCATTCCCAAGATCAAGGTAGACGGCACGCCAAGCTGATTTAGGCGTTAACAATCCCGTTTCCGGCCATCTGCGTTGCCACGTCCCCAAAGGGATGTTAGGGGCAACCCGGACCAAGATTTACCGGAATGGAGTACCTGATGGCCGGGGACTATATCGTCAAAGACATTTCATTGGCCGGGTTCGGCCGCAAAGAGCTGGATATTGCCGAAACCGAGATGCCGGGTCTGATGGCTCTGCGCGCGGAATACGGTGACAGCAAACCTCTGTCCGGTGCGCGTATCGTTGGCTCGCTGCACATGACCATCCAAACCGCTGTTCTGATTGAAACACTGGTGGCGCTGGGCGCAGATGTACGCTGGGCGTCGTGCAACATCTTTTCAACCCAGGACCACGCCGCTGCCGCGATTGCCGAGGCGGGTATCCCCGTTTTCGCCATCAAGGGTCAGACGCTGGAGGAGCATTGGGATTATCTGGACAAGTCCT
This sequence comes from Ruegeria sp. HKCCA5491, assembly GCF_013034565.1. Classification (NCBI taxonomy): domain Bacteria; kingdom Pseudomonadati; phylum Pseudomonadota; class Alphaproteobacteria; order Rhodobacterales; family Roseobacteraceae; genus Ruegeria; species Ruegeria sp. HKCCA5491. The sequence continues at coordinate 145,872 of NZ_WQGG01000007.1, forward strand.
TCTTGTTCGACCAAGGCCCCAACATGATCCTTGACGATGGCGGCGACGCAACGCTGTACATCCTGTTGGGCGCACGCGCTGAGGCCGGCGAAGACATCATCCCTGTTTCGGGTTCGGAAGAGGAAGAGGTGATCAAGAAACAGATCGCCAAGCGTATGGCCGCCAGCCCCGGTTGGTTCACCAAAATGCGCGATCAGATTCAAGGCGTGTCCGAGGAAACCACCACCGGCGTGAACCGTCTGTATCAACTGGTCAAAGATGGCCACCTGCCGTTCCCGGCGATCAACGTGAACGACAGCGTTACCAAGTCGAAGTTTGACAACAAATATGGCTGTAAGGAATCGCTGGTCGACGGTATCCGCCGCGCCACCGACACGATGATGGCCGGTAAAGTTGCCGTGGTCTGCGGTTATGGCGACGTGGGCAAAGGCTCGGCCGCTTCGCTGCGTGGTGCAGGTGCTCGTGTGAAAGTCACCGAAGTTGACCCGATCTGCGCACTGCAGGCTGCGATGGACGGGTTCGAAGTTACCCTGCTGGAAGACGAAGTCGCCAGCGCGGATATCTTCATCACCACAACCGGCAACAAGGATGTGATCCGCATCGAGCATATGCGCGAGATGAAGGACATGGCCATCGTCGGCAACATTGGTCACTTCGACAACGAAATCCAGGTGGCCAACCTGAAGAACCACAAATGGACCAACATCAAGGAACAGGTGGACATGATCGAGATGCCCTCGGGCAACCGTCTGATCCTGCTGTCCGAAGGCCGTCTGCTGAACCTCGGCAACGCCACCGGCCACCCTTCGTTCGTGATGTCGGCGTCCTTCACCAATCAGGTGCTGGCCCAGATCGAGCTGTTCACCAAGGGTGATGAGTACGAGAATAAAGTCTATATCCTGCCCAAGCATCTGGACGAAAAAGTCGCCCGCCTGCATCTGGACCGTATCGGCGTGAAGCTGACCCAGATGGACAGCGAGCAAGCCGCCTATATCGGTGTAAAACCAGAAGGCCCGTACAAGCCTGAACATTATCGCTATTGATTTCGGCGATAACGGAATTGAAACGGCGGCCCGTCAGGTCGCCGTTTTTTTTGTGCCTGATATTCAGCGCAAGGACGGAAAGAAATCGCCGCGACCTTCGGGCGTCAGGTCCAGAATATTCCAAAGCGGCCACGCGGCATCAATGTGCCGTGGGTGCCAGTCGCTGGGCTGGAAGAAAAGCTCAGAACTCCAGAAATGGCAGATTCCGTCCTGTGTACGTCGAAAGACGTTCAGGATGGGCAATTGGCTTCCGTCTTCGGCTTCGGCCAGATAGTCGCGCTGGTACTCGGTGCCCAGCGCGGACAATAGCGGCAGTTCATGCCAACCGATCTTTGCTTGTAGGGCTGTTAGCTTTTCCGGTGTATTCTGGGCAACCACGGCAAAACTGATCTTCTTTGAAAGGTGCGCAATCTGCCCGTTCAGCCCGTCCAGAAAGGCCGAGCACATCGGGCAGGGTAACTCTGCATTTGGGCCGTACATCAACGAATAAATCGCAAGCGTATCATGTGAACCAAAGAGCGAGGACAAAGGCGCATCATCGCCCTGAAGGTTTCGGAACGCGTAGTCCTGCGGAATCTGGCCACCCGATGGAAGTTTGCGGCGCAGATTGGCGACATCTTCTATCTTGGCGCGCAATTCTACTTCGGCGGCCAGCAGGCGGTTTCGCGCTTCGCGATACGCGGGGCTTTCGTTGGGCAAGGAAACGGTCATGGCACCCTCCTGATTTAATAATTTAACTTATATGTTAAATAATGGATGATTTGAAATCAAGGTCGGGTTTTCTTTGCGGGGAAAGCCGGTGATTTTTCCCTTTGTTCAATTCCGTCTGCCCATTACCGTGATTGGGGTGATGGGGAATTTGAAATCTACCCAAATCAGGAGATGACTATGGGAAAGCGCGATGAGCTGATTACCAAATATGCAGAGGACCTGAAATCCAAATGCGGCATGGACGCGGATATGGATCTGCTGACCAAAGTCACCATCGGTTGTGGACCGGCGATCTATGACGCTGATGCGTCAACGGTTGCGGCCACTCAGGAAGGTGAGCTTGAAACGGTCAAGAACAACTTTTTGATCAAGAAACTGGGTTTGTCCGATGGTCCGGAACTGATGGACGCGATCAACAAGGCCCTGGACACCTATGGCCAGTCCGAGCGCAATAAATATCGCGCAGTCGTCTATTACATGCTGACCAAGCATTTCGGGAAAGAGTCGGTTTACGGGTAAGTTTCCGCGCCACGGTCGCGCCCGCCGTACTAAAAGGGCGACTTAAATTTTAGATACTTGAGGTTTGAACTGCGCCCAAACCTTCGGCTAATGTCAGGGTGTGACCAGGACGGTCAGAACCAGACATTTCCATACGCGTGTGGTGAGTAGGGAGCACGCGGGGTAGGGAAGGTTCTGCATCCGTCAGAGCCTTCCCTTTAATTATTCCGCTTGCGTCTGACCCAGATCGCAGATCACTTGCCATTCCGCCTCGGTGACCGGTTGAACGGACAGTCGCGAGTTCTTGACCAAAACCATATCGCCCAGACGCTCATCCGCTTTGATGTCGTCCAAGGTCACCGGCGCCGTGAATGGACGTACCGCCTTGATGTCCACACATTCCCAGCGGTCATCATCCGTGGTGCTGTCGGGATGGGCCTCGGCGCAGACTTCGACGATGCCAACGATCGCCTTGTCTTTTTGCGAGTGGTAGAAGAACCCCCTGTCGCCAACCACCATCTGGCGCATGAAGTTTCGCGCCTGATAGTTGCGCACGCCGTCCCATTCTTCACCTGCGTCCCCTTTGGCGACCTGCTGGTCCCAACTCCAGGTCGAGGGTTCGGATTTGAACAGCCAATACGTCATCAGCCCACGACCTTTTTCCACGCGATCAGGTCAACCGACTGGAACAGACCGGCCTTGGCATATGGGTCATTGTCTGCCCAGGCTTGGGCGGCAGCCATGTCCTCGACCTCGAGAATGATCAATGAACCGATCATCGCGTCACCGTCCAGCAAGGGCCCAGCCTGTGCGACAACGCCGGTTTCCTCGATATAGCCGAGATGCGCGGCGCGGTTGTCCAAACGGGTTTGTAGGGCGCCGTCCTTGTCGCGGGCGATAAGGGCAATGAGCATATTATTCCTCCTTCAGGGGTCGGTTTAGCAGGGATTGAATGGCCTCGGGCACACTGTAGGCGCCACGGCTCAAGTCTGCCACTGTTGCGCTTATGGGCATATCCAGCCCTTCTTGTGTCGCGATGTCGGACATCGCACGCGCTGTAGCGACGCCTTCGACTGTGGTCGCAGTGTCGAAAGGCAGATTTCGACCCAAAGATAGGCCAAAACGGTAATTTCTGGACAACTCGGACGAGCAGGTCAGGACCAGATCGCCCAGACCAGACAACCCCATCAGCGTGTCGACCTGCGCGCCTCGCATAAGCGCAAATCGCTGCATTTCAGCAAAGCCCCGCGTCAAAAGGGCGGCACGGGCGCTGTCACCCAGTCCCGCACCGATGGTGGCCCCGCATCCGATGGCTATCACATTTTTTAACGCTCCGCCCAGTTCGGCTCCGGTGACGTCTGTTGTGCGATACAGGCGCAGGTTGGGCGTTGTCAGGGCGTGCTGCAATTGTTGGCTCAGATTTTGATCGGCACAGGCCAGTGTCAGGGCGGTCGGCAGCCCGCGCGCGATGTCGTCGGCGAAACTCGGGCCGGTCAGCAAGGCCGGACGCGCATCTGGAACAACCTGTTGAATGACCGAGATCGGCCCAAGCCCAGTTGATAATTCAATGCCTTTACAACAGGCCACCAAAGTCTTGCCCACAAAAGAAGAGGCGTGATCCAAAAGGGCGCTGCGTAGTTTCTGCATGGGCACGGAAACCAGCAGAATCTCGTTCGTTGCTGCCTCTGCGATGTCAGAGGTAACGGTGATCGCGCTGGGCAAGGACACGTTGGGCAACCGCGCCGTGTTTTCGCGGTCTCTTTGCATCGAACGCGCTTGATCCACGTCGCGTGCCCAAAGTGTGATTGGCCCATTCCCGGCTAACGAAATCGCCAACGCTGTCCCAAAGGCACCGGAACCCAGAACGGAGATACTCATGCCTTGGCACCTTTCTTACCGCTGCCCAGCATGGCAGGGCTGGTTTGGTCCAGAGGCCAGCGCGGACGTGCGGCCAGGTCCAGTCCGTCGCGGGCACCGGTGCGAAACCGCTCGATCCCGGCGTAGGCGATCATTGCGGCATTGTCGGTACAAAAACGCAGCGGAGGTGCGGTAAAGCGGGCCCCGTTTTCGGCCGCAACAGTCTCTAACGCGGATCGAATGGCAGAATTGGCCGCGACCCCGCCCGCAACGGCGATGACGGGATCAGGCGGGCTTTGTTGCAGATACAGGTCGATGGCCCTGCGGGTCTTCTCAGCCAGCGTGTCCACGACCGCTTGTTGAAACCCGGCACACAGGTCTGCCCGATCCTGACGGGTGAGCCCACCTTTCTCCGCGGCGATCTGGTCGCGCATTCGCATAAGGGCCGTCTTCAATCCAGAGAAAGACAGGTCGCAGTCGGGCCGATCCAGCAAGGGCCGGGGAAAACGGAACCGTTTCGGGTCACCTTTGCGCGCTTCGGCTTCGACCGAAGGGCCGCCGGGCTGCGGCAGACCCAAAAGCCGCGCGGTTTTGTCGAACGCTTCGCCGGGTGCATCGTCAATCGTACCGCCCAGCCGCGTGAACTTTTCCGGTCCATGGGCGATCAGATACTGACAATGCCCACCCGACACGAGCAGCATCAAGTACGGAAACGCGATCCCGTCTGTCATCCGAGGGGTCAGCGCGTGACCGGCCAGATGGTTCACTCCGATCAGGGGCAGGCCGGTTGCAGCGCTGATGCCCTTGGCGCACATGACACCGGACATGACCCCGCCGATCAGACCCGGACCTGCGGTAACGGCAACGGCGTCGACGTCATCCAGGGTCATCCCAGCGGATTCGAGCGCCTGCAACACGCAGGTATCCAGTTTTTCGGCATGGGCGCGGGCGGCGATCTCGGGGACGACGCCGCCAAAGGCGCTGTGCAGATCCGTCTGGCCAAAAACAACCGATGACAGCACCTCGGCCCCGGCGCCATCACGTTGGCGCACGACTGCGGCGGCTGTGTCGTCACAACTGCTTTCCAGCCCGAGGACAGTAAGTCTTTGCACCATTGGCCTGATCCGTTACACCTTGATTGCAAAGCGGGGTATCACCCTGCGCGGATGCAAACAATCCCAAGGCCAGGGGCACCGCCGTTGTATTTGTTGATGACCCGCCCTCGCGCCGCCTCGGAAAGGTTCGTTGCGCAATTGCCAACCCGGGTCAGGTCACGGGTTCAGGTCATCTATTCCCCGATCCTCGAAATCAAGCCCTTGCCGGTTCAGGTAAACGACACGGATGTGCGCGGTCTGATATTTACGTCGGCCAATGCGGTTAATGCCGCGGCGTCTATGGGCGTGGATCGCGCTCTGCCTGCTTTTTGTGTTGGCCCTGCAACCACTGGAACGGCCAAAGGTGCAGGATGGCAGGCGCAGATGGTGGGCCAGACTGCCGAAGAACTGGTTGCCGCCCTGCTGCAAGCCAGACCCGACAGCCCGCTTCTGCATCTGCGCGGAGAACACACGCGTGGAAGTGTCGCTGAACGGCTGACCGAATCCGGCCTGACTGTGCGCGAACTGCCCGTGTATCAGCAGCGATTGTTACCGCTGACATCCGAAGCCGAGGCCGCCGCGTTCGAAAAAGAGCCCGTAATTGCCCCTATTTTTTCACCCCGAACAGCGCGACATTTTGCCGACATCTGGCATGGAACGGCACCCTTGATGCTGGCTGCAATCAGCGCTGCGACAGCCGAACCCCTTTATTCCTTGGGCTCTGAACGCCTGAAGATTGCCAAGGAACCGACTCCGAAGAAAATGCGGAAAGCCATTAAAAAGCTTGTGAAACATGCGTTGCGGGTTGAGGGCGACGAGGCCACAGATTAACTTAGTTGGGTCTGTAGTTCAGGTCATTTCGGATTCGATAAAGGGAATATTGCGTTGGCTGGTAGTAAGAAAACCGATCAAAAGCCGGTGGATGACCCCAAGGTCGACGACGTAGCCGATGCTGCTGCGACGGCCGAGGAAACGCCGGTTGACGAGGTTAAGCTCGTAGAAGAACCGGTTTCCGAAGCCGAAGCCGAAGCCGAAGCCGAAGCCGAAGCCGAAGCCGAAGCCGAAGCCGAAGCCAAGCTTGAACGGTTCAAGGAAAAAATTGCTGAGCGCAACACCAAGAAGCGTGGTGGGTTTTTGCCCGCGTTGCTGGGCGGCGTATTGGCCGCAGCCATCGGGTTTACGGTTGGTGACAGCAACATGTTCTCATCCGACGGGTCAGATCAGATCGCGGCGTTGGAGGCCAAGCTAGCCGAACAGGCCAGCCAGATTGAATCCCTGACCAAGTCGGTTTCCGGTGGCTCGGAACTTGCCTCAAAAGTCGATGCGTTAACTGGGCAACTGGCCCCTATCACCGCTGATCTGGATACCGTTAAGTCCAGTCTGGCGGGATTGGCCGAGAAGATTGAGCCGCTGACCGCCCGGTTGGGTGAGATTGAAAGCGGGGCCTTGACGCAGGGCGCGTCACCCGAAGCAACGGCTGCGTTTGAAGCAGAGTTGAAGAAATTACAGGATTCTCTGGCCGCCCAACGTGCAGAAGTTGAAAAGATGGTGGCAGACACGCAGGCGCTTGAGGCGAAAGCCTCGGCCGAGGCGATGGCCGCAACAAATGCCGCGATTCTTTCAAAGCTGCGCGGTGAGCTGGACTCGGGCCAGCCTTACCCGGACCTGATTGCCGAACTCTCGGCCGGTGGTGTTGACGTGCCCGAGGCTTTGAGCGCCGCGGCGGATAAGGGTGTCGCAACACTTGCGGAGCTGCGCGAGTCGTTTGAACCATCTGCGCGCGCGGCGCTTGCTGACGCACGAGAGGCTGACAAAGGCGTCGGACTGGTTGCCTTCCTGCAGCGCCAGACAGGCGCGCGTTCTGTGACGCCGCAGGATGGGGATGGCCCGGATGCAGTACTGTCCCGTGCGCAGGCCGCGTTGTCAGACGGTGACCTGTCCGGCGCGTTGAATGAACTCAAGTCCCTGCCAGAGGCGGCAAAAGCTGCGATGGCCGATTGGGAACAGGCGGCACAAACGCGGGGTGCCGCGGTCGACGCCGCATATGCGCTATCCTCTGGCGCGAACTCGAACTGAAGGACCTGCCATGCTGTGGTCACTTTTTAAGATTCTTGTTTTTGTAGCGATTGTCGGCTTGCTGGCTGTGGGCGCGGGCTTCCTGATGGAAACCAGCGGTGGCGTGCAGATCACCGCAGGTGGAATGGAATATACGCTGGGACCGTTGCAGTCGGTCATCGCGCTGGGCGTGATGGTTGTTGCGATCTGGCTGTTCTTCAAGCTGCTGACCCTGTTGATTGCCACGCTGAAATTTCTCAACGGTGATGAAACCGCGTTATCGCGGTATTTCGACCGCAGCCGGGAACAGCGTGGGTATCAGGCATTGGCTGACGGGTTGATGGCGTTGGCCTCGGGTGAAGGCCGCGTTGCCATGAACAAGGCGACCAAGGCTGAAAAACTGCTGAACAAACCTGAACTGACGAACTTGCTGGTGGCGCAGGCCGCCGAGATGAACGGCGACACCAAGAAAGCGTCCGAGACCTATCGCAAGCTGGTCACAAATAACGCCACGCGCTTTGTCGGTGTTCGCGGTATCCTGAAACAGAAGCTGGCCGAAGGTGATGATGACACCGCCCGCAAGCTTGCGGAAAAGGCACTGGCGATCAAGCCGCGGCATCAGGAAACGCAGGATATTTTGTTGGGATTGCAAACCAAGTCGCAGGATTGGGCCGGGGCCCGGTCTACCCTGACCGCCAAGCTGAAGGCCGGTCATTTGCCGCGCGACGTGTACAAGCGTCGCGATGCGGTGCTGGCACTGTCCGAAGCCAAAGGGATTCTGGACGAATCCGCAACGGTTGAACAACGCGAACATGCGATTGAAGCCAACCGTTTGTCCCCTGATCTGGTACCAGCGGCAGCAATGGCCGCGCGCGCGTATATCGAAAAGGGCAAACCACGTTCGGCAACCAAGATCCTGAAAAAAGCGTGGGAGGTTCAGCCCCATCCAGATCTGGCCCATGCCTTCGCCGAGATCGTTCCGGATGAAACCCCAGACGAGCGCATCAAGCGCTTTACCGCGCTGACCCGTGTGCACCCCGAAGATATTGAAACCCGCCTGATCCTGGCTGAATTGAACATCGTGGCCGAGGATTTTCCCGAAGCCCGGCGTGCGCTGGGTGATGTGGTCGAAAAGCAGGGGGATGCGCGGGCCTATACTCTGATGGCCGCAATTGAACGCGGCGAAGGCGCATCAGACGCGGTTGTGCAGGGGTGGCTGGCCAAAGCCCTGAATGCGCCGCGCGGACCGCAATGGGTCTGTGACAACTGCCATGACATTCAGCCCGAGTGGGCCCCTGTCTGTCAGAACTGCCACAGCTTTGACACGCTCAGTTGGCAAACACCGCAAACGCCCGAGATCGCCTCGGCCACCGGGGTTCACATGTTGCCGCTGATCGTGGGTGCGCTTGAGGACAAACCCGAGCCAGAGGTTGACGAACCGGAAGCAGAGGCTGAGTCCGAGGTGATTGAAATGGAGGCTGAACCCGTGCGCCCAGATATCGAGCCTGCAATCGAAGAAAAGGTCTGAGTGCGCGGTTCAAAAGACCCTTTAGAACCCTTTTACCCTTCAAGTGGCGTTGGGCCGATACGTCCAGCGGTACTTTGGTGGGGTCGGACCCTTGTTTCGGCCACCCTGCTGAGTTTGCTCCCAAGCGTGTGCCAGAATGCCGACAGATCGGGACAGGCAAAAAAGGCCGCGCGCCAGCGGTGCGTCAAAACCAAGCTCGGCATAGATCACCGCTGTGGCACCGTCGATATTCATCGGAACGGGCTTGCCTTTGCGCCGGGCCAGGTCCTCTTCGATGTCATGCGCTACGGACTTGTAGCGCCCGTCACAGGCACCTGCCTCAATCGCTTCGTCCACAAGATGCATTAAACGCGGGGCGCGCGGATCGGTTGGGGTGTGAAAACGGTGGCCAAACCCGGGCAGAATTTTCCCCTGCGCGGCGATCCAGTCATCCAGTGCCGGGCCAACGGCGGATGAGTGCGCGTTGACGAACTGATACAGGTTCACCGCTTGCTCACCAGCACCGCCGTGAACGTCACCCAGCATATTCACCGCGCTTGCCATGGCGTTGTTGAGCGGCAGACCGCACGTCACCGCCATACGCGCCGTAGCAATCGAAGGGGCTTGCGGCCCGTGATCCACGGCTGCAACCAGCGCGGCCTCGAACAATTTCAACTGTGCGGGGGATGGTCTGTCGCCGCGCACCATGAACCAGATCATTTCCGCAAAACCAAGGGTGCCGATAAGGTCCTGAATGGGTGTGCCCCGCAGGTTTATTCGTCCGGGTTCCATGTCGATGATGGATGTTGTCCACCAGTCGGCGACATCGCTCATATGACCCCCTCCTTCACCAATGCGTTGATTTCGTCACGAGTCAGGCCAAGCTCTGACCAGATCGCGACATTATCCGCCCCTAATTCCGGTGGCGAGGTCCGGGGCATTCTGCGTTGACCGTCCCTTACGACAGGGCTGCCGGTCAGTTTCAGTTTTTCGTTCTGAACTGGCAGAGTGCCAATCAATCCGCGGCCTGCAAGCTGTTCGTCGTCCAGCGCCTCGGGCACGGTCATTACCTGCCCGGTCGGGACGCCTAAGGCGTTCAGCTCACCAACCCATTCCCGGGCGGGTCGGGTGCGCAGAGTGGCTTCCAGATCGTCCTTTAGGGCGTGGCGGTTCCTCTTGCGATCTTCGCGCGTGGCATAGTCAGGGTTGTCCAGCAAATCGTCCCGCCCAAGGTGCCGGGCGAGCGCCTGCCATTGTTCGTCGCGGTTGGCCGCGATGTTGATCGGATTATCCGCTGTGGCAAAAGTTCCTGACGGGGCAGACGTGGTGTTTTCGTTTCCATGCGCCCCCGGCGTGACGCCCCCGATCAGGTAGTTCGATACCACCCAACCCATAGTGGAGACCACGGCCTCGGACATTGCGATATCCAAAAACGCGCCGCGCGGCCTCGCGTTCAGGGCGGCACTGATTGCGAAGGCGGCCGTCAGCCCTCCGACGGTATCGGCCAGCGGGTAACCGACGCGATAGGGCGCTGTATCGGCTGCTCCGGTGATCGACATGACACCGCTGATACCCTGCACGATCTGGTCGTAGGCCGGGTCTTTTTTGCGAGGACCGTCCTGCCCAAAACCGCTGATCGCGCTATAGATCAGATTGGCATTTTCAGCGCGCAGCACGTCATAGCCAAGGCCAAGGCGGTCCATGACACCGGGCCGGAAGTTTTCGACCAGCACGTCGGCGGTTTGCACCAGCTTCTTCAGCAAGGCTTTGCCTTTGGCGGATTTCATATTCAGTGTGACGGATTTCTTATCCGCGTTTTGTGCAAGAAAGCTGATCCCCATCCCGGCCGTGTTTCGATCCGGGTCAGCCCCCAACACCCGAGCAAGGTCGCCGCCCTGTGGACGTTCGACCTTGATCACTTCGGCGCCCATCAGGGCAAGTTGATAGCAGCAATACGGGCCTGCCAGAACATTCGTCAGGTCAAGAACCCGTATCGCTGCCAGAGGCTCAGTCGCCATCAGCGATACCGGCAGCCCGTGCCCGCGCGCGGCGCGCGCGATAGCTGGGCAGCAGCACCAGCAGCGCGGCGATGACCAGCAGGCCCAGCGTCATGGGACGTTCCCAGATAAACGCGATTCCGTCATAGAGCTGCATGGACCTTGCAAAGTTGTCCTCCATCATTCCGCCGAGGATGAACCCAATCAGAAGCGGGGCCAGCGGATAGTCGGCAAACTTCAAAGCCGTGGCGCAGACGCCGAAGCCAACAAGGATCAACAGCTCGGTCGCATTGTTCTGCCCGATATAGGCCCCCATCAGGGTAAAGAACAAAATGAACGGGATCAGGTAGTTGCGGGGAACCGACAGCACCTTGGCGATGTAGGGGATCAGCGGCAGGTTCAGGATCAGCAGGACAAGGTTGCCGATGAACATCGACATGATCACCGCCCAGAAGATCTGTGGCTCGTCCAGCATTAGTCGCGGTCCGGGTGTCACGTTCAAGGCAATCAGCGCGCCCAGCAGGATCGCAGTTGTGCCGGAACCGGGAATACCCAGCGTCAGCAGCGGAACGAATGATCCGGTACAGGCGGCGTTGTTTGCTGTTTCCGGGGCTGCCAGACCCTTGATCGAGCCTTTGCCGAATTCTTCCTGTTCCTCTTTCGGGGCAATGTTGCGCTCAACAGCGTAGCCAAGGAAGCTGGCGATTGTCGCGCCCGCGCCGGGAAGAACACCGATGAAGAAACCTTGTACGGATTGGCGACCCACGACAGGTGCGATAGCCTTGGCTTCTGCCTTGGTAATGCGCAGGTCTTTGATCTCGCCATCATCACCTCTCAGATCTTTTGGCTTCAGGACCAGAAACAGCGCCTCGGGCAGGGCGAACATGGCCATGGCCAGCGTGATGAACCCAAAACCGGATTGCAGGTCCATAATCCCCATGGTGAAACGGGGTAGGTTGAACAATGCGCCTTCGCCTACGGTTGCCATGATAAGCCCAAGAACGGTCATGATGACGGCCTTGGCGACTTGCCCGCTTCCAGCAAAGGCAGCGATGGCCGACAGACCGACAACCATCAGCGCGAAATACTCGGCTGAATGGAACAAAAGCGCCACTGATGAAAGGGCAGGGGCAAACACCATTAACAGCACGGCACCCAGCGTGCCGCCTGCGAAACTGGCGATCGCGGCGATTGTCAGTGCTTTGCCTGCTTTGCCTTGTCGCGCCATCGGGTAGCCATCGAAACTTGAGGCCACCGTCCCCGCGACCCCCGGCGCGTTCAGCAGGATCGAGGATGTCGAGCCACCAAAGATCGCGCCATAGTAAACCCCGGCCAGCAGGATCAGCGCGGCGGACGGGTCGCCCATCGAGATCGCAACCGGGATCATGATAGCGATGATCGACATGGGTCCAAGACCGGGCAACATCCCGATGAATGTGCCGATCAGACATCCCGCGATGACCATCAGAAGGTTTTGGATTGAGAATGCCGTTTGCAGGCCGATCAGAAGTCCTTCAAGCATGTCAGCCTCCGAAAAAGCCCGGCAGCGGGCGCATGTAGATGCCAAGAACTTCCTGGACCAGATACCAGACCGCCCCCGTCGCAATGAAGGCAACAGGCAGCATGATGTGCCACTTGCGCTCGCCCAGAATGAATGAGCCAAGGATCAGGAATGCCGACGTCGAAATCAGGAAACCGACAGGACGCAGGCACAGGGCATAGATCACCATCAAAGCCAGCAGCATCAGCGCCTGATCCAGGTGGTATTCGCCCAGACGCCGATAGTCGATATCGGCTTCTTTCACCTCGGACTTTTCAAAGCCCAGCAGGATGATCGTTGTGGTGATGATCCCCAGAATGGACAGCACTTTGGGGAAGGTGCTTGGCCAGATTGGATTTCGTTGCATGAAAGGGGGAAGGCTACTGTCCATCGTGAACCAGGCGGCGTAGCCATATGTTAAACAAACACCCAGCAGAACGAGCGCGATCCAGCGATCCAACGCCATGATGCCCCCTCCTATTTTGTTGTCTTTGGGGAAGGCAGAGCGGCGGTCCGCTCTGCCAGTTTTCAGTTAGAGGAAGCCCAGCTTCTTCATCAGATCACCGATCTGCTGTTCCTGCTGCTCAAGGAACGTCTGGAAGTCAGCGCCCGAGTTGTGGATGTTCACCCAACCGTTGCGCGCCCGAACCTCTTCCCATTCAGGAGTGTCGTACATCTTGGCGATTGCGTCTTGATATGCCGCCAGCTTGTCTTCCGGCAGGCCGGGTGCTGCGAAGAAACCGCGCCAGTTGACGAAGGTGGTATCAATACCCTGTTCCATCATGGTCATCGCATCAGGAGCGGCGTCAACGCGTTCTTCCGCGGTTACGCCGATGATCTTGACCTCACCTGCATTTGCCAGATCGACGGCTTCCGAGAAACCGGTCGACAGCGCCGCAATCTCACCGGACAGCAGGGCTGCCATGGCTTTGCCACCTGCGTCATAGGGGATGTATTTCACGGCCAGAGCGTCTTTGCCTGCCGCTTCCATCACCATAGCCGCCACCAGATGGTCCATACCACCCGGAACCGAGCCACCGCCGATTGCCGTCCCTGCGGGGTCAGCGTCAAAGGCAGCCAGCAGATCGTCCATCGAGTTGATGGGGCTGTCCTTGCCCACAACAATCGCCGCATAGTCGCCGATTGTGCCGGAAACCAGAGTCAGGTCGCGGAAGTTATGCGGGAACACGCCGGTCAGCGAACGGATCACGATGGGGGTCGAGTTGACCATCAGCGTGCCGTGATTGCTGTCGGCGTTTTCGATTAGAAAGCCGATGGCTTTGCCGCCGCCGCCACCTGACATGTTTTCGTAGGATGCGGTTCCGACCAGACCTGCGTTCGTCAGCGCTTCGCCCGTGCCACGGGCCGTGCCGTCCCAGCCGCCGCCAGCGCCACCGGGAATCAGAAAGTGGATACTGTCTACGACCTGATCTTCGGCCAGCGCCGGACCGGTCAGGCCGATAGCGGCCACAGCTGCGATTAGGGCGCGACGGCCCAGTTTGAATGTCGTCATGGTTTCCTCCCGTTTGACAACCGGCCGCATGGCGGCTCAGATTGGACGGAACAAAAACACACCAACCTGACATCAACCTGTCACGCGGCAAAATACTGTTTGGGCCCGATGAAATTTCTGCTTGTCGAAGACAATCTGGATCTCGCGAATGCGGTCAGTTCGCGCATGCGGCTGGACGGCCATGTCATTGATCATGCATCGAATTTGGAAGACGCCACTGCCTTTGTCGAAACCGAAGAATACGACCTGATTCTGTTGGACATCATGCTGCCGGATGGGGATGGCCGGGACTTTCTGAAACGGCACCGGGCCAGCCGTCTGGACACGCCGGTGATCGTTTTGACTGCGCGCAGTCAGGTTTCGGATCGAATCGGTTCACTTGATCTGGGGGCGGATGACTACGTGACCAAGCCGTTTGATCATGCCGAGCTTGAGGCCCGCTGCCGCGCCGTCCTGCGCCGGAAATCCGGCAGCGCCAAATCCACGATCGAGATCGGCGGTGTCGTGTTTGATCCTGTGGCCGGTCATTTAACCGTGGCCGGGGAAACCCTTTCGCTGCGCAATCGGGAACTGCGCATGATGGAGTTGTTCATCAATGCGCCCGGCCACGTGTTTTCGAAACAGAAACTCGCTGACAGGCTGTTTTCTTATGATGACAGCGTGACGGATAACGCGATTGAGGTTTATGTCGGTCGCCTGCGCAAACATCTTGAGCCTTCGGACTTGAAGATAACCACGCTGCGTGGTCTGGGGTACAGGTTGGACCATGACCACTAATCCCAACGTTTCAGGGTCGCTCAGAAACAGGCTTGTTCTGACCCTGATCGGCGGTGCAGCGGTTCTGGCCGTGTTGTTGTTCTTTGCGGTTCGGAACTATGCCGCACAGGTGGCCCAACAAGGTCAGGACAACATCCTTGAGGCGTCCGTGACGTCCATTCTTGATGCCGCCGCGCTGCGGGATGGGGTGCTGGAGGTGGATATTCCCTATGCCGCGTTCTCGATGCTGACTACCCCAACCGATGATAGGGTGTTTTATGCCATTTATCAGGACGGTGTGTTTCTGTCCGGCTACGAAGATTTGCGGCTGGCAGCGGCCTCAGCCCAAAGCGATTGGTCCTTTACATCCGGTGAATTGCGCGGCGAACGCATTCGACAGGTCAGCGCAAGCCGAACGCTTGTGGGGCTGGGCCGGCAGACTGAAATCGAAGTTGTACTTGGTCAGACGCAGGACGCACTTTCACGGACCCTCGACCAGATCTCGCGCAATGCCGCATTTCTGGGGCTGGGGTTCTTTCTTTTGACGGCGGCGCTGTCTTTCTGGATCACGTCGACCACGATCGGACAGCTTAACAAACTGACGACATCCGTCACGCGGCGGGGTCCTCAGGACCTGAGCCCTTTCAAAAAGCCGGTGCCACGGGAAATGGCACCTTTGGTCATGTCTCTGAACTCTCTGATGGGGCGCTTGGATCAATCGCTCAGCCAGTCCGAGGATTTCATCGCTGAGGCCGCACATCGTGTCCGCACCCCTTTGGCAACCGTGCGGTCTTATGCCGAAGCGACGCTGCACCGTGTTGAGCGCAAGGAAAACCGCGAGGCGCTGCGGGCGATGGTGCGGGCAATCGACGAAAGCTCGCGCGCGGCGGGGCAGCTTTTGGATCATGCCATGATTACATTCCGCACGGACCACCTTGTGCGTGAGGATGTGGATTTGGTCGAATTGATCCGTGACCTTGTTCAAAGACTGACACCAATCGCGGAAATGAAGGAGTTGTCTTTGTCCATGACAGGTGATCCTACGGTCCCCTATTCCGGCGATCCGATTCTGATCCAGAACGCGGTGCGAAACATGATCGACAACGCGTTGAAATACGCTCCGTTGGACAGCACGGTCGAGATTGAGATTACCGGAAAGCCCGAAATCAAGGTGAGCGATTCCGGCCCCGGTTTTCTTCCTGAAGAGATTGAGACACTGACCCGCAGGTTCGAACGCGGCAAAAACGCGGCCGGAACAATCGGCTCGGGTCTGGGGCTGACGATCGCTCAGGACGTGGCGATTGCACATGGCGGCACGCTTGTTCTGACAAATCAGCCATCGGGGGGCGCATGCGTTATCTTATCGCTTTAGTTCTGCTTGTCCTGCCTGGACTCGGATGGGCCGACGATTGGGAAGATCAACTGATCTTCAACGAAGGTGCAGACGGTCCGCGCCTGCGCGTCATTTCCAGCACGGACACGGTATTGTTCGCCCCTTTGATTGATGGATTTGTCGCACAGAACCCCAATATCAGTGTCGAATACCTTGTTTCGGGGACTGCCGATATCAATCAACGCGTCCGCGCCACGCCGGATGCCTTTGATATTGTCGTTTCAAGCGCGATGGACCTGCAGTTAAAGTTGGCAAATGACGGGTTTGCCCTGCCATTAAAGGATATCGAGACACCATCGTGGGCCCAGTGGCACCAAAGCCTGTTTGCCTTTACGACCGAACCCGCGGCCATCGTGATCAACCGCGCAGCGTTCGAGGGTCAGGACATTCCGCAGACGCGTCAGGGCCTGATCGAGGCGCTGCGCAAACGGCCTGAAGAGTTTCGGGGCAGGATCGGAACCTATGATGTGCGCGACTCGGGTCTTGGCTACCTTTTTGCAACTCAGGACGCACGTGCGTCCGAGACATTTTGGCGGCTGATGGAGGTCATGGGCGGCCTTGATGTGCGCCTGTATTGCTGTTCCGGCGAGATGATCAACGATCTTGCCGATGGTACAATTCTGGTGGCCTACAATGTTCTTGGCAGCTACGCAGCCGTTCGCGCCGAGCGCAAGGATGCCCTTGAAGTGATTTTTCCGACCGATTTCCAAACGATCATGATGCGCACCGCGCTAGTGTCCAGGGCGACTCAGCAACCGGACGCGGCCGAGGCTTTTATCCAGTACCTTGTCGAAGAAAGGCCAGTGGCGCAGGGCAGCCAGCTATCTCTTCCTCCGCTCATGTCTCAGGGTGAGTCAACGGATCATGAGACAATCGGGTTGAATCCGGCCTTGCTGACATTTCTGGATGATTTGAAACGAAAAAAGTTTCTGTCTGCGTGGGAAAATGCGGTCATCCAGTAGGCGCGCCGTTGTAACCATGACGTGCGCATGAATGGTTTGTTTTCCACCTTTCAGCCAATTGTCCCAATCAAATCCGTTTGCTAACGTCGCCCTCGCGTCGAGGAGGGCGCGCAAACCGAAATGCTGGACTATTCGCATAACGCTTGGCTTGTGGCGGCGTCGTTGGCCGTAGCGCTGATGGCGGGCTTCACTGGCCTATACCTTACGCATGGCGCGTCCAAGTTGGATGATCAGAGGCGCAAGATTGTTGTCGCTCTGGCTGCGGTGGTTCTGGGTGGCGGGATTTGGTCGATGCATTTCGTGGCCATGCTGGGCCTGCAACTGCCTATCCTATTCTATTATGATGCACTGATCACACTGATCTCGGCTTTGGTGGCGATCCTTATGGTCGGTCTGGCGCTGTTGCTGCTGCATTTCAGGCCACGCTCGGTGCAAACGATTGTTGGCGCGGGCGTCATCGTCGGCCTTGGCATCGTGGTGATGCACTATATTGGCATGGCTGGGATGGAGCTGTGCCGCCCGGTCTATAACGCCTGGGATGTTGCGATCTCGACCTTGGCCTCGGTGGGGCTGTCGGTGGTGGCAATCTGGGTAGCTTATGACAACCGCACCCAGCGCAATATCCTGCTTGGTACGGCTTGTTTTGGGCTGGCCGTGTTTTCAATGCATTTCGTAGCCACCGGCCTCACGGATTTTGTTGCCAGTGACAGCGCCGGCGGTGCAGGTCCCGCGCTGAACAATCAGGTTCTGGCGATGGGCGTGACCGTAGCCGTGTTCCTGATCTGCGGTGCCTTCCTGCTGACCGGCGTCAGTTTCCTTGAGCCGGCTGTGGCGGAGCCTGCGCCTGCCCCAACCCCGGAACCCGAGCCTGCGGTGCTTCGGGCGGGGGTTCCGTTTGAACGGGAAGGCCAGACCTTTTTCGCCGAACCCGCCCGTATCGCCGCCATCCGTGCCGAAGGGCATTACACCGTCTTGTACATGGGTGCGGAAAAGCTGTTCTGCCCGTGGTCGATCACCGAAGCAGAATCCCGACTTGCGCCCGACGGCTTTCTGCGCGCCCACCGCAGTTATCTGGTGAACCCCAAACATGTCTCAAGTTTCGAGCGGCACAAGGACAACGGCACCTGTTACTTTGACGATGTTGATGCTTTGACCAAGGTCCCTGTCAGCCGATCGCGACTTTCTGATATTCGCGACGCGCTGGGCCTTTGATCGCAACTCGTGCAGCCCATTCGCATTTCGTGAAACAACCTGCGCGCCCCGTTCCCCTTAACTGGAACGGCTGATGTGACCGTTCTTTCCTTACCCTAGGTCCCCCAAGGCATATCGCTTCGGACCCAGGGAGGAAAAACATGATACCAGCCGGTTTTGAGTATCACCGGCCAGGCGACATCGCCTCGGCCATCGGCATTCTACAGGAACACGGAGACGAGGCGCGGGTGATCGCGGGCGGGCACAGCCTGATCCCGATGATGAAGCTGCGTATGGCAGAGATGGGCCACTTGGTTGACCTTCAAGCCATTGATGAGCTGAAGGGCATCCAGATCGGGTCCGACACCGTCACGTTGGGCGCGATGGTCACGCAGCATGAGCTGATCACCCATGACGGTCTTGCCGCCACTATTCCGCTGATCCGCGAGGCGGCGTTGCAGATCGCCGATCCGCAGGTGCGGTATATGGGCACTGTCGGTGGCAACGTGGCCAATGGCGATCCGGGCAATGACATGCCGGGGTTGATGCAGTGTCTGAACGCGACGTTTGAACTGTCCGGTCCCGATGGCAACCGCAGCGTGGCTGCGCGCGAATTCTATGAGGCCGCGTATTTCACCGCGCGCGAGGATGAGGAAATCCTGACACGTATCTCGATCCCGGTTCCGGGCGCTGGCGTCGGTCAGGCATATGAAAAGCAAAAGCGCAAGATCGGGGATTATGCGACGGCTGCGGCTGCGGTGATGGTGGGCAACGGAACGGCGTCGGTCGCGATGACCAACCTGGCTGACACGCCGATCTGGTCCGAAAGCGCAAGCGCCGCGTTGGCGGACGGTGATGCAAACGGGTGCGTCGCGGCAATGCTGGATGCGATTGAACCTGTGGCTGACAACCGCGGCCCCGTCGAATTCAAGAAACATGTGGCCGCTGTGATGCTGCGCCGCGCCATCGACCGCGCACAAAACCGCGCGGGTTGAGGAGGGGATAACATGTCAAAAATGCACGTCAAACTCACCGTGAACGGGCGCGAGGTCGAAGGTCTGGCCGAGCCGCGCACGTTGCTGATCCATTTCCTGCGGGAAGATCTGAAAATCACCGGCCCCCATATCGGTTGCGAGACCAGCCATTGCGGCGCTTGCACCGTTGATATCGATGGCAAGTCCGTCAAGTCCTGCACTACCTTTGTGGCGCAGGTGAACGGGTCCGATATCACTACCGTCGAAGGGCTCACTAACGACGATGGCAGCCTTGGTGTCTTGCAGGAAATGTTCCGCGAACATCATGGTCTGCAATGCGGCTTCTGCACGCCGGGCATGATCACCCGCGCGCATCGCCTGCTTCAGGAAAACCCCAACCCAACCGAAGAAGAAATTCGTTTCGGGATGGCAGGGAACCTGTGCCGCTGCACCGGGTATCAGAACATCGTCAAGGCAATCTCGGCCTCGGCTGACATGCTGAACGCTCAGAAGGAGGCCGCGGAATGAACGACCAAACAATGACCCCCGAAGAACGCGCCGCCAACCTCAAGGGCATGGGCAGCTCGCGCAAACGCGTCGAGGATGTGCGCTTTACCCAAGGCAAGGGCAATTATGTCGATGACATAAAGCTGGATGGCATGCTGTTCGGCGACTTTGTGCGCTCCCCCTACGCACATGCCCGCGTTGTCAGCGTGAACAAAGAGGCCGCCTTGGCGCTGCCCGGTGTGATCGCTGTTCTGACGGCCGAAGATCTGGCCCCGCTGGGCCTGCATTGGATGCCAACGCTGGCCGGTGACAAACAAATGGTTCTGGCCGACGGAAAGGTGCTGTTCCAAGGACAGGAAGTAGCCTTTGTCGTGGCCGAGGATCGCTATATCGCGGCCGATGCGGCGGAACTGGTCGAGGTCGAATACGAAGAACTGCCCGTTCTGACCGATCCATTCGAGGCGCTGAAATCCGATGTGGTCCTGCGCGAAGACATCGCGGATCAAACCGAGGGCGCACACGGCCCCCGCAAACATCACAACCACATTTTTACCTGGGAGCAGGGCGATAAAGACGCGACCGAGGCTATTCTGGCCGAGGCTGACGTGGTCGCCGAAGAGATGGTGTATTACCACCGCACCCATCCGTGCCCGCTTGAGACCTGTGGGTCCGTGGCCAGCATGGACAAAGTGACAGGCAAGCTGACGCTGTATGGTACGTTTCAGGCCCCGCACGCGATCCGCACGGTTGTGTCGCTGATCTCGGGCATTGCGGAACATAACATCCGTGTCGTCAGCCCCGATATCGGTGGCGGGTTCGGCAACAAAGTTGGGGCTTATGCTGGCTATGTCTGCTCGGTCGTGGCCTCAATTGTCACTGGCAAGCCAGTGAAATGGGTCGAGGACCGGATGGAAAACCTGATGTCCACCGCCTTTGCCCGCGATTACTGGATGCAGGGCAAGATCGCCGCCACCAAGGACGGCAAGATCACCGGTCTGTGGTGCCACACCACGGCGGACCATGGCGGGTTCGACGCCTGTGCTGATCCAACCAAGTTCCCGGCGGGGTTCATGAATATCTGCACAGGGTCTTATGACATCCCGACCGCCTATCTGGCCGTGGATGGGGTCTATACCAACAAGGCTCCGGGCGGGGTGGCTTATCGCTGTTCCTTCCGTGTGACCGAGGCGGCCTATTTCATCGAACGCATGATTGAGGTTCTGGCGATTAAGCTGAACATGGACGCGGCTGAACTGCGCCGGATCAACTTCATCAAGGCCGATCAGTTCCCATATCAGTCGGCGCTGGGCTGGGAATATGACTCGGGCGATTATCACACCGCTTGGGATAAGGCGCTGAAGGCCGTGGACTATGAAGGTTTGCGCGCGGAACAGGCGCAGCGGGTTGAGGACTTCAAGGCAGGTAAAACCCGCAAGCTGATCGGTATTGGACTGACGCATTTCACCGAGATCGTAGGCGCTGGTCCGGTGAAGAACTGTGATATCCTTGGGCTTGGCATGTTCGACTCGTGCGAAATCCGCATCCACCCGACGGGTTCGGCCATCGCGCGGCTGGGGACGATCTCTCAGGGTCAGGGCCACGCCACGACCTTTGCGCAGATCATTGCCAGTGAGATCGGCCTGCCTGCGGATGACATCACTTTGGAAGAAGGCGACACCGACACCGCACCCTATGGTCTGGGGACTTACGGGTCCCGGTCTACGCCTGTGGCGGGGGCGGCGACCGCCATGGCTGCGCGTAAAATCCGCGCCAAGGCGCAGATGATCGCGGCTTATTTGCTTGAGGTCCATGACGACGACGTTGAGTGGGATGTGGATCGGTTCTCGGTCAAGGGCGCGCCCGAGCGGTTCAAGACGATGAAAGAAATCGCCTTCGCCGCCTATAATCAGGCGATCCCAGGGCTGGAGCCGGGTCTGGAGGCCGTCAGCTACTATGACCCGCCGAACATGACTTACCCGTTCGGGGCCTATATCTGCGTCATGGAGATCGACGTGGACACCGGCGAATGGGACGTTCGGAAGTTCTATGCGCTGGACGATTGCGGCACCCGGATCAACCCGATGATCATCGACGGGCAGGTTCATGGCGGCGTAACCGAGGCGTTGGCTATCGCGATGGGGCAAGAGATTGCCTATGACGAGATGGGTAACGTTAAGACTGGCACGCTGATGGATTTCTTCCTGCCGACCGCGTGGGAGACGCCGAACTATATCACCGACTATACGGTGACGCCGTCTCCGCACCATCCAATCGGTGCAAAAGGCGTCGGAGAAAGTCCGAATGTTGGGGGCGTGCCTTGTTTCTCGAACGCGGTGCATGATGCGTTCCGGCCCTTTGGGTTGGTGCAGAGCCATATGCCGCATGACCATTGGCGGATCTGGAAGATCGCCAATGGGTTGGGGATGCATGGGTGATTGGGTTCGGACCGGCCTGGGCCGGTCCGACCGGACGGAGGGGGCCAGCCCCCTCCGAACCTCCCCCGGGATATTTTTAGCCAGATGAAGAATGGATCCTGGTTTTGACTTTGAGTGATGTGCAGAACGGATTGGCCGCGCAGGGCTATGTTGCTGATAATCGGTTGGCAATGGCGCTGCACTTGGCGCAGGCTTTGGGGCGACCATTATTGCTGGAAGGGCCGGCAGGGGTTGGCAAGACCGAGGTCGCCAAGGCTATGGCCGCATGGCGGGACACGCGTCTTATTCGGTTGCAGTGTTACGAAGGGCTGGACGCCAGTCATGCCATCTATGAATGGAACTATCAGCGTCAGTTATTGGCTATTCGCGCGAGTGAAGCGCAGGGCGGAGCCAGCGAAGCACAAGTATTTTCGGACGAGTATCTGCTGAAAAGACCTTTGTTAGAGGCTATTGGGGAAGAAAAACCACCGGTTTTGCTGATTGACGAAATTGACCGGGCGGATGAGGAATTTGAAGCTTATCTTTTGGAAATCCTATCTGATTTTCAGATCACGATTCCGGAATTGGGGACGATTAAGGCGCGGGTTCGGCCAATCGTAATCCTGACGGCAAACGGCACGCGAGACTTGTCGGACGCGTTGCGTCGGAGGTGCCTATACAGCTTCCTGGACTATCCGTCACGCGAGACGGAACTGGCGATTTTGCGGGCCCGGATGCCTGAGATCGAGGGCGCTTTGGCGCGGCAGATCATTGGTGTGGTGCAGGCGCTTAGGAAAGAAGACCTTGAGAAGACGCCTGGCATTGCTGAAATGCTGGATTGGTCTGCGGCTTTGGCCGGATTGGGCGTGAATGATCTGGCCCAGGCGCGTGATGAGGTTCAGGCAACGCTTGTCTGCCTGCTGAAAACAGCCGCTGACTATGATGCGGCCCCGCCCGAGGTGATGGATCGCTTGATTGGAAAGGTTGCGTAATGCAGGTCACGCGGTTTCCTTCCCGTGCTTCTGGATTTGCGGATCGCATGTCCGGCTTTGTGGCGCATCTGAGGATGAATGGGATGCGGGTAGGGCCAAAGGAAACAGCGGGCGCTTTGAACGCGTTGTCTTTGATTGACGCGACGGATGCGGGTCAGTCCCGGCGTGCTTTGTGCGCCGTGCTTGCAGGAGATGCCGAAGATTGGCGTCGGTTTGATGACTTGTTTGACTCGTATTGGTTCAACGCCGGGAAGCAACGGGAAGGGTCGGCCAAGTCTGCTCATGTTCGCGTCCAGTCGGCCAAACCGATGATCTGGCAGCAACAGGACAAGGCGCAGGACGCTGCGCAATCCGGAACAGATCAACCCACCACGCCGGATCCGGATGAGGGAGAGGCAGAGGGTATGGACGGCAGGCTGATCGCGACCCGAACGGCGAATCTGTCGCGTCGGGACTTGCGAGAGTTGATGGATGATGAGGCTCTGAATAAGGCCGAAAGGACCGCAACGTTGCTTGCCCGTGCTGTCCGTGACCGCCGGTCGCGCAGGCGCAAGCAGGCGTCGAAGGGGCCGGCGCTGGACCTGAGGCGGATACAGCGCGCCAGTCTTGCACGGGGCGGAGAGCCGATTGACCTGTACCGTCGCACCCGCCCACCGCGTCCGATGCGCATTGTTGCGTTATGCGATGTCAGCGGGTCCATGACTGTCTATTCCCGCGTATTCTTGGCATTTTTGAAGGGTTTGATCGGCAGCGGAACGGAGGCGGACGCCTATTTGTTTCACACGCGTCTGATGCGCGTCACCGATGCTCTGCGCGATCGCGATAGCCTGCGTGCGGCGGGGCGGCTTTCGCTGATGGCAGAGGGGTTCGGGGGCGGTACCGATATCTCGGGCAGCTTGGAGCGGTTCGTGTCAGGCTATGGTGCACGCGCGCTGAACGGTCGAACGATCGTGTTGATCCTGTCTGACGGGTATTGCAGTTCGGACCCGCAGGCGCTGGGCGCGGCTCTGGCGCGCATCCGGCGAAAGGCGCGGCGGATCGTCTGGCTGAACCCGTTGAAAGGGTGGGAAAACTACCAACCCATCGCGGCTGCAATGCAGGCGGCCGAGCCCTATCTGGATGCCCATCTTCCGGCCAATACGCTTGAAGCGCTTGCAGCGCTTGAAGCGCAATTCCGGAAATTGTGAAAGGAGCCCCATGGCAAATTTCGACATATTCGACACGATAGAAGAGCTTCGCCGGACAGGCGACGCGTTTTGCGTGGCAACGGTTTTACGAACGGCGGATGCGACCTCGGCCAAGGCGGGCGGCAAGGCGGCGATCACACGGGATGGGCAGATACTGGGCCATTTGGGTGGCGCGTGCGTTCAGCGGGCCGTCAGGACATCGGCGCAGGATGCATTGTCCAGCGGTGCGCCGCAGATGATCCGTATCAAACCTTCGGACAAGGTGGTGAGCATGACGGACCCGGATGGTGTGCAGACATTCAAAAGCGGCTGCCCCTCGGGTGGAACGGTTGATCTGTTGGTGGAGCCTTATCAACATGCGCCACGTTTGGTGATTTTCGGAGGGTCGCCAATTGCGTCCGCTCTTGCCGATCACGCGGCGCTGGCCGGGTTTCGGGTTTGCGTTACGGAAACGGGCGGGGCACATGCACAGTTCGAACCGGATTCTGTCGGCGATCTTGGATTGGAGGCGCGGGATTTTGTTGTTGTGGCGTCTCAGGGGCGCGGTGATGCTGTGGCGCTTGAGGCCGCACTGAACACACCGGCGCGGCGCGTTTCCATGGTGGCCAGCCGTCGCAAAGCGGACACGCTGGTCGACAAGCTGGTGGCAAATGGGCTGGATCCGGCGCGTGCAGGTCAACTGAAGTCCCCGGCCGGTTTGGATATTCACGCTATTGATCCGCATGAGATCGCCCTGTCGATCCTGGCCGAAGTTGTGATGTGGCGGAACACGGACAAGACAAGAGAGGTGTCTGAGGATGAAAAGCTTGCTTAAACGCGTGCGGTCCCTGTGGCCGGCACGCGTCGAACAAACCCCCAAACAAGCGACGGAAACCGCACTTTTGGTTTTCCCGAGATGTTGTTGAACAAAGGAAGTATAAATGGAACTGTCTGACGAAATCCGCATCGCGGCCCCACGTGATGTCGTATACAAGGCTTTGAACACGCCCGAGATTCTGCAGGAATGTATTCCCGGTTGCGAAGAACTGATCCAGCATTCACCCGAGGAGCTTGAGGCCAAAGTTGTCCTGAAAATCGGCCCGGTCAAAGCGCGCTTTGCCGGACAGGTCACGTTGGATAACTCGAACGCGCCCGGTGGGTTTTCGTTGACCGGTGAAGGCAAAGGGGGCGCTGCTGGCTTTGCCAAGGGCGGGGCCGAAGTGACGTTGACCGAAGACGGGGCCGAAACTGTGCTGGCTTATACCGCCAAGGTCGATGTTGGTGGCAAGATCGCCCAGCTTGGCAGCCGGCTGATTGCTGGCACGGCCAAAAAGCTATCAGGCAAGTTCTTCACCAAGTTTGGTGAGGTCGTATCGGAACAGGCCGTTTCCTGACGGAATTGGGTTGGTCGGGTCAATTGCCCGGCCAATTCGGACGCAATTCAGTTGACCGTAGGCGCATTCGGCGCAATCACCGTAGTCATGGGCGTGATGCCTGTGGCAGGAGGCTTTGGTGAAAAACAGCGCGGTGCTGGAACAATTGGAAAACAGGATTGCAGTCCGCCCGAATGACTTGCAGGCGATCCGCCGTCTAGTCACACTTTTGGACATGTCAAATAGCGCGCAGGGTGTTTCCGGTGCATTTGGACGGGCCCAATCCAAGCTTGCATCTACACTGCCCAAAGACTGGCAACAGGCGTTTTTGGATCCGTCGGAATGTGCTCTGGCGTACAAAGGATGGCTAAATGTCCTGAAATCCGCAGGCATCAAACACGCGGTGCCGGTCGCTCAGGTATTTTCAGGTCAGGTCCTGAAGGTTCAGGGCAAAGTTCCTTATTGCGACGCGCGTTTGAAGTTCTTTGCAGAAACCAAGGTAATCCCGGCGTTGTGCCACGGTTGTTACAAGGTGCAGATTTTACCCGAATCGCTGGAAAAGATGATCCAGGCGTATCTGGTGCTGCTGAACCTCGACCTTCCCGGTGACAACACCAGAAAGTGCATGATTGAACTGCGCGACGGGATCAAATACCCGTACAAAGGCTACATCTATTGCAACAGCGCGGATGAGGCCAAAGCCTGTCTTGCCGCCTTTGAGGTCAAGTTGGCGGAGTTCGGTGTGTCTGGCCTTCATCAGAAGATCTCTCACGGCTGTTCGGAATACGGGCTTGAGTATCCGGCGTTCAAGTATTCGGAAGACGCAGAGCAGACCGAATTTGAAGCGCCGAAGGATTGGGCCGCAATCGAAGAACAGTACTTCAAGGGCACGAAGTTCCCCAAGCCGCAAATCAAAGCCTACACAAAGCCATTTATCAGTTTGCGTGACGTGTTCGTCTTTCGAACCTGGGCAAAATATGCCCAGTTGATCGGGGATGAAACGGTAACCCCCTACATCGCGCAGGGCGGTCCTGATTTACCAGCTCAGTTCGTGAAACGGGTCAAGGCGCAATCGGCGACACGAAACGCCGAACTGACAGAGCTTGCCGCGATGTCTCAAGGGGCGGCAGGCTGATCCAGAGAGGCCAAAAGCCGTCTAATACAGTGGGTTTTTCAAATTTCGGGGGATTTGGTGCCCAGGAGAGGCACATTATCTTTATATCAAGTCACAACATATAGTATCATCAAATTGCGCATTTTTGGGTAACAAACTGCATTACTTGTATTTCCTGATTGCATCCCGTCTCAATCATTGCCATCAAAGCGCAAGATGTATTGGGGGATAGATTGGGGGAAAGGTTTTGCGGTCTGTTAACAAGTTGACGAATGTAAGCCTGAAAAACCTGCCTGCCGGGAAGCATGAAGATGGCGCAGGTTTGCGGCTGGTGAAGCAACCCGCCGGATCGGGGCAATGGGTGTTTCGCTTCACGGTGCATGGTCGCCGCCGTGAGATGGGTCTGGGGCCTTATCCTGACATTTCCCTGAAAATTGCGCGTGAGATGGCGACAGAAGCGCGTCAGAAGGCGCGACAGGGTATTGATCCCATCGCCCATCGTGAGGCCGAACGGCGCGAAGCCGAACGCAACCTGCATCTTCTGGCAGATGTGGCGCGGGATGCGTATCAAGCGCGTCAGGCAGAACTGAAAGGCGACGGAAAGGCGGGCCGGTGGTTCTCACCTTTGGAAATCCATGTGCTGCCGAAGGTGGGCAAGCTTCCTGTTTCGCAGGTGGACCAAATCGCGGTGCGGGATGTACTGGCCCCGATCTGGCATGAGAAGGCCGAGACTGCCCGGAAAGCCGCCAACCGTCTCAACATCGTTCTGAAACACGCCGCAGCACTGGGTCTGACCGTTGACCTGCAAGCGGTGGACAAGGCGCGGCAGCTTCTTGGAATGCAACGCCACGAAGCCAAGAGGATCGAGGCGGTGGCATGGCAGGAGGTGCCCGCCTTCTATGCGACCCTTGGAGAAGGTGTGACCGAACTGGCCCTGCGCCTTCTGATCCTGACCGGCGTCAGGTCTGCCGCGATCCGCTTTGCAACCTCTGAGCAATTCGATCTCGATGCCGGTATCTGGACGATCCCGGCGGCGCATATGAAGGGCCGTAAGGGTGCGACTGATGATTTCCGGGTGCCCCTGACCGATGAGGCCATGAAGGTTGTGAGCCAAGCCCTGCGCCACGGTGGCGAGGTGATGTTTCCAGGACTTCGAGGCAAACCGATCAGTGACATGACCATGAGCAAGTTTATGAAAGACCGAGGCATGGTTGCGCGTCCGCATGGGTTCCGATCATCACTCAGGACATGGGCAGAAGAAACCGGCCAACCCTTCGAGGTGGCCGAGACTGCGCTGGGCCATATGATCGGCAACACTGTAGAGCGTGCCTATCAGCGATCCGACCTGATTGAACGTCGCCGCCCCTTCATGGCCGCATGGGCCGATCACGTCACCGGCAAGGGTGGTGGCGCAGATGTTGTGCCTTTGAATGAGGTGCGGGGATGAGTGAGGATCAAGTGCCCGAATGGTGGGGCGAAGTGATAGAGGTAGAAATTCGGTCAAAGACGGATGCTAAGCGCATAGTCAAACTTTGCCGAGAGGGTGAATTGCAAGAGACGTGGAAGCCGCAATGGTCAACTTATCTCACATACGATGGGCGCATAAGGCTGGCCGACTTTGAACGCGCCCAAGATGTTCTAATGGGGGTAGCCGATCCCGGTCCCGGTCACCCCCGCGTCTATGATCGCGACCGGATACGAGAACTGGCAATGGAAATTGCTGAGGAGTTGCCGAAGCCAATCAACCGAAGGGAAGTGTGTCGGCAATTAGTTGAGCGTTACAACGACCACCCTAGACTGAAGAACCCTGAAGCGGGTTGGCTTCAAGGGCTTGTCCGCGAACTTTTTCGAGAAAAGTGACCTAGCCAAAAATCGACAGCTATGTTTCCAACCTGCCAGCGTCACACCTGAGAAACAAATCTCAGGAGGTAACAAAATGCCAAAGTGGCTCAATGATCAACAGGTTTCGGAGCGTTACGGGTGGAGCAAGGCGACAACGTGGCGCAAGGCGAAGCAAGGTCTAATCCCCGGTCCGGTGAAGATCGGCGGTCAAACGCGTTGGAACGCTGACGAACTGGACGCCCACGACGCGACCTTAATCGCTACACGGGACGGGGAGGCGGCGTGACCCATGACCAACACATACGAAGCCCCGCGCGCTGGGCATAGCGCAACGGGGCAGGCTGTGTCTGTGGACAACGGACACCGTGAACTTAATGCGCAAACCTGCACATGGCAACGGATTGGAGAGGTGCTGGCCCGCATGGGGTTCACTTTCGAGGTGGCGTCATGAATGCCCGTGACCTGACCCTGAGCCTGTCCGGGCGCTGGCACGGCAGCTATGGTGTTACACCCTGTCCGGTCTGCCAGCCCGACGCGCGGCGCGATCAGTCTGCATTGACCCTCTCAGATAGCGATGATGGCCGACTGCTAGCCCATTGCAAGAAATCCGCTTGCACCTTCACGGCGATCTTGTCTGCGGCAGGAGTGACGACAGGTGACTATCGCCCGCCTGATCCTGCAACACTGGCCCAGCGAGACGCAGAGCGGCGTCAGGAGGGCCAGAAGCGGGCGGATCAGGCGCGCAGGTGCTGGGAGGAAACCGAACCCATAGAAGGTACCCCTGCTGAGAATTATCTGCGCGGCAGGGGAATCACATGCCCCTTGCCACCTTCGCTCAGGTATCATCCGGGGTGCTGGCATGGACCGACTGCAAAGCGGTTCCCAGCGATGGTTGCGCGGATCGACGGCGGCGACACCTTCGCGATCCACCGGACCTATCTGCACCGCGACAACACTGCCCTGACAGATAGCCGCAAGATGATGCTGGGCCGTGCGCGTGGCGGTGCTGTGCAGCTCTCTGACGGCCATTTCCGCTTGGCCGTGGCAGAGGGCATATAGACTGCCCTGAGCCTGTCCTGTGGCCTTCTTGAAGGCCCTGCGACGGTCTGGGCGACACTCAGCACAAGTGGAATGCGCGTGCTGACCCTGCCGAAACGAAAGGGCCGGCTGACGATTGCACCTGATGGCGATGAAGCGGGCAAATCGGCAGCACATGCACTGGCCGAGCGGGCTCATGCGCTGGGGTGGAAGGTGGATCTGCTGATCCCGCCCGAAGGTTACGATTGGAATGATGTTGTACAGGAGAATGTGCGCCATGACTGCGCCTGAACCCACACCATTTACGCCAGAGGGACCGCAACCCCTGATCCGCGAAACCGCTGACGCAGCACCTTATCCGGTACATGCACTGGGGCCGCTGAGAGGTCCGACAGAGGCCATCGCAAAGGTGACGGAAGCGCCACCTGCCATGTGTGCTGCAAGCGTTCTGGCTGCCTCTGCGCTGGCAGTGCAAGGGCTGCATGACGTGGAGACACTGGGCGGGCCGCGTCCTGTGTCCCTTTTTCTGCTGACCGTGGCGGAAAGCGGTGAACGTAAAAGCACCGCTGACAAGCTGGCGATGCAAGGTGTCCGCGCCTTCGAGGCCAAGCTGCGCCCGGAGTATGATGAAGCACTGGAAAGCTATCACCGGGAACATGCCATCTGGGAAAAGCGCAAAGCTGCTATCCTTCGCGGTGCTGGTGAAAATCAGGCCGCAACCCGTGCAGATCTGTGCGACCTTGGACCTGAGCCTGAGCCACCCCTGCGTCCGTCCATTGTGACCGGATCAGCAACGGTGGAGGGGATCGTGAAGCATCTGCCAGTACTGCGCTCGTCACTGGGGATCATGACTGATGAAGGTGGTTTGATGCTGGGTGGTCACGGCATGAAGTCTGAGAACAGATTGAACACCCTCGCGACCTTCACGGCCATGTGGGACGGATCGACACTGGACCGATGGCGGGCAGGTGATGGCATTGCCAGCTATGCAGGACGGCGGTTCTCATCGCACCTGATGATCCAGCCCAGCGCGGCAGAGGAATTCCTGGGCGACCCGCTGGCAAACGGTCAGGGGCTTCTTGCAAGGTTCCTGACCTGCCGCCCCGTCAGTCATATCGGGCACCGCCTGAGACTGACGCAGGACGCCGATGCAATGGCAGAGGTGGACCGCTTCGCAAAGCGGATCGAAGGGCTTCTGTCGCACCCTATGGCGTTTGCAGAGGGACGCAGGAATGAACTTGCGCCGCCGGTGCTGACGCTGGCCGAGGATGCCCGGGGTGTACTGACTGACTTTTCCCGTGAAATGGAACAGGCCCAAGCGCAGGGTGAGACCTTCGAAGATGTGCGCGCCTTCGCAAGCAAAACGGCGGAACATGCAGCGCGTCTGTCGGCGGTTTTTACGTTAATCTGCGAGGAAACTACGGCAACCGTCACCGGTGAGACGATGGCTGATGCAGTCGAATTGGCGCGGTTCTATGCCGATGAAGCAGCCCGTCTGCAAAACGCTGCGGTGACCCCGCCGCATATCGCTGATGCCGAACTGATGAAACGGTGGCTTCTGACTTCTTGGGCTGAGGAATTTGTGACTGCTGGCCTTGCCGCCCAGCGCGGGCCGAACAGCCTCAGGACGGCAGAGAAATGCAGAAAGGTGTTTGCCCTTCTTGAAAGCCACGGTTGGCTTGTTCGTGCAGATGGCGCGACGGTGGATGGCAAACAGCGTAAAGAAGCATGGCGGGTCGTGCGGTCATGAAGCGGTTTGAGTTTGCCCCCTATGAGACCCTTTGGCGTGTCCAGGCGAAGATCGAGGGCCGTAAACGCGAAAACGCAAGTGATACGTTGCTAACCGCTAATCCCGCGAAAGTCGCTAATCAGGAAGGGCACGAAGCGGATGGATTAGCAGGATTAGCGATTAGCAGCATACGGCAGGACAAAATCACCGACGCCGTGGATCACTTCGAAGAGCGCGCCGCGATCCGCGAATATGATGGAGGCCAGAACCGATCCGAAGCCAAGGCGGCAGCATTGATCGAAGCCGCTCGCGCCGCCTGTATCGTAGTGACCGATCTGCGGACAGCTATAGCCGCCAGACGTGAGGGAAAGGCATGGGAAAGGTAGAAAAACCCGCCAATCGCGGGATCGAGGTCAACCGCACCGGCGAAAACGAGATGCACGTAAACGTCCCTGATCCGCAGGTGCTTCTCGATCTGTTCGGCACCGGGGATCAGGGGGTTGCAGGTGCGCTATTGGTGCAAGCCCTAGGTGCCTGCGGCACTAAGCATGAACCACAGGCCCAGCAAGGCCGCGACTTCATGCTGGCGATGATCGAGGACATGGCCCCGCGTGACGCTGTGGAACGGATGCTGGCAGTGCAGATGGCCGCGACGCATGCTAGTCTCATGAGCATATCCAACAAGCTGAACAGTGTGGACAGTCTGCACCAGCATGAAATCTACGAGAGATCATTCAACCGGTTGGCTCGGACGTTTGCGGCGCAGGCCGAAGCCATGCGAAAGCATCGCAACGGTGGACAGTCAAAAGTGATCGTTGAACATGTGACCGTGAACGAAGGCGGGCAGGCGATTGTGGGCCAAGTGCAGAAAAGCTGACATTCGCGGAAATACATCTGTAGGACCGCTTTGAGCCCAAAGGAGACGTTCGATCGGTCTCGTTTCTCTCCCAGCAGTGAATGGCAGACCAAAACCCGGAGCGAGCAAGTTCAATAGTACACAAGAACAATTTGTGCCCGAAACCTCACGTTCGTTTTCTCCTTACCCAGACCGGTTGGAATAAGATTTTTCTTGCCATGTGAACGGCCGTTTCCGAAATTGACCTTCTAAAAGCTTTAGGGAGAAAGCTGTGATGGCTGAGAAATTTGAACTATTCACTGACAAGGCAGGAGAGTATCGTTTTCGACTGAAAGCAGGGAACGGCGAAATCATTCTTGCCAGCGAAGGTTATAAACAAAAAGCCAGCGCAGAAAATGGTATCAACTCTGTCAAGAAAAACGCCAACGACGATAGCCGCTACGAGCGCAAAGACACTTCTGCCGGAAAACCTATGTTCAACCTTAAAGCTTCGAACGGTCAGGTAATCGGAACAAGCGAGCAATACAGCAGCGCTTCAGCTAGGGACAAAGGTATTGAGTCTGTCAAAAAGAACGCGCCTCAGGCAAAGGTCGACGACCTAACAATCTGATAAGCGAGGCCCAAAAGAATTGCATCTGTATTGCTGGGAGAACTTGTCTTAAGGCGAAAAGAAGGCTTGTACTATACCAACGCCAGAGGCTGATTTGTCCGCATAGAGTACGTACGACCTCAAGCTACCATGAAACAAAGGCATGTTTGCAGGGCGATCCAGAGGCATTCCAGATTGATAGACTTGCCGGCATGAAAATCTTGAGAGTCCACCCTACATTTTTCCAATTGCCGTCACTATGCCCCGTTTGAGGCAAGGTAAGTGGACAACAAAAACAATTAAAGGCGGCTCAAAAGCCGCCAGTGTAATAAGAATAGAGGGGGCCAGGATTAACCCAACATTAACAAACTTCATAAAACAATACTAGAAATATGTTAATCGCCGCAGCATCTTTTGATTTCATACCAAAGTCTACATTCGTCAACGCCATTTACATCCAGCCAATTGTTGCCCCGATGTGGAGCAAAAGTGGAACAAATGTATGAGCAGATGGCCCCGCACTGAGTTTTCAGGATGATTGGGGGCAATCTTCGAGTGGCCGAACGAGCACGGCGTCGAACCACCTGATAATGTTTTGCCGACCGGAACGGAACTACGCGGACCGATCGGACACCTTTAGATCAGTTGGTCCCGGTTTCTTCAGCTTCAGCTTTGTGAAAAACCAAAAGCGTTACAAACAGTCCTCCGATCAACAGCATGTGACCGACTGCAGAAACTCCAAATACAAAATAGCTGCCGACCATCAGTGAGAAGATTGCGCTCCACATCCATGCCAGCAGTTGCATCAGCATGTGGGCAGTTGGCAAAGAATACTTTTTCAACGGGTTTTTGGTTTCATCCATCACCGAAGCCCAGGATGATTTTACGTCGAAACTTTTGGTCATGACTTATCTCCCTTCTTTAAGGGGTACGGGTCGAAATGCCCACCGGACCAAAAACAACTTCCCGGACGTTTGCGTCGGAGTGCTCAAATGAAAAAACACGCATGGAGGCGGGATGGAGTAAATCCCGAAAACATCCCGAATGTGGTGTGCGACTTTTTTAGAAGCAAGAATTACAATTTTGGATTCATCGCGAATGGTTTTTCAAGTTCTTTAAGTTTGTCCTCAAATGACGGCTCATTGATCCACTGAGTGATTAGCGGCGTATCTTCTACACACGTCACTGGGAGGAGAATTCAACATGACGAAGGTAGTTTACGCTGCTGTAGCTGTAGTGGTTGCAATGTCGGGTACAGCCGCGTTTGCTGGTGGCAATAGCGCCAATGCAAAAGCAATGACCGAAAACATCAAGACGTTCAACGGAAACACTGCTGCGGCACTGCGCCCCGGAAGTGGTACAGACTTTGAGCAGCTTCCGGGAAACACCGGTTGGGGCAACGCCGGCAGCTTTGCTACTGGGGCGGGTCTTGTCGGCGAAGGATTTACGTCCGGCGGACAAGTATCCAAATCGGGTAAGAGAAAGAACGATCGATAAATTGATAATGTGTTGCGCTGCTGGTAATAGCGGCGCAGCCTTGGCGATTTCGCCCGAGACACGGTGCTGTGTCGACTCCAAACCCCCACTAAACGTTCTTTGCCAATGGAACCGGACATCTCAGGTCCGGTCGGTCACCGTTGAAGACTACGAATGTCGGAAAACGCCCCGTGTGTACCAGCTTTCGTTTTATTGCCACTCCAACCAGCGTTCTATGGATTTCTGGCAAAAAAGTACCCTGCAATGAGGTGGTGCTAACCAGTCCACGTAGGGTTTCAGTGGGCAGCTGAACCCATTATCGATACGCGTCATGTCTAAAGCTGGAATGCGAAAAGAAACTGCACCCCGCACTGAGGCGAGGTGCAGTCACTCACGAGACGATTCCGGATGGGACTGCGGAATCATGATTCCGGATTGGACCTCGGAATCTTAAAGTATACGGCCTATTTAGGAGATCGGATCAGATTGCCCGTACTGCGGTTCAGGGCTGCGAACCAAAGTACGGGCATTGTCCAGTTGATAATGAACCAGACGTACCAATTACGGCTTAAGGTCTTTAGTGGATGAGAAACGTATTAAGGGAGCGTGCTGTTCATCCATCGTCGGCGTCGTTAAAGATACTTACCGCAACCGTCTCAAGATTGTGGGGACTAAATATATCTTCCTCGACCCAAGCCTTGGCGCTCGCTGGGATCGCAAGTGCAGCCGCTAACGCGAATGGTATTATTCTAAGCATAACCCGTGCCCTCACTATATTTGACCGTCATATAAGCCAGATGAGTTCAAGCGGCGTGCGAGTTGATGCCAATTTTTCAGACAGTTGGCAGCTTTCCGGCGCAAACCCTTAAACCCGTGCCACCAGCTGGATAGAGGGGACAAAATTGGCAGCACGGGCCGTTCCGCGAGTGATGTAATAGGAATACGTAAAAGCGGACAGCACAGACGTGCGGCGGACTGTCACTACCAAAACTAAGCCCCGCGCCGCCCGGGGATGGACGATAAACAGACAATAGACGGACGCGGGGCGGTAGTTAGAGGAGCTCAACCTACCAACACATTCCCTAGTCTAAGAACGTCACGCTTTTGTGACAGTTTAACGACAGTCTATTCACTCTTGGAGCTGGCCCAACCATGTCTGGAGCTACAAATTCGTGCATTGCCGCGCAGCGGCGAACGACCAGTTTGTCCGCACTGCGGTCACTGATGCGCTGCGCAGCGAAGGACTGTTCCGAGCCCTTAGCCGCCGTTCCGTCTTGCCGAGAATTTAAACCGAGGCAATACGTCATGAAACGATCAAAAACTTTGAACTCTGCTTTGAAAGCCTATTGTGCTTTTGATCTGATCTTACGGTCACTGCGTATCAAAAAATGTACATGTCGAGTTATTGCTGGGATGGCACTTTGATTGGCAACAAGCGAAGCTTTCGTAGCAAAATGGGGGAAGAGTCAATCGCCCTTATTCTTGGAAGCGCTCCAGACGCAATTCGCGCGGTTACTTGGCCGAAACGAGACAAGTGCAAAATTGTCAGCATAAACAATGCATGGAGAATTCGGGATGACTGGGACTATAGTGTTTATCCTGATGACTTTCCCACACAGTATAGACCTGACCGGAAGAGTCACGCCCAGAGGCTGATTGACTCATCAATTTATGTTCCGGCAAACAATCAGTTTGGTGGCGTTGTATATGCTGGTGCGACAATGGCATTCACGGCTGGATATTGGGCTCTCAGCGCACTGAAACCTACAGTCCTAGCCTACTTGGGCTGTGACATGGTCTACACGGGACGAAACACGCATTTCTATGGGCAAGGCAAACCTGATCCTCTTCGTGAAGACATCACTTTGTTATCTTTGGAAGCCAAATCAGCAAGGCTTATGACGATCGCTGCCCAACAGCACTGCGCGTGCGTCAATCTCTCGGAAGAATTGGAAAGTCGTCTGCTTTTCCCAAGAGTCAGCCTCACGGCGCTAAGCGGTGATTTGCAGCCAACCAACTATAGCGCGGAACTTTCACGCAAAGCCCTGAGCCTTGAAAACGAGGCTGGTTACTTGATCCAGGATGGTAAGTATTGGGAGCACTACGCCTCCTTTGATAAAGACATACTGGCGGAAATAGATCGACTGTGGCTGTCTGCCGTGGGAGTGTAATCGAGTCGTCAGTTCCCCTTTCAGCGAAGTGAACTTTGATTTTTCGACGTTAGCTCGCCATTGCAACAAAACTACACTGTTACCTAGTCACTTGATCTCCACCTCTGACACATAGCCGAAGTCGAAATAGATTTGCTGGCTGATAACTTTCTTTCGTATTTAGGTGACCGCTTGGTCCGCAAAGTAGACGTTAAAGCAAGTTGCAGCGAACGACCGCACCGAGCCCAAAGTTTTCACTTAAAAAGGGAGCCAGGAGATTTGAGAGCGCATTAGGTAAACCGCTATTTTTAATCGCGCAGAAGCACTTCTGAGAGTAGTGTTATCCTCCCGCCATGCCAGCTACGTTGACATAGAGGGCGTACACAGAATGGCTTGCTGCCATGAAAAGCCGGCTGTTGGCACGGCCTCCAAAGCAGAGATTGGCA
Organism: Ruegeria sp. HKCCA5491; assembly: GCF_013034565.1. Lineage (NCBI taxonomy): Bacteria > Pseudomonadati > Pseudomonadota > Alphaproteobacteria > Rhodobacterales > Roseobacteraceae > Ruegeria > Ruegeria sp. HKCCA5491. The sequence goes on from NZ_WQGG01000007.1 coordinate 182,655, forward strand.
CATCGTTCAGGCAAAGCGATGCGACCTATAGGAGTTCCATCAGGGGCAAAGACCATCACTCCGTCCAGTTCGGCATCACCCATGCCCCAACCGCACCAGAGATTACCGTCCACATCCACGCGGAACCCGTCTGGCGTGCCAGAACCTGCATCGATTAGCACACGCTTGTTCTGGATCGAGGCACCATCCGTGTTCACGTCATAAGCCAGTATCTTTCGAGACGGTTCACCACGCGATTCAACAATGTAAAGCACGGTCTCTTCGGGGCTGAAGGCCAAGCCGTTTGGCCCTAGAATGTCATCGGCTACGACTTTCAGTTTTCCGGTGTCGAGGTCCAGTCGGTATACGTTCTGGCCTAACTCTGGTTCGGCGCGATGACCCTCATAATTGCCCGAGATGCCAAACGGTGGATCGGTGAACCAGACACTGCCGTCGGATTTGACGATCACATCGTTGGGCGAGTTGAGTAGCTTTCCGTCAAAGCTCTCGGCTAGCACAGTGATTGAGCCATCATATTCTGTACGCGTAACCCGTCGTCCACCGTGCTCGCACGTTATCAGGCGACCTTGCCTATCCCGGGTCTGACCATTGGCGAAATTCGACGGCTGGCGAAACGCCGAAGACTGTCCGGTAACCTCGTCCCAGCGCATGATCCGGTTATTTGGAATATCACTCCATAGCAGATAGCGCCCGTCACCGAACCACACTGGCCCTTCACACCAGCGACAACCAGTTGCCAATCGTTCTACGCCGGCCAACGGCAGCTTGTATTTATCAAACCGTGGATCGAGTGTCACAACGGAGGGATCTGGATACCGTTGGGATGGTTGCCAGCTATTTTCGAAGTCATTTTTGTCCGTCATAGATCATCCTCAGTGTGGCGCCTGCTCAAGCTATGTAACTGGTCTTGAATTGAACAGGGCACGCTATGCACTCGGTCCAAAGATCGACCACCCCGTGGCGCGCACCAGCTCTTGAAATGCTATAGTCGCCATATGGGAGTTGCCTTTTTGATCTAGCCCGGGGCTCCAGGCAACTACAGAAGCGATGCCAGGTACAATGCACAAGATTCCGCCACCAACACCGCTTTTCGCTGGAAGGCCAACACGGAAGGCGAACTCTCCCGAGGCATCGTAAGAACCACACATCATCATAAGTGCGGTTACTCTTTTGGCTCGTTGTGGGGACAATACTTTAGCGCCGGTGGCCGGATTTTGACCCGCCGCAGCAAGAAATCGACCAGCTAATGCTAACTGTTCACAATTCATGGCGATGCTACACTGGCGAAAGTACATAGACAGAACATCTTCTACGGATGCCTTTAGATTGCCTTCCGCCTGCATAAAATGCGCAAGAGCGCGGTTTCTGGACCCAGTTCGCATTTCAGACTCTGCAACTGACGCATCGACCTCGATCGAGTTGTCCTGCGATAGCTTTCGGCACAATGCCAAAAGGTCGTTGACTGCTTCATCAGAAGACCGGTCTTCGAGCAGAACATCGGCCACTATGATCGCACCCGGGTTGATAAACGGGTTCCTTGGGATTCCCCGTTCGTGTTCAAGCTGCACGATTGAATTGAATGGATCACCGGAAGGCTCTCGGCCGACTCTTTGCCACAAAGTGGCACCAACCTGTTGCAGCGCCAATGTGAGCGAGAACACTTTTGAGATGCTCTGAATTGAGAATAGCGTACCAGCGTCCCCAGCGGAAATTAGCGGGCCGTCGATTGGTGCAATGGCAATACCGAATTGGTTTAGATCAACTGTGGCGAGTTCTGGAATATATTGCGCCACTTTCCCCCTCTCGGACATGCCGGCAACGCGATCTGCGATATCGTCCAAGATTTCTTGAAGTCTTTCGCTCTCAATGCTTTTGGGTTTCGGCATGGATCTCCTCCGTCCAGACAGTGTGATCTACGCCCTTACCAAGCTCGGGAAATTTGCTTGCAACAAAGCGAGGTTCAAGGTTCTGTCGGCGTTGCGCGAAATAATCCACCGTTAGTTTGTAGACGGTGCCAGACAGCAGTACTATTGCCACCAAATTGATGGTTGCCATTATTCCCATGGCCGCATCCGCGAAATTAAAAACTGTGGCAACAGCTTGCACTGCGCCCCAAACAACCATTGCAAGGCAGCCCAAACGCAAGATGTAAATCGGCAGGTTCCCTTCCAATTTTAAGAACGTCATGGCGTTTTCAGCATAGGAGTAATTACCAAGTATGGATGTGAAGCCAAAAAAGACGATGGCAATCGCTATGAAGTGGCGACCGATTTCGCCGAGATGGACCGCCGCCGCGTCTTGGGTCAGTCGCATTCCGGTAGGTCCATCAATTTCGATTGCGCCTGACAGAAGAATTAGCAATGCAGTTGCCGTCGCGACCAAAATTGTATCCACAAAACACCCAAATGCCTGAACGAAACCTTGGCTGGACGGGTGGTGGGGCTCAGGTGTGGCAACCGCCGCAATGTTCGGTGCTGACCCCATCCCAGCTTCGTTGGAAAAAAGTCCCCGTTTTATGCCGTTAAGGGCAGCTGCCATGACGCCTCCTGTCACGCCACCAGCGGCTTCCTGAAGGCCAAATGCCACTGCAACAATCGACCACAACATAGAGGGTACTTCGGAAATGTTCAGGACTACCACAACACAGGCAAGCAAGAGGTAGAGACCCGCCATGAGCGGTACAACAATCTCTGCGAACTTCGCGATGGTTCTAATTCCACCGAATATGACCACCGCTGCGGCTGCGGCCAGCGCTATGCCAACGACCAATTTGTTCAACCCGAATGCGCCCTCGAAAGCTTCGGCGATCGAATTGGATTGGACCGCGACAAAAACCAAACCAAAGCTGACTATCAGGCAGATCGAAAAAATGACTCCGGCCCAAGGAGCATTCAAGGCCTTGGCCATGTAGAACGCTGGGCCTCCTCTGAATCTGCCGTTGGACGATGTGACTTTATAGAGTTGGGCCAAAGTACTTTCAGAATAAGCCGTGGCCATTCCAACCAATGCTACGATCCACATCCAAAAGATGGCGCCCGGACCTCCTAAGGTCAGGGCCACAGCTACACCAGCCAGGTTTCCAGTGCCGACACGTGAAGCCAAACTGACTGTCAGCGCTTGAAACGGAGTAATACCTCTTTTGTCCGTACTCTTCGAAGACGTGAGTACGCGCACCATTTCCCCAAAATGAAGAAACTGAAGTGCGCCAAGACGAATTGTAAAAAAGATACCCGTTCCAAGAAGTCCGTAAATTAATACGTAGTTCCAAAGAACCGTGTTTATGCCATTAACCAATACTTCCATAGCACGCCTCTTGATAATTCAAGCACTTCCCGGAAGACAAAAACAGTCTGCCTAGATTTTCATCATGCACAAAGATGCGAAAATTGTCAGGAATAAGCTGCGCAGTATCAATAAAAGGTTGACGTGGATAGCACTGAAATTGAGGCACAAGCCTATGGCTACGTATCTATTTGGTAATTCGCTCAGCAGTAGTTCACGCCAAGTGCTGCGAACGACAGGGTCGAACCCAAAGGGGCAAATGCTGCGCTTTATGCGACTGTCCCATTTGATTGGATTCTTCGGAAAGCGGCAAAGCGTTCGTACAATCCCAGTGCAGCCGACGGCTGCTACTAGCACAAAGCAGAAATGCTTGAAGCGCAGCGTGCTCTTAAGTTGTCCTGCGCTGTTTCAACTAGTTGCAGATAGGCAATTCTAGTGGCCGTTGTTTAGGCAAGGAAGCTCTCCAACTATTAATGATCGGTTGGAGGCTACTTTTGGGCCAGAACTTTGGTGCGCCTATTGCTTGCAAGCAAGCTGCGTTCCAATAAACTCCTGCTCGCGATAGTGATTTCCCCTTTTTTACAGCCTTGGCGACAGCATTGATATCCTTGGATTCCGGGTAGATATACAGGGTCGTCGGATTCCCTTCCACAAGTGCCAATATCTCTTTTGAGGCAGACTGTGACCAGGTTGTGCAACCATTGCTACGGCCACCAGTGTAGTTCACAAGTTTTCCGTAGGGGACATAGCCGTCGTTATCTGCATGAGTGCTTCGAGGATTTTTGAACCTACATTGCCACCTAAGGAAAACAGCGGGATGGCCTCCAATGGCGCGCTCCCGAGCATTGCTCGTTTCTCCTTCCCCATCAAACAAAAGAAAGGTGCGGTAGAACGGCTGCGTTTTGCCGGAATGACTGTAATAACCTTTGAAAGACGTGCGGGTTTCAGCCGTCACATAGGCACCTCCGGCGGTAAGTTTAGATCCTTCTGCATTGCTGAAGTTCTTCGCGCATTGCCGACCATTCGAAAAATTGGCGCCCCTTAGTTTTCGGCCATTTCCATAGCCGGACGAAACCGCTCGGAAGGAATTTTGTGACTCGCAGATGACGTAAAACCGCTTCGCGGGATTGCCGTTTCTTGCAGTGCTGGGGCGGGTTGCATCCTTGGCAAGGTAGCAGGGGTTCCTTACTTCGCCTCGTCGTACTTTCTCTATGTAAAGCGCTCGCGCCCTGTTCAAAACGATCGGTGCGATTTGGCCGTCACCCGTACCCACGTGTTTTTGTAACCACGCTGGGACATCTTGCGATATCGCTTCGACGCGGTCAGGGAGGACGCCCGCCGAGATGGCAATTGTAGTGGCAGTGAGTGTGAGACGGAGTGAATTCGGTAGCAACTGGAGATCTCCTGCTAGAATGTCCTCCCGGCCAGTCTAACACGGTTCTTATACTTCACGACGCCAGCCAAGTGTACCAACGAAGCTTAGTGTTGCCACAAATCCCCCACTACGTTTTTTGGGGGGGCTAACATTTTGCGCAATTAGGCTGCCATGTTGCGTAGAATTCTGGACATTCAGAGTTTAGCTTCCAAATAAATGCTATGACCACACGTCGAAAGTTCTTGTTCTCAACCGTAACCGCAATGGCTGCTCCATACATAGCGCGGGGACAAACGGTAGCGCTGAATAATGTGATAAGCGGTCTGCCGCAGTTGCGTTCACTTCAAATTCAACGCGGAGATGACGTTATTTTCGCCAAGACTCAACAGGGTGCAGGCCTAGACAGGCCTGCTAACATAAAGTCCTGTTCGAAAAGCATTGTGGCTCTGTTGCTTGGGACGGCGATCGATCGGCAGGAAATCCCATCTGTAGACGCCACACTGCGGGAGGTCGCTCCGCAGCTCTTGCCTGCTAATGCTACACCCGGCTCCGAAAGTATAACCATGGAGGACCTGGTGACGCTGCGAGCCGGTCTCGAAAGAACCTCTGGCAGTAACTATGGGGAATGGATCAGCTCTCCTAACTGGGTCGCGGATGTATTGACACGGCCGATGGTTGCTGAGCCAGGACGACAGATGCTCTATTCCACTGGATCAACTCATGTTCTTGGTGCAGCGTTGACCGAGGCTGCCGGCCAAAGTCTTTTGACACTCACGCGTGAGAGGCTGGGAATACCTCTTGGTATTGAGATACCTGCTTGGACGAGAGATCCACAGGGTTACTACCTAGGAGGCAATGAGATGGCAATAACTCCAAAGTCGATGTTGAAGATCGCGGTGTTGCTTCGGGACCGCGGGGCCTTTGCTGATAGGCAAATTATTCCTGAAAGCTGGGTCTTGGAATCGACCAAGCCATATGGCCGCTCGGCTTTCTCTGGGTTAGACTATGGGTATGGTTGGTTTCTGACCCCTTCGGGTTATGCTTTGGCGCGTGGGTACGGAGGGCAAATTTTCGCTGCTCATACTGACCGAAACCTAGCCGTAGCAATCACATCTGATCCTACTCGTCCTGCTCGTTCCGGAGGGTACTTTGGAGAATTGGTAAGATTATTGGACGGTCCAATTTTGAACGCCACCTAATTAGAACTTTCTATGGAAGTCGCCGAGTGCGCTACAAGGGTCAATATCCGCAACGGGCGCTTAGAGCATTAATGTCGTCGAGTTTCCTTGATTGAGCCCCATCTAGTTGAGAAAATCGACGCGGAATTTAATGGCCACGTCGACAACACGGTTATACCCAGATTGGATAGAGCTCGCCGGATTTCCTCCTCCAAGTTCGGCGAGCAATTGAAAAAACCTTTCCAGAAACAACTATAACCGAATGGCTCTCACAGCCGACATTAACCAGGGCTGTACGATCACAGATAAAAGTCAGCTTTGTCCGCACTGCGGTCACTGATGCACTGCGCAGCGAATGGCTGTTCCGAGCCCAAAGTGGATTTTCAAAATTCTTAACCCGTATGGACGACGAGCTGACTGTGGGCATTGGAAAATCGCATAGTATTGCGAGCGTGCTACGGCCTATCCCTAGATTTTTGTCGCTTCCTTAATGCTATAGTGAATTGGCTTGGTTTCGGAGGTTGGTTGATGCTCATCGTCTTAAGTCTTTACTTCGGCTTGATTTGGTTGGTGTTTTCTAAACTCCAATGGCTCCCGTGGAACGGGTTTTGGAAAACGGTTGTCTACGCTGGAGCAGCAGTGATTGCTCTTGTCGTAATAGGAGCTCTGAATCACACGACACCCACTGGTCCAGTTTCAGTTCAAGGGATTGAGACAAACATCGCACCTAACGTATCCGGAACTGTTGTCGAGGTGGCTGTCGAGGCCAATCAATCCGTTAACGAAGGTGATCTACTCTTTAAAATTGATCCTGAGGTTTTTGCTGCTGAAGTGTCACGTCTCGAGGCCTCTCTTGAAACGGCTAAGTCTTCGGCTGACCAGTTACTGACTGATCTCGCTGCAGCCGAGGCTGAAATCGAGTCTTTGAATGCCCAGCTTCTCTTTGGGCAGCAGAGGCGCGACGACATCATCCAATTGGAAGAGCGAGGCGCATCGACAACCTTTCAACTCCAAGAAGCCGTCGCTACGATTGATCAATTGACCGCGAATATCCGAGCAGCTGAAGCGCGCAAGAAGGGGCTGGAGCGTCGAATTTCCGCTACGATTGACGGCCGAGACGCCGCAGTTGTGGAAGCTGAAATGGCGCTCGAGCAGGCCAGATGGAGCCTTGAAGAGACAGAGGTTCATTCACCCGGAAATGGCGTAGTTTCTGCTGTTACACTACGGCCTGGAAACCGCGCCACTACGTTTCAAGGTGCGATAACATTTATTGATCCGTCGGATTTTGCAATTGTAGCCTCCCTTCCACAATCGAGCCGCCAAAACGTAAACATCGGAGACGAGATTAGGTTGGCACTGCGGACACAGCCTGGCACAGAGCTCTCTGGCATCATTGTTGCTTTACCGGTGGGATCCGCCGAGGGGACACTTGATCTGCGCGCGGGGCTTCCTTCAATACGAGAGCTGGCTGGTATTTCTAGCTACCCAGTGCTGATCGAGTTATCTGAGGTTTCCGATTTGGAAGATCTTCCTTTTGGTACATCAGGAACAGCATTGGTAATGACTGAAAAAGCAGGCGCAATCGGGGTTCTTGCCGAAATCCTATTCTGGGTAACCAAACAGTTGAATTATTTGTAGCCTTTGGACGTAGTTCAACTGAACCATTCCCTTTTTCATGTTCGGCTTCGTTCACTATGCGGAAGTTGTTCAACTATCTTGCCAATGGCCGCTTTTGGGTAAGACAATACTATTGCCAGCTATTTCTTGCTATCCCACAGATCGCACCAGGAGGGGGCAATGCCGAAACCTGACACTAACCCCATGTACCTTGTCGAATTGATGAATGCAGCGCCCAGATGCAGGGCTACATCTAAGCGCACGGGCGAGAGGTGCAAAGGCCCTGCGGTGCGCGGTTGGACCGTCTGCCGATTTCACGGTGCGGGCGGCGGCGGTCCGCACGGCGAGAGGCATGGGCAATACCGCCACGGCGGCAGGACACAGGATGCGCAGGCGATCCGCAAGCTGGCTATGCTGATGCACCGCACCCTGCAATAGCCGTGAAAAATTTGGGGGATAAATTGGGGGAAAGGTCAGCGTTGAATGCGTTTAAATTTTTAATATTAAACATTATTTTTTTTGAAAATGGTGCCCAGGAGAGGACTCGAACCTCCACGTCCATACGGACACTAGCACCTGAAGCTAGCGCGTCTACCAATTCCGCCACCTGGGCAGGTGTCGTGGAGGGGCGTTTAAGCCTACTGGCGGTGGGCGTCAACCAGATTCGGGAAGTTTTTTGAAAGTTTTTTGACGGACGCCCAAGGTCTGTGGAACAGGGCGCGGATATCCTGAATGCGCGGCGTTATTGCGCCTTGTTTGCTTGGGATTTGAGGGGTAGATCGTGTATGACCCATCAGCAGGAGCCCTCGCATGTCCAAACTGGTCACGATTTTTGGCGGATCCGGATTTGTTGGCCGATACGTCGCCCGGCGTATGGCGGGTGAAGGGTGGCGCGTCCGCGTGGCCGTGCGGCGCCCGAATGAGGCCATGTTCGTCAAAACTTATGGTGTTGTGGGGCAGGTCGAGCCCATATTGTGCAATATCCGCGATGACGCGTCGGTTGCTCTGGCGATGCAAGGCGCTGACGCTGTGGTCAACTGCGTGGGTGTGCTGAATGAGCTGGGCAAGAATGAGTTTGACGCAGTGCAGGCCGAAGGCGCCGAGCGCATTGCGCGGCTGGCAGCGCAGCAGGGTATAGCGCAGATGGTGCATATCTCTGCGATCGGCGCGGATGCGGTATCAGACAGCCAGTATTCGCGGACCAAGGCGCTGGGTGAAGCTGGGGTTCTGGAGCATATGCCGGGCGCGGTCATCCTGCGCCCTTCGGTCATATTCGGGACCGAAGATCAGTTCTTCAACCGCTTTGCCGGTATGACCCGGATAAATCCGTTCCTGCCTTTGGTGGGTGCTGAGACTAAATTCCAACCCGTTTTCGTGGACGACGTGGCCCAAGCCGCCGTGAAAGGTGTTCTGGGACGGGCTCCGGCTGGCGTGTACGAATTGGGTGGACCAGAGGTAAAGACGTTTCGTGCGTTGATGCAGCAGATGCTGGACGTGATTCACCGGCGCCGGGTCATAATTGGAATGCCGTTCTGGGTGGCGCGGATCATGGCCGGAGTGCTGGACATCGTGAAATTCGTGAGCTTCCAGCTTTTCCCCAACAACATCCTGACCCGTGATCAGCTTAAGAACCTGCGGCGCGACAATGTTGTGTCAGAAGGTGCGATGGGATTTGCCGATCTGGCGATTGAGCCATCGACTTTGGAATCGGTGTTGCCCGAATACCTGTGGAAGTTCCGCCCCTCGGGTCAGTATGACGACATTCAAAACTCGGCGAAGAACCTGAAGATCTGATCAGCTATAGGCGATGATCAGTAATGCTGCGCCCAGAATGACCCGGTAGATCACGTAGGGTGTGAAGCTGACGCTTCGCAACAGGCGCATCATCAGGGTCAGGGCGAGCAGCGCTGCAATGAAGGAAAAGAAGGCAGCGATAGCCCCGTCAATGGCCAGTTGCGCATCAGCTTCGCGGATCACATCGACCGACAGCAAAATCCCCGAAGCCAGAATTGTCGGGATCGACATCAGCATGGCGATCCGGGCACCGTCCTCTCTGGTATAGCCCAGATGCCGCGCGCCCGTGATGGTGATCCCTGACCGCGACGTGCCGGGTATAAGCGCCAATGCTTGCCAAAGGCCCATAATGGCCGCATCCCTGATGCCCCAGTCGCCGGCCTTTTTCGTCTGCGGCCCCTTCTGATCCATCCAGTAAAGTAACAGACCAAATCCCAGCATCGTCCACCCGATTACCGTCATTGATCGCAGCGATTGGCTGAGGCCCGTCTTGAACAGGATCGCACCGACGATGATTGTGGGAATCGTCGCGATGATAAGGCTCATAGCCAGACGCGCTTCGGCAGAATCGATACGCCCCATCAGGGCGCGCGGCAGGCCGGAGACCGCCTTCTTGACCTCGGACCAAAAATACAAAACCACAGCACCCAAGGTGCCGACATGGACAGCGACGTCTATGGCGAGACCCTGATCATCTAAACCCGTCAGGCTGGGCAAAAGGATCAGATGACCAGAAGATGAGATCGGCAGGAATTCAGTGATACCCTGAATTATTGCCGTGAGAATCAATTGAAAAAGGCTCATCGAATTGCCCGTGCCACCGTCACGTTTTTATTGTGCTCACTGGGTATAAGTGTGATGCGGAAAAGAAAAGAACACAATTAGGTCCGAATCGGAACTAAAAAGGTGAAGTTTTTTCACTCGGATGACTCCCAGCGGCAAAAATTTTGAAAATAGGTCAGTACAATTGACTTTTCATCCGATCTTGTATCTCTTAAAGAAGGTCGACCAAGCCAATTCATGGAGTCTGACCCGTGGCCAAGCAACCGATGCTGAAATTTGTGCAAGTCGATCGCGCCATGCCCGAAAAGCGTGCCGCGGACACGCGCAAGGAAGACTTTGACGAAATCTATGCCGAGTTTGCCTCAGCCAAGGCCGAAGAACAGGCCAGTCGCTGCAGCCAGTGCGGTGTGCCCTATTGCCAGTCGCATTGCCCACTGCACAACAACATCCCTGATTGGCTGCGCCTGACCGCGACGGGCCGTTTGGAAGAGGCGTATCAGACCAGTCAGGCAACCAACACCTTCCCCGAGATCTGTGGCCGGATCTGCCCGCAAGACCGTTTGTGCGAAGGCAATTGCGTGATCGAACAGTCGGGCCACGGTACCGTGACCATTGGCACGATCGAGAAATACATCACCGACACAGCGTGGGACAAAGGCTGGGTCAAGCCTGTTGTACCGGGTGCGGAGCGTAGCGAAAGCGTGGGTATCATCGGCGCGGGTCCGGGCGGACTGGCGGCGGCGGATATGCTGCGGCGTGCAGGTATTCAGGTGACGGTTTATGACCGTTACGACCGTGCAGGTGGCCTGCTGATGTACGGCATTCCCGGCTTTAAGCTGGAAAAAGACATCGTACAGCGCCGCAACAATTTGCTGGCCGACGGTGGCGTAACGTTTGAGCTGAATTGCGACGTCGATGCCGCAAAGTTCGAAGAAATCCGTGGTCAGCACGACGCGGTGATAATCTCAACCGGCGTTTACAAATCGCGCGACCTGTCCATGCCGGGCAGCGGTCTGGGTGGCATCGAAAAAGCCATCGACTTCCTGACTGCCTCAAACCGCAAGAGCTTTGGTGACGATGTCGAAGATTTCGACAATGGCCGCCTAAACGCCGCTGGCAAAAAGGTTGTCGTGATCGGCGGCGGGGATACCGCGATGGATTGCGTTCGCACCTCGATCCGTCAGGGTGCGACCTCGGTCAAATGTCTGTATCGCCGCGACCGCGCTAATATGCCCGGTTCGCAGCGTGAAACCCAAAATGCCGAGGAAGAAGGCGTGGTCTTTGAGTGGCTCAGCGCGCCCAAGGGCTTTGCCGGCGACGACGAAGTCACAGGCGTGATGGTGCAGAAGATGCGCTTGGGCCAGCCCGACGCAACCGGCCGTCAGGCCCCCGAGGTGATCGAAGGCGCGGACTATGTCGAAGACGCCGATTTGGTGATCAAGGCGCTTGGCTTTGAGCCCGAAGACCTGCCCAGCCTGTTCGGCCAGCCCGACCTGCCGGTGACACGCTGGGGTACCGTGAAGGCCGCCTTCCAGACCGGCGAGACCGAAATGGACGGCGTCTATGCCATCGGTGACATCGTGCGCGGGGCCTCTTTGGTCGTGTGGGCGATCCGCGACGGGCGCGATTGTGCCGATGCGATCATCGACCGGTTCAACGCCAAGGCTGCAGTCGCAGCCGAATAGACCCAGCGATCAGGAGCCTCGAAATGCCCGAGTTGCAAGGCCAATGCATGTGTGGCGCGGTCACGGTGACCGCTACGCCCGCGCGCGATGCGCTGGGCGCGTGCCATTGCGACCAATGCCGACGCTGGACAAGTTCGATGCTGGTTACTTTTCAGGCCGAAGAAGGCTACGCCGCGCTTGGGCCGGTCAAGACCTTCACCTCGTCCGATTGGGCCGAGCGCGCCTTCTGCGCCGACTGCGGCTCGGCACTGTGGTACCGGATCACGCTTCCCGGTGAGATGCACGGACACACGCAAATCGCCGCAGGCCTGTTCCCAGATACCGGCCACACGCTGAAACTGGAACTTTATTTCGACAAAAAGCCCGAAGGGTACGCGTTCGCAGGTGAACGCCAGCAAATGACCAAAGCCGAGGTCGAGGCCATGTACGCCCCCTCGGAAGAAGGAGACAGCCAATGACCAAATACGATGCCGATTGGGTGCACGCCGAAGAAGCCAAACGTCAGTGGATGGCCGAAAACGGTCTCTATTCCGAGGAGGAAGAACATTCATCCTGCGGCGTAGGCCTTGTCGTGTCTGTCGACGGTAAGCCGTCGCGTAAGGTTGTTGATGCAGGTATTGATGCGCTCAAGGCGATCTGGCACCGCGGCGCGGTGGACGCGGATGGCAAGACAGGCGACGGCGCGGGTATACATGTGCAGATACCCGTTCCGTTCTTCTATGACCAAATCCGCCGCACCGGGCACGAACCCAATCTGGATGAGCTGATCGCCGTGGGTCAGGTCTTCCTGCCCCGCACCGATTTTGGCGCGCAGGAAAGCTGTCGGACCATCGTGGAAACCGAAGTGCTGCGCATGGGCTATTACATCTATGGCTGGCGCCACGTGCCGGTTGATGTGACCTGTCTGGGAGAAAAAGCAAACGCGACCCGGCCCGAGATCGAGCAAATTCTGATCTCGAACTCCAAAGGCGTGGATGAAGAGACTTTTGAGCGTGAGCTGTACGTAATCCGCCGCCGGATCGAAAAGGCCGCCGCAGCTTCGGGCATCTCTGACCTTTACTTGGCTTCGCTTAGCTGTCGTTCGATTATCTACAAGGGCATGATGCTGGCCGAGCAGGTTGCGGTCTTCTACCCCGACCTGATGGACGAACGGTTTGAATCGGCTTTTGCGATTTATCACCAGCGTTATTCGACCAACACCTTCCCGCAATGGTGGCTGGCCCAACCCTTCCGTATGTTGGCCCATAATGGCGAGATCAACACGCTGAAGGGCAACGTCAACTGGATGAAAAGCCACGAGATCCGCATGGCCTCGGGCACCTTTGGTGACTATGCCGAGGATATCAAACCGATCATCGCTGGTGGGTCGTCGGATTCGGCTGCATTAGACTCGGTTTTCGAGGTTCTGGTGCGCGCGGGCCGCTCGGCCCCGATGGCGAAAACCATGTTGGTGCCGGAAAGCTGGTCCAAGCAAGCGGTTGAGCTGCCTCAGGCATGGCGCGACATGTACTCCTACTGCAACTCGGTGATGGAGCCGTGGGACGGCCCTGCTGCCTTGGCCATGACCGATGGCCGCTGGGTCTGTGCCGGTCTGGACCGGAACGGGTTGCGCCCGATGCGTTATGTGGTGACCGGTGACGGTCTGGTAATCGCAGGGTCCGAGGCCGGAATGGTGCCGATTGATGAAGCCAGCGTAACCGAAAAAGGCGCGCTGGGTCCGGGGCAGATGCTGGCCGTGGATATGAAAAAGGGCAAGCTGTTCCGCGACACTCAAATCAAGGACAAGCTGGCCCGTGCGCTGCCATTTGGCGAGTGGGTCGGCAAAATCAACGATCTGGATGAAACGCTGTCGGACGTGACCGAAAGCGCGAAGTTCAGCGGCGAAGAACTGCGCAAGCGCCAAATTGCTGCCGGTTATTCGGTTGAAGAACTGGAACAAATCCTTGCGCCCATGGCCGAGGATGGCAAAGAATCCATCGCCTCGATGGGCGACGACACTCCGTCTGCGGTTCTGTCCAAACAATACCGCCCACTCAGCCATTTTTTCCGTCAGAACTTTAGTCAGGTTACGAACCCACCCATCGACAGCTTGCGCGAATACCGGGTGATGTCGCTGAAAACTCGGTTCGGAAACCTGAAAAACGTGCTGGACGAAGACAGCAGCCAGACCGAGATCATCACTCTGGGCAGCCCCTTTGTGGGCAACGCCCAGTGGGACAAGCTGGCAGAAAGCTTTGGTTCGCCGCTGGCCGAGATCGACTGTAGCTTTGAACCAGGTCGGGGCGCACTGAATGCCGCTTTGGCCCGCATCAGAGCCGAAGCAGAAGAGGCCGTGCGCTCAGGCGCGGGGCATCTGGTGTTGTCCGACATGAACTCGGGCGAGGGTCGCGTGGCGATGCCGATGATCCTGGCGACAAGTGCCGTGCATTCGCATCTGACCCGTCAGGGGCTGCGGACCTTCTGTTCGTTGAACGTGCGCTCGGCCGAATGTGTCGATCCGCATTACTTTGCCGTACTGATCGGTTGCGGCGCGACCGTTGTGAACGCTTATCTGGCTGAAGATTCACTGGCCGACCGCATTGTTCGCGGCCTGCTGGACGGCACGCTGACTGAAAACGTTGCGCGCTATCGCGAGGCGATTGATCAGGGTCTGCTGAAGATCATGGCCAAGATGGGGATTTCGGTGATTTCGTCCTATCGCGGCGGCCTGAACTTTGAGGCCGTGGGCCTGAGTCGTGCCATGGTGGCCGAGTATTTCCCGGGCATGACCAGCCGGATTTCCGGCATCGGTGTCACGGGCATTCAGGCCAAGGCCGAGGAAATCCACGCCAAAGGCTGGGACAGCGGACTGGACGTTCTGCCCATCGGTGGTTTCTACAAATCGCGCAAATCGGGAGAAACCCACGCGTGGGAAGCGACCTCGATGCATATGATGCAGATGGCGTGTAACCGGGCATCCTATGAGCTGTGGAAGCAGTATTCCGCCAAGATGCAATCGAACCCTCCGATCCACCTACGCGATCTGATGGACTTCAAGCCGCTGGGCAAGCCGGTGCCGATTGAAGAGGTCGAATCGATCACGTCGATCCGCAAGCGTTTTGTCACGCCGGGCATGTCGCTGGGCGCGCTGTCGCCAGAGGCGCACAAGACGCTGAACGTGGCGATGAACCGGATCGGTGCGAAATCTGACTCGGGTGAAGGCGGCGAAGATCCGGCACATTTCGTGCCAGAGCCGAATGGCGACAACCCGTCGGCCAAGATCAAACAGGTGGCTTCGGGCCGCTTTGGCGTGACCGCCGAATACCTGAACCAGTGTGAAGAGCTTGAGATCAAGGTCGCCCAGGGTGCGAAACCGGGTGAAGGTGGTCAGTTGCCGGGTATGAAAGTGACTGACCTGATCGCGCGTCTGCGGCACTCGACCAAAGGCGTGACGCTGATCTCGCCACCGCCGCACCACGACATCTACTCGATCGAGGATCTGGCGCAGCTGATCTATGACCTGAAACAGATCAACCCGCGCTGTAAGGTGACGGTCAAGCTGGTGGCGTCCTCGGGCGTGGGCACGATTGCCGCCGGTGTGGCCAAGGCCAAAGCGGATATTATCCTTATTTCGGGTCACAACGGCGGCACGGGCGCCTCGCCCGCGACCAGCATCAAATATGCCGGTCTGCCGTGGGAAATGGGCCTGACCGAGGCGCATCAGGTTCTGGCAATGAACAACCTGCGCGACCGCGTGACCCTGCGGACCGACGGTGGTTTGCGCACCGGGCGCGATATTGTGATGGCCGCGATGATGGGGGCCGAGGAATACGGCATCGGCACCGCTGCCCTGATCGCGATGGGCTGTATTATGGTGCGCCAGTGCCAGTCGAACACCTGCCCGGTTGGTGTGTGTACGCAGGACGAATCCCTGCGTGCCAAGTTCACCGGCAACGCGGACAAAGTTGTCAACCTGATCACCTTCTATGCGCAAGAAGTACGCGAGCTGCTGGCCAGCCTTGGCGCGCGCTCGATTGACGAGATCATCGGTCGCGCCGATCTGCTGGCGCAGGTCAGCCGGGGTTCAGCGCATCTGGATGATCTGGACCTGAATCCGCTGCTGATCACCGTCGATGGCGCGCAGGATATCGTCTATAACCGCGGTAAGGATCGCAACGCAGTGCCCGATACGCTGGACGCTGAAATCGTGCGCGATGCCGCTCGGTTCCTGAAGGATGGTGAGAAGATGCAACTGTCTTACGCGGTGCAGAACACGCACCGGACAGTGGGTACGCGGGTTTCCAGCCATATCGTGCAGAATTTCGGGATGCGGAATACGTTCCAGGACGACCATCTGCACGTGAAACTGCAAGGCTCGGCCGGTCAGTCGCTGGGCGCCTTTGCCGCGCCTGGGCTCAAGCTGGAAGTGTCTGGCGACGCCAATGACTATGTCGGCAAGGGCCTGTCGGGCGGCATGATCGTTGTGCGCCCGCCGCAGGTCAGCCCGCTGAAGGCGGATGACAACACCATTATCGGCAACACGGTTCTGTACGGTGCCACCGACGGACACCTGTTTGCAGCAGGCCGCGCAGGCGAGCGTTTCGCGGTCCGCAACTCGGGTGCCAAAGTGGTGATTGAGGGCTGTGGCTCGAACGGGTGCGAATACATGACCGGCGGTGTGGCGGTGATTCTGGGCAGCATTGGTGCCAACTTCGGCGCGGGCATGACTGGCGGCATGGCCTACCTGTACGACCCCGACGGTA
The DNA here is from genome assembly GCF_013034565.1 of Ruegeria sp. HKCCA5491. Classification (NCBI taxonomy): domain Bacteria; kingdom Pseudomonadati; phylum Pseudomonadota; class Alphaproteobacteria; order Rhodobacterales; family Roseobacteraceae; genus Ruegeria; species Ruegeria sp. HKCCA5491. The sequence continues at coordinate 199,111 of NZ_WQGG01000007.1, forward strand.
AGGCGCAGGCGCTGATGAACATGGAAACGCTGGTGACATGCCCGGTCACGGTGGACCATTGGGAAGACCAGCTCAAAACGCTGATCGAAACCCATCAGGCAGAAACCTTCAGCCGCAAGGCCGCCGATATTCTGCAGCATTGGGATGTGGAAAAGGCCAACTTCCTGCAGGTCTGCCCGAAGGAGATGCTGAACAATCTCAGCCATCCTCTGACCCACGAGGCGGAAGCGGTTCCGGCGGAATAATTCGCAAGCACAGACAAACGAAGCCCGCGCGCCCTGTCGGCGTGCGGGTTTTCTTTTGCTGGTGACGCCCCAGCCGTTTCAAACCGCGATCACTCGTCGTATAGCTGGGGCATGGCAAAGAAAGCAGTCCGCAAGAAAAGCGGTAAGAAAAAGAAGGCGTCCAAGGCCAAAACGCCGATCCTGATGCAGATTCGCCGCTGGGTTTTACGCGGTGCTTTGGGCTGTGTGGTGTTTGTGGTTGCGCTGGTAGCGCTGTATTCGGTGGTGAACCCGCCCGTGACACATACGATTTGGTCGGAATGGCGCAGGTTGGGCAAGGTTGAACGCGATTGGGTGCCGATCGAAGAGATCTCGCCCATTATGGCACGGTCGGTCGTGGCGGCCGAAGATGCGAATTTCTGCCTACATTGGGGCTTTGACGTCGAAGCGATCCGCGACGCGCTGGAGGATGGCGGATCGCGCGGGGCCTCGACCTTGTCGCAGCAGGTGGTCAAAAACGTGTTCCTGTGGCAGGGGCGTAGCTGGGTGCGCAAGGCGTTAGAGACTTCGATTACGCCGGTGGTCGAAATATTCTGGAGCAAACAGCGTATCCTTGAGGTTTACCTGAACGTGGCCGAGACCGGGAATGGAGTTTTCGGGGTCGAAGCAGCAGCCCAGCGCAATTTCAACATTCCAGCGTCAAAACTGTCCTCGGTGCAGGCCGCGCGGATTGCGGCAATCCTGCCGTCGCCGCGCAATCGGTCGGTGACCGATCCCTCGGTGCGTACACGCAGGCGGGCGGCCTCGATCCTAGATGGAGCGGCCACCATCCGCGCAGATGGTCGGGCGGATTGTTTCGAGGATTGAAAAACAAACCCTCTCGGCGCTAAAGCTGGAGGGTATTCACTGGTTCGATTGGAAGATCATGGCGCGTCTGTTTCACGTTCCCCTGTCCCCGTATTGCCGCAAGGTCCGGTTGTCGCTGGCAGAAAAGAAGATTGAGGTTGAACTGGTGGAAGAGAGATACTGGGAACAAGACCCGGATTTCCTGCGCCGTAACCCTGCGGGAAAAGTCCCGGTTCTTCGGCTGGATGGAAAGACCTTATCCGAGAGCACAGCCATCTGCGAGTATATCGAAGAGACCCGCCCAGAACCCGCGCTTTTACCGAAAACACCGGAAGACAGGTACGAGGTTCGGCGTCTGGTGGCGTGGTTTGATGACAAGTTTCATCAAGAGGTCACCTCGAAGCTATTGTATGAACGGGTGAACAAGAAAATCACTGGCGAGGGCTATCCGGACAGTAAGAACGTCAAGGAAGGTGCCAAGGCAATCAAGTACCATTTGGATTACATGGCCTGGCTGCTGGATCATCGTCGTTGGTTGGCCGGGGATCAGATGACGCTGGCGGATTTTGCAGCGGCTGCGCACCTTTCGGCGTTGGATTATATCTCGGACGTGGATTGGAATCGATCGGCGGCGGTGAAGGATTGGTATGCCAAGATCAAGTCGCGCCCTGCGTTCCGGTCGATACTGGCGGATCAGGTGCCGGGGTTTCGGCCTCCGCCTCATTACGCTGATCTGGATTTCTGATAGGGTAGCAGGGGGGCTGTCTGCCCCCCATCGCGCCGGGGCGCGATTCCCCCCGAGGATATTTTTAGCCAGATGAAGAGCGGATCGGGTTTGAAGGACAGGTTGGTGGCGCAGGCCCTGAACGAGGGGTTTGTGTCCTGCCGTGTGTGCCGTCCGTGGGACGTGCCAGCGGTGCCCGCGCGGCTGGAGGCGTTCTTGCAGGCCGGGTACCACGGACAGATGGGCTGGATGGCCGAGCGAACCCATTGGCGTGGTGATCCGGCGGCTTTGTGGCCCGACGCGCGATCGGTGATCATGCTGGCTGAGAGTTACACGCCGGACCATGATCCGACCGAGGTTTTACGGCACGCGGAACGCGGGGCGATCTCTGTTTATGCCCAGAACAAGGACTACCATGATTTGGTAAAAAAACGCCTCAAACGGTTAGCACGGTGGCTGATCGCCGAAGCCGGAGGAGAGGTGAAGGTGTTCGTCGATACCGCACCTGTGCCGGAAAAGGCGTTGGGCCATGCGGCCGGGTTGGGGTGGCAGGGGAAGCATACCAATCTGGTTAGCCGGGACTGGGGGAATTGGGCTTTTATAGGGTCTGTTTTTACTACTTTGGATCTTCCATCAGATATGTCGGAGGTTGATCATTGCGGATCATGTCGGGCTTGTCTGGACGTGTGCCCGACCGATGCCTTTCCGAGGCCTTACCAGTTGGATGCTCGGCGATGCATTTCTTATCTGACCATTGAACACAAGGGTCCGGTAGATGAAGAACTGCGAGGGAAAATGGGGAACCGGATTTACGGCTGCGACGATTGTCTGGCCGCGTGCCCCTGGAACAAGTTTGCCGTCGCTGCAAGTGATCTGAGATATGCGTCGCGTCCCGAGTTGAAGTCTCCGCCCCTGGCGGAACTGGCCGGTTTCGATGACGCGGCATTTCGCAAAAAGTTCTCGGGGTCGCCCATCAAGCGGATCGGGCGGGATCGCTTTGTGCGAAATGTTCTTTATGCGATCGGGAATTCCGGGCTGCCGGAACTGAGGCCGATTGCGGCGCGACTGGTCGACGATCCTGATCCGACGGTCGCCGATGCCGCGCGCTGGGCGGTGAAACAACTGGCTTGAGTGCCGCAAACGGGGTGGACGTGTCGCTGCGAACCGCTACACCGATCTTCAGCGAACAGTGAGGAGGTCCCGATGGCGTTGGCTTTGGGGGTGGATACAGGTGGAACTTATACGGATGCAGTCCTTGTTCGGGATGAAAAGGACGTAATAGCATCGGCCAAGTCCCTGACCACACGGACGGATTTGGCGATTGGTGTGGGCAAAGCTATTTCCACGGTGTTGCAGCGGGCGCAGGTATCGCCCGATCAGATCTCGTTGGCGTCGTTGTCGACGACGTTGGCCACAAATGCGCTGGTCGAAGGGCAGGGTGGGCGTGTCGCACTGGTGTATATCGGGTTCAAACAGGCGGATCTGGACAGGCACGGGCTGAAGGATGCCTTGAAGGGTGATCCGGCCGTTGTGTTAAACGGGGGTCACACGCATGCAGGCGCTGAGGCGGCCCCGCTGGATATTGAGGCGCTTTTATCCTTTTTAGACTCACATTCGGGCGTGTCAGGGTTTGCAGTGGCGGCGCAGTTTGCGACGCGCAACCCGGCTCACGAACTGGAAGCTGCCCGGATCATCGCAGAAAAGACAGGCGCGCCGGTTACGTGTTCGCATCATTTGTCTGCCAAGTTGAATGGCCCAAAACGCGCCGTGACCGCCGTGTTGAATGCTCGGCTGATTGGAATGATCGACCGGTTGATCGGGCGTGCGCAGGATCAACTGCTGGACCTTGGTATTTCGGCGCCGATGATGGTTGTGCGCGGTGATGGCGCCTTGATGAGCGCGGAACAGGCGCGGGACAGGCCGATCGAAACCATTCTGAGCGGGCCTGCCGCATCGATTGTAGGGGCAAGTTGGCTAACCGGGGCTGAAAACGCGTTGGTTTCGGACATCGGGGGCACGACCACGGACATGGCGTTGATCCGGGACGGAAAGCCGGCGATTGACCCGGCTGGCGCGCAGGTGGGCGGGTTTCGCACGATGGTCGAGGCCGTGGCCATGCGAACGCATGGGCTGGGCGGTGACAGTCAGGTGCACGTAAAGACTGAAGGCCTGGCAGGCGGTGTATTCCTTGGGCCGCGGCGGGTTTTGCCTGTCTCTCTGATAGCGGCAGAGCATCCCGAAATTGTTCATCCGGTACTTGACGCGCAACTCCGTGCGACAACGGTGGGAGAGCATGATACGCGCTTCGCGCGTCGCGTGCCTGGCCTTCCTGCCGAAGGACTGGGACCGCGGGAGGATGCGTTGTTGGACAGGCTCGGGGATCGGGTTGTGCCACTGTCCGAGTTGCTGAAAACCCGGATGGAGAGCGGTGCGCTGACGCGGCTGGTGGATCGCGGGATCGTTCAGGTCAGTGGCGTCACCCCGTCTGATGCGTCCCATGTGCTTGGGCGACTGACTTCGTGGGACAGTGAAGCGGCGCGTAAAGCGCTGGAGCTGGTGGCGCGCAAGCGTGTTGGTACCGGGGATGTCTTGGCCTCAACACCTGAAAAATTGGCCGAGATGATCGTGAGCCAGTTGACCGAGCAAACCGCACTGACTTTGTTAGAGACTGCTTTTGCGGAAGAAATTGAGGATTTTGGGCTGTCTGCCACAGATCTGGCCCACCATGTTCTGACGCAAAAAGGGCTGGATCGGCACCGCGGTTTGCTGGCACTGGATGCAGCCCTGAATGTGGATGTGATCGGCCTTGGGGCGTCGGCACCCAGCTACTACCCAGCGGTGGGCGAGCGGCTGCATTGCAATATGGTCCTGCCCGAACATACCGATGTAGCCAATGCGCTTGGGGCTGTTGTGGGCCGCCTGACCTTGCGCCGGTCGGGGACTGTAACGTCACCGTCAGAGGGGCGCTATAGGGTACATCTTGAGAGCGGGCCACAGGACTTTACCGAACCTGAAGAGGCATTGGAGCTTTTACAGACAGCCCTGAAAGATGAGGCCGAAGGCGAAGTCCGTCAGGCGGGTGCCGAAGACATCCGGGTGATTGTCAGCCGCGATATTAGGACCGCACGAATTGAGGCGCAGGATGTTTTTGTCGAAGCGACCGTAACGGTCGAGGCCAGCGGTCGCCCGAGGGTGGCGTCAGGTTAGCCCCAGGCTTGGGGCTATCCATTATTCGGCAGCATCGCGTTTGGGCAGAACCCAGTCAGGGCGCGGGAAATGGCAGGTATAGCCGTTGGGGATACGCTCAAGATAGTCCTGATGTTCCGGCTCGGCGTCCCAGAAATCGCCAACGGGTTCGACTTCGGTAACGACCTTGCCGGGCCAGATGCCACTGGCATTCACGTCGGCAATCGTATCCAGCGCGATCTGTTTCTGGGCATCATCCACATAATAGATTGCGGATCGGTAACTCATGCCGACGTCGTTGCCCTGCCGGTTGACGGTGGTCGGGTCGTGGATCTGGAAAAAGAACTCCAGCAGATCGCGATAGGTGATCTGCGTAGGGTCAAAGAAGATCTCAATCCCTTCGGCATGGGTTCCGTGATTGCGATAGGTGGCGTTTGGTACGTCACCGCCCGTGTATCCGACGCGGGTGCGCGATACGCCGGGCAATTTGCGGATCAGGTCCTGCATGCCCCAAAAGCAGCCACCGGCAAGAACGGCGCGTTGTTCGGTCATTGGATATCCTCCACATGGATCAGGTATTCTGCATAGCCTTCATCCTCCATGTCATCGCGATGGATAAACCGCAAGGAGGCCGAGTTGATGCAATAGCGCAGCCCGCCATGTTCGCGCGGGCCGTCTGGGAACACGTGCCCCAAGTGGCTGTCCCCGTGTTTCGAGCGGACCTCGGTCCGGATCATGCCCAGCGTGCGGTCGGTGAACTCTTCCACATGTTCGTGCACGATGGGCTTGGTAAAGCTGGGCCAGCCGCAACCGGATTCATATTTATGGGTCGAGGCAAACAGCGGCTCGCCCGAAACAATGTCGACATAAATCCCCGGTTCCTTGTTGTTCAGAAGCTTGCCAGTGCCCGGGCGTTCCGTCCCGCTGTTTTGCGTGACGTGGTATTCCTCGGGTGACAGGGCAGCAATCGCCTCGGGGTTTTTGGTGTATCGGGTCATTGGTCCTCGGGACGTGTGGAAACTGGTTTGACCTAATAAATGGGGTTTGAGCGGCGAAAGCAAAGGGGGTTTTGCCTTCCTCGCGCAGATGTGCGGGTATCAGCCGGGTTTCGGCGCAGGCTGTCGGGAAAGCTGAACGGCTAGAATTCCCAATGTGGTCACACCAACGCCGACCGCATCCAGTGGTCCAAGTTTCTCACCAAGTAAGATTGCGGCGATTGTGACGCCGAAGACCGGGTTGAGGAAATGAAACGTGGCAGCCCGTGTTGCTCCGATCCTGTCCAGCAACAGGAACCATATGAAGGTCGCCAGCAGGCCGGGGAAAAGGGTTGTATAGGTAAAGGCCAGCGCCAGTGGGACCGTCGGGTGGATATAGATGGTTTCAAACAGCGGTGCGGAGGCAAACAGAACTGTGGATCCCACCAGCATTTGCAGGCCAACAATCATCATGAAATTCCCGCCCGAGGTTGCCCCGCGTACTGCCAGCGTCGCAAAGGCCAGTGCCAGCGCCCCAATGCCACAAAGCATCACGCCGAACATGTCGACCCCAGCGCTGATGCGGCTGCTCATGATCAACGCGACGCCGGCGAACCCTGCAAACAGACCAGCCACCCCCATTGGACGCAACCTGTCGCCCAGAAACAGCCAACTGGCCAGCGCCACCAGAAGGGGCATGGTCGAAGCGATGATCGCTGCAACCGAGGCTTCGACAGTCTGCATGGCATAGAAATTCAGACCCAAATACAGGGCATTTTGGCAAATACCGAACAGGATGGTTGCGTACCACTGTGATCGGGTCAGCCGCCAGCTTTGGCCCATGGCCCATGCGATCGCAACCCCAATCAGACCAGAGATCAGAAACCGAAGGGCCAAAGAAAACAAAGGTGAGGCATCCGCCACGATAATGCGTGCCGAGGTAAAGGCCGACGACCAGATAAACGCAAATGTCAGCCCCATGGCCATGGCACGCAGATCCATCGCCACTCTCCTTCGTTGATTTCGGGCACTGTTCCTTAAATCGGTAAGGGTCGCAAGATGTTGGGGCCAATCCTCGACCGCCAAGTTCGTAATAATGCGCTGTCTTGGTCTAAATGCTTAGAAGATCAAGCCTATGATGCTGGGGTTCTCTTTCGACAAAACCCAAACACACCTAAGTTTTTCACTGTCTCTTGTTTGCGACGCAGGCAACAAAGCACCGAAATTTTGCATCTGGAAACTTGTGCGAGAAAAAAACGTGTGTCTTGCCCGGACCAGATTTCACAAATTGCATATCTCTGCTGGTTATTTGATGATTGCGAATTCTGGTCTCTGGCCCGTTTGCAATCAGGCTGGCCCAGCCCGGAGTAGTTGGCAACTCTGCGGTTTTACTCTCTCCGTCTTGATAAATACGACAGGCGATTAGTTGACCAAATGCGGTGTTCGGGATTTTGATTTCATAAGGATGCGCCATAATGCGAGGATAAGATTTGACTTCGAAATCGAAAATTTCCTCATATGTGATTTCTGCTTGCAAGCTGTAGGCGTTTGAACGGCTACATTCTGCAACTGCGGAAGAGGGAAGCACAGACAGCAGGCAAAACGACAGCGTGGCGCAGGAAAAAGCTCGGAATAGCATTTGTTGGTTTCATGGGTTCGGTTGTTGAAACTTAACCAAGAATAAGTCCGTACTTTGACAGCCTTTTGGCGCGACGAAATTAGAAAACACCTGTTGAAGCTGATACGAATTTCTTAATTGTGGAAATATGTGGGAAAAGAAAAAGGGCCCCCGAACGGCGGCCCTTGATCATTTCGCAGTGAAAGCTGGGTTCAGCCGTTTACGCTGTCCTTCAGAGCTTTCGCGATGGTCATCTTGACCACCTTGTCGGCCTCTTTCTTGAACTGCTCGCCGGTGGCGGGGTTGCGCACCATGCGCTCGGGGCGCTCGCGGCAGTAGATTTTGCCAACGCCGGGCAGGGTCACTGCGCCACCGGCGGATACTTCGCGGGTAATCAGGCCGGTGATGGCCTCAAGCGCGCTGTTGGCGGCTTTCTTGTCTGTCCCCATTTCCTCAGCGAGAGCAGCAACCAGCTGAGTCTTTGTCATAGGCTTTGCCATTTCTTGGTCTCCTTAACGTGCCCGATAAATAGGGCCTCACCGCGTAACTGTAACGGGATATTGTGGCCGAACACAACGAATAGTAGCGCCGAAAACCCTAAAAATATGGGGAAAACGTTGCTTTTTTGCTTCAGAGAAAGGCCGTTTCGTCGAAAGAACGCAATTTCCGGCTGTGCAGGCGCTCTAACGGCATGCCGCGCAGATGTTCCATTGCACGTATTCCGATCGCCAAATGGCGGCTGACCTGCGTGGTATAGAACGCCGAAGCCATACCCGGCAACTTCAATTCCCCGTGTAGCGGTTTGTCTGATACGCATAGCAAGGTGCCATAAGGGACGCGAAACCGATAGCCATTCGCCGCTATGGTGGCGCTTTCCATATCCAACGCGATGGCGCGTGACTGGCTGAGGCGTTGCACGGGTCCAGACTGGTCGCGCAACTCCCAGTTGCGGTTGTCGACCGAGGCGACGGTGCCCGTGCGCATGATCCGCTTCAGCTCATACCCCTCAAGTTCCGTGACCTCGGCGACGGCCTGTTCCAAGGCCACCTGAACCTCGGCCAGCGGAGGGATCGGCACCCAGACCGGCAGGTCATCGTCCAGTACCTTGTCTTCGCGCAGATAGGCATGCGCCAGAACAAAATCGCCCAACGCCTGCGTGTTGCGTAGACCAGCACAGTGACCGACCATCAGCCATGCATGAGGCCGCAGAACCGCGATATGATCAGTGGCGGTTTTGGCATTCGACGGCCCGACCCCGATATTGACCAGCGTAATGCCCGACCCATCCGCGCGCTTCAGGTGATAGGTCGGCATCTGCGGCAGCTTCAACGGTTGTTCCAGAGTTCCATCCGCCGTGGTGATCTGCACATTTCCGGTCGATACAAAGCTGATGTAGCCGCTATCGGGATCGGCCAGTTGTTCGCGCGCGTAGTTTTCGAACTCGGACACATAGAACTGGTAGTTGGTGAACAGCACGTGGTTCTGAAAATGGCTGGGATCGGTTGCCGTATAATGGGCCAGACGCGCCAGTGAATAATCGACTCGTTGGGCGGTAAACAAGGCCAGTGGACCATCTTCGTCTTCGTGATCGTGAACGCCATTTACAATGTCGTCATTCGTGGTGGTCAGGTCAGGAACATCAAAGACATCACGCAGCGTGAAACCGGCCGCACCCTGATGGGGAACAACCAGATCCGGATTGTTCGCCACCGCGAAATGAACCGGGATCGGCGTATCTGAGGCTCCGATCGTCACCGGTTGATCGTGGTTCTTGATCAGTAGCGCGATTTGCTGGGTCAGGTAGGACCGGAACAGATCAGGCCGCGTGACGGTGGTTGCGTGCATTCCGGGCTCGGAAACATGGCCAAAGCTCAGACGGCTGTCGACCTGCGCATAAGACGAGGTCTTGATCCGAATCTCCGGGTAAAAGGCCCTGTATCGTTCGGTCGGGGTGCCTTGTTCCATCGCCTGGGCAAAGCTGTCGCACAGAAAGCGCGTTGCTTGTTCGTACAGTTGTTCCAGCCGTTCAACGGCAGCAGCCGGATCGGTAAATTTCTCGGCGCTGGGCACGTCTGGTGTTTTTATTATTGTCATGCAAGTGGTTCCAGAAGGTCAATTTTTTCAAATGTACGCACGTCGATCAGGCCGAGGTCGGAAATCCGTAACTCGGGGATCACGACAAGGGCCAAAAGCGAGTGCTGCATATACGCATTGTTAAGGTCACAGCCGCAGGCCTGCATCGCCTCGACCATGCGTTCGGCCTTGGCTGCCACGTCAGATGCAGGACTGTCGGACATCAGTCCGGCAATGGGCAACTCGATCAAGGCCAGTTCCGCGCCGTCCCGGAAAATGGTGATCCCGCCCCCGACCTCGGCCAGTCGATTTGCGGCCAGGGCCATCTGCTCGCGGTCGGTTCCCACAACGATCATGTGGTGGCTGTCATGCGCCACGGTGGACGCCATGGCCATCTTACCCTGATAGCCGAACCCCGAGACAAAGGCGTTCGTGACCCCTCCGGTCGCGCGGTGGCGTTCGACAAGCGCGATCTGGCAAACCTCACCTTCGCCTTCCACCAACCCTTCGATGATCGGCAATTCGGCCTTGAGCGCCTTGGTCGGCGCCTGATTTTCAACCACTCCAATCACGTTGGCCTGTACGCGATTGGCTTCGGCGGGCGCTGTGATCTCAAAATCAGCAGCGGCGAGCGTATGCCCCAGATGGACGGTGTTCCGTGCGGTCTCGGGCCAGTCAAGATGTGGGCAATTCACCGTGATTGTTCCGCCCTCGGCCACAACCTGACCGCGGGCGATGACCGTTTCAATCGGCAGTTCGGTCAGGTCTGAGCTGAGAATGATATCGGCCCGCCGCCCCGGCGTGATCGAGCCGATTTCTCGTTCAAGTCCGAAATGGGTCGCTGTGTTGATCGTGGCCATTTGCAATGCGATCAACGGATCGCACCCGCAGGCGATCGCATGTCTCACGACCCGGTTCATATGACCATCATTGACCAATGTCCCAGAGTGACAATCATCCGTGCAAAGTATGAAGTTCCTTGGGTCCAGCCCTTTCTCGGTAACGGCCGTAATTTGGCTTTCCACGTCGAACCATGCCGACCCCAACCGCATCATGGATCGCATACCTTGTCGAACCCGCGCGATTGCGTCGGCTTCGCAGGTTCCTTCGTGATCGTCTGCCGGTCCGCCTGCCACGTATGCCGCAAAATCAGGCCCTAAATCAGGCGAAGCGTAGTGTCCGCCTACTGTTTTTCCCGCATTTTGCGTTGCTGCGATCTCGGCAAGCATCTTGGGGTCGCCATTGATCACACCCGGGAAGTTCATCATCTCGCCCAGTCCGATTATGCCGGGCCAGGACATCGCTTCGGAAACGTCCTGTGCGGTGATTTCGTATCCCGTTGTTTCAAGGCCGGGCGCAGACGGTGCGCAGGATGGCATCTGGGTGTAGATGTTCACGGGCTGCATCAACGCTTCGTCATGCATCATCCGCACGCCGTCTAACCCCAGCACGTTGGCGATTTCATGCGGGTCGGTGAACATGCTGGTGGTTCCATGTGGAATGACCGCGCGGGCGAACTCGGCTGGTGTCAGCATCCCCGATTCGATATGCATATGGGCATCGCACAAGCCGGGCAGCATGAAGCGACCGTTTGCTTTGATGATCCGGGTGTCTGGCCCGACGCAATGCGACGCATCTGGTCCCACAAAGGCAATGCGCCCGGATGCAATGGCAATATCGTGACCTGGCCGAACTTCGCGGCTGTGCACATTTACCCACGACCCGCCGCGGATAACCAGATCTGCGGCTTCGCGTCCTGCAGCGACAGCGATCAAACGGGGGGCGACTTCGGGCCAACTTGGGAAAGGTGTGTATTCCATGGCCCAACTTTCCTGAATGTTGGGAAAGGTTCAACCCCTGCTGAAGAGCTATCATGAAACCGTCACGCAGCGCGTCAGCGCTGCCCGGCCCAACCAAAGAAGATGCCCCCTGTGGGCATTGCCGATGGGCGGGAGCGTTCCATCATGTTTGAAGATCGCTTTCAATCTCGCGGCGCACCCAATCGGCAAAGGCCAATGCTCCGGGTGTTTCTTCGGCCTGAGGCGACAGCAGTAGATAATAAGCTTCGGGCATTGCCGCGTGATGATCGAAAGGCGCGATGAGTTTGCCCTCGTCAATTAACCTGCGGGCGATGGTGTCATGTGTCAGGCACAGCCCACCGCCTGCCATCGCCACCGAGAGGCTGACCAGATAGGTCGTCGAGTAAGTGATGGGCGGTTTTTTCCAAATTAGACCCTGTTCTTCGACCCAGCTCTCCCAATTCGACAGCAGGTTGGAGCAATCGAACAACGGATGTTGCTGCAAAGTTTCCAGCGTAACCTGATACCCCGGCGCGCAGACTGGATAATAATGATCGGTCCTTAATAACTCGGTGCGTACCGTATCTGAGGGACGCAGAGAGTACCGGATCTCGACCGCAGCGCCTTCGGCCATTTCCCTTGGTTCCCAAAGCTCTGTGAAGATATTCAACTGAACCTCCGGGTGCTTCGCCCGAAATCTCGGAAGTCTTGGGGCAAGCCAGTTCACGGCGAAAGATATGTTGCTTTGAACCTGTACTGCGTTCTGCTGCGTGCCGGTGACGGCCTGTGTGCCCCGAACCAGAGTTCGAAACGCATCTCGCACAACCGGCAGGTAAGTAATTCCGGCTTCCGTCAGTTCCAGTGCGCGGGGCCTACGCAAGAATAAGGGCTGACCCAGATACCCCTCCAGCGATTTGATTTGCTGACTGACCGCGCTTTGCGTCATGTTCAGGTCCCGCGCGGCACCGGTGAACGAAAGATGGCGTGCCGCGGCCTCGAACGTGCGCAGCCACCCCAGAGGAGGAAGAGATTTCTGCATTGGCATAACTCAAGCATAAGTTTGACTAATGCATTACTTGCGTTTTTTTCGTTGGTCAAACATCCCCGGCGAAGGCAGGCTTTTTGTAGTTCGAATTCACCCGACAGGAGCCTGACATGAGCGTCACCAATCTGCGGCCCAATATCGACCACTGGTCCGAGCGCGTGAACCTTGCCGCGACTTTCCGGTGGACGGAACGGTTGAACATGCATGAGGGCGTGGCCAACCATTTCAGCTTGGCGGTCAATCCGGAAGGAACGCAATTCCTGATGAACGCCAACCAGATGCATTTTGCGCGGGTCAAGGCGTCAAACCTGTTGCTTTTGGACGCGAATGATCCTGATGTGATGGCCCAACCCGGCGCTCCGGACCCGACAGCATGGGGTTTGCATGGGTCTATTCACCGGCGCTGCCCTCATGCGCGCTGTGTGATGCATGTACATTCCATTTTTGCGACAGTTCTCGCCTCGCTTGCTGACAGCACCCTGCCGCCGATCGACCAGAACACGGCAACCTTTTACGACCGATATGTGGTAGATGAGGAATTTGGCGGACTGGCCTTTGAAAGCGAAGGTGAGCGTTGCGCGGCCATGCTTTCAGACCCGAAAAAGAAGGTCATGATCATGGGTAATCACGGGGTGTTGGTCATCGGCAGCGACCCGGCAGATGCCTTTAATAGGCTCTATTATTTCGAACGGGCGGCCGAAACATATATTCGCGCGCTTCAGACCGGTCAGCCCTTGCGCGTGTTATCGGACGAGGTTGCCGAAAAGACCGCGCAAGAACTGGACGACTATCCCGATCAGGCCGAAGCACATCTGCGAGAGATCAAATCTCTGCTGGATGCCGAAGGCTCAGACTACGCCACATAAGCAGGAGGCCGCGATGACAAACGCGTCTCAGGACCCCGAAGCCGCCCGCTGGCACTACCATCCTGACGGGCCGGTGGGATTGAACCCATTGTTCAACTGGCCACCACGCCCCGCAGCCGTTTTGAAGTGGTACAGCGGCGCTTGGTTGCAGATCACGTCGCTGACGCTTTGCATGGTTCTGGCGGTGACGGCTTACGTGTTTTTCTTTCCTGCGTTGGAAACGATGCAGAGCTTCGCGCCCGGCTGGATGTTCCGCATCTGGTTGCTGAACATGGTGCCGCAGATCCTGGTCGCCGGCGGGCTTCATTGGTGGCTGTACATGCGCAAAGGGCAGGGCATGTACAAGAAATTCGATCGCCGGGACCTGACTCGCGACAACGGCAACTTCACATTCCGCAATCAGGTCTGGGATAACATCTGGTGGACGCTGGGCAGCGCGATGACGGTCGCCACCGTTTATCAATGGGTGATCTACTGGGCGATGGCGAACGGATATGTGCCGACCGTGACATGGGCCAGCGCGCCGGTCTGGTGCGTGGTGTGGATGCTGTTCATCCCGATGTGGTCAGGGCTGCATTTCTACTGGGTTCACCGGCTGGAACATCATCCGAAGCTTTATAAACACGTCCACGCGGTTCACCACCGCAACGTGAACATCGGGCCATGGTCGGGCATTTCGAACCACTGGTACGAGAACCTTTTGTACTTCACGACCTATTTCATTCACCTGATCGTGCCGTCGCACCCGCTGCACCTGCTGTTTCATACCTATTTCCAGCAGATCAGCCCGGTGCTGTCGCATTCGGGGTTCGAAAAACTCAGGGCAGGCGAGACGGATGCTGCCCGTGCCGGGGATTTCTTTCACCAACTCCACCACCGGTATTTTGAATGCAACTATGGAACGTCCGAGATCCCATTCGATAAGTGGTTTGGCACGTATCACGATGGATCGGCTGACGCGACGACCCGAACGCGTGCCTTCAAGAAACAGATGTATACCTAACCGGCCCGCAACGTGCGTGGCGTAACGCCGAATTCGGCCCGGAATGCACGGGTCAGCGCGCTGGGATCGTCATAGCCTGACCGCAAGGCGACCTCTGTAATCGTCAGGTCGGTTTCGGTGACAAGCTTGCGCGCAAGGTTCAGGCGCAGGCGGCGGTAAACTTGCGCTGGGCCCGCGCCCAGTTCCGCGTGCATCCGAACGGACAGAGCTTTGTGTGATCGTCCAACGCGGCGGGCGATTTCGGTGATAGCCAGCGGCGTTTCCAGATTCTCCTGCATCAATGCCAGCGCCTTGTTCACGTATCCGCTGGTCGCACCCGCGCCACCGGAATGCGAGCGCGCGGAATCGCGGGTCATGAAAAGCTGCGCCACCTCCAGTGCCAGGGCTTGCCCGTGATCCTGCCCGACCAGGTGCAGGACCAGATCAAAGGCGGCCATAGCACCTGAGCAGGTGATGCGCTTGCGGTCGATGATGTAACGCTCGCGCCTTGTGTCGATGTCGGGGAACCGCTCGGTAAAGCTGTTCAGTTCTTCCCAGTGGATCGTGGCGCGGTGAGCGTCCAGCAACCCCGCAAGCGCCAGCAGCCAGCTTCCGGTGTCCAATCCGGCCAGTTTCGCATAGCGACCAGCAGAAGCGCGCAACCCGGCCAAGGTGCGCCATCCGCCATGCGCCCGGAACCCGTAAGAGGGCATGACGAACAGAATATCCCCGCGGGCATCTTGAAGCGTTTGGTGCGGTGCGACCTGCAAACCTGAAGAAGACGTCACGGGCGTGCGGTCCAGTGACAGAAAGTTCCAATCATACAGTTTTTGACCTGCTATCGTGTTTGCCGCACGCAGGGGCTCGACCGTGTTGGCGAGGCAGTGATTTGAAAACCCGTCGAACAGAAGCACCCCGAATTGCTGCGGCGCAGAGGGGGATTTGATCCATTTCTGCATGCTTCATGACTATTTCTGCACGACAGAAAGATCAACCCGCGTCAGGATATGTTCAGATTCAGACGTGGAGACTCCAAATGCAATACGGCCTGTCCGACGAACAAGAGATGATCGTATCGACCGTTCGCAGTTTCGTCGAAAATGAGATTTACCCGCATGAAGACATGGTTGAGCGCACGGGCGAGGTTCCGCAGGAGATCGCTAACGAGATCAAGCGCAAGACGATCGAGCTGGGGTTTTATGCCTGCAATTTTCCCGAAAGCGTCGGCTGCGCTGGCCTGAACCATTTGGAATTCGCACTGGTCGAGCGTGAACTGGGTCGCGGGTCGATGGCCTTGAACCATTTCTTCGGACGCCCGCAGAACATTCTGATGGCGTGCGAAGGCGATCAGGTCGAGCGGTATCTGATGCCCGCCGTGCGTGGTGAAAAGATGGATGCGCTGGCGATGACCGAACCGGGCGCGGGCTCGGACGTGCGGGGGATGAAGTGCGCTGCTGTGAGGGACGGTGGTGATTGGGTGGTCAATGGCACCAAACATTTCATCTCGGGCGCAGAACACGCGGATTTCATCATCGTCTTCATCGCAACCGGCGAGGATCAAACACCCAAAGGCCCCAAGAAGCGCATCACCGCCTTTTTGGTGGATCGCGGCACTCCGGGTTTCACGATTCGTGACGGATATAAGTCGGTCAGCCACCGCGGCTATAAGAACATGGTGCTGGATTTCGACGATTGCCGCCTGCCGGATGCGCAGGTTTTGGGCGAGGTCGATGGCGGGTTTGAGGTGATGAACACATGGCTCTATGCAACGCGGATCACCGTCGCCGCCATGTCGGTTGGGCGTGCGCGCCGGGCATTCGACTATGCGTTGGATTATGCTGCAACGCGTGAACAGTTCGGCCAGAAGATCGGTAAGTTTCAGGGCGTGTCTTTCCAGATCGCCGACATGATCACCGAGATTGACGCCGCCGACCTGCTGACCCTTGCTGCCGCGGATCGGTTGGATCAGGGATTGCCGGCCAACCGTGAGATCGCCTCGGCCAAGTTAAACGCCTCGGAAATGCTGGCGCGGGTGACGGATGCGGCGATTCAGGTGCATGGCGGCATGGGTCTTATGGATGACTACCCGCTGGAACGGTTTTGGCGCGACGCCCGTGTTGAACGCATCTGGGACGGCACCAGCGAGATCCAACGCCACATCATCAGCCGCGATCTGCTGCGGGCGCTTGGCGCATGACCGCAGCGCTGACCCGTGCGCTGAACCCTGAATCCATTGCTGTGATCGGGGGTGGGGCGTGGTGTGCCTCGGTCATTCAGCAGGCGCGAAAGTTCGGGTTCAAGGGCGATATCTGGTCCGTTCATCCCAAGGCGGCTGAGGTTGCTGGGGAAAAGGCGTTCGGTTCACTGGAGGTGCTGCCCTCATCGCCTGATCTGGCATTCGTGGGGATCAACAGGCACGCCACAATTCAAACGGTTAAGGTTCTGTCCGCGATGGGCGCGGGGGGCGCGGTCTGTTTCGCCTCGGGCTTTACTGAGGCGCAGGCCGAAGATGACGCAGGAACGGACCTTCAGGAGCAGTTGATCGCAGCGGCTGGGGATATGCCGATCCTTGGCCCCAACTGCTATGGGTTTGTGAACGGCTTGGATCGTGTGGCCGTATGGCCCGACCAACATGGAATGCGGCCTGTGGATCGTGGTGTTGCGATCCTGACGCAAAGTTCGAACATCGCCATCAACATGACGATGCAGCGCCGTGCCCTGCCGTTGGCTTTCATGCTGACCTGCGGAAATCAGGCCCAGACGCATCAGGCCGATATTGCCCTGGCTCTGTTGGACGATGATCGCATTACTGCCATTGGCGTGCATATCGAAGGTTTCGGCGATCTGCGCAAATGGGAGGCTTTGGCCAGAAAAGCGCGGGTTCGGGGTGTACCGATTGTTGCGCTCAAGATGGGTCGCTCTGCCCATGCGCAGGCGGCGACGATCTCGCATACGGCGTCCTTGGCTGGTGGCGATGCCGGTGCGCAAGCTTTTTTGGACCGGTTGGGAATTGCACGGCTGGATGACATTCCGAGCTTTTTGGAGTGCCTCAAGCTGCTGCATGTAGCCGGACGACTGGATAGCAACGGCTTGGGCACCATTAGCTGTTCCGGAGGAGAGGCCAGCCTTGCCGCAGATATGGCCACAAGCCGGGATGTGCATTTTCCGCCGCTGTCTTCGACGCAACGGGCCGAATTGCGGGATGCCTTGGGGCCGATGGTGGCATTGGCCAATCCGCTGGATTATCATACCTATATCTGGCGCGACGCGGCGGCCATGACGCGGGCATGGGCCGCCATGATGAGTCCAGAGCAGGGTTTGACCATGGCAATCGTCGACTATCCACACACGGACTCGACAGATTGGGATTGTGCAACGCAGGCTGCTTTGAATTGCGTGGCGCGTTCGGGTCGTCCATTTGCCGTGACAGCAACTTTGCCGGAATTGATGCCTGAGGACGTTGCCCAACGGCTGCTGGACGGAGGGGTGGTGCCGTTTGCAGGGTTGCACGAGGCACTGGCGGCCGTTGAAGCCGCCTCGCGATCATTCGACGCCCAAGCGGATTCTGTTCTGATGCCATCCTCTGCTGAAACGAACATTGTTCTGACCGAGGCAGAGGCGAAATTGGCCCTTGAGGAATACGGTGTACGAGTGCCGAAAAGCGTCGTGGCGCAGCCTGAAGTGGCACGGCGGTCTGTAGAAAAACTGGTCGGTCCATTTGCGGTCAAAGGTATCGGTCTGGCGCATAAATCCGACCAAGGGGCCGTTCGGTTGAATGTGAACCTTGAGGATGTGGTCCGCGCCGCGTCCGAGATTGGAACGGCGGAAATTCTGATCGAAGAAATGGCGCCAAGCGGGGTTGCCGAACTGCTGATCGGCGTGACGCGCGATCCGGCCCATGGCTATGTACTGACGTTGGGCGCAGGTGGGGTTTTAACGGAAATTCTGAGGGACTCGGTGTCTTTGTTGATCCCGTCGTCCCGTCAGGCGGTTCACAAGGCGCTGAACCGACTGGCCTGTGCGCCCTTGCTGGCGGGCTACCGCGGCAAATCCGCAGCGGACATGCAGGCAATTCTGGATACGATAGATGCCGTGCAAGCCTATGTCATTGCTAATGCAGCCCATGTCAGCGAAGTTGAAATCAATCCGCTCATTTGCGGCCCCGATGGGGCGGTTGCGGTGGATGCCCTGATCCGAAAGGCAAGCTCATGAATCCGGTCAAAACCAAGCGCGAGGGCGCGATCCTGCAGGTCACTCTGGACCGGCCAAAGGCAAATGCGATTGATCTCGCCACCAGCCGCGTGATGGGGGATGTGTTTCGCGACTTTCGCGACGACCCGGATTTGCGGGTCGCCATTATTACAGGGGGTGGAGACAAGTTCTTTTGCCCCGGTTGGGACTTGAAAGCAGCAGCGGACGGCGATGCGGTAGACGGTGATTACGGCGTCGGCGGCTTTGGCGGCCTTCAAGAGCTGCGCGATATGAACAAACCGGTCATCGCGGCCGTCAATGGCATTGCGTGTGGGGGTGGGCTGGAATTGGCCCTGAGCGCGGACATGATCATCGCCGCCGATCACGCAAGCTTCGCGCTGCCGGAAATCCGTTCGGGTACGGTGGCGGATGCCGCCAGCGTCAAGCTGCCCAAGCGCATCCCTTACCATGTCGCGATGGAACTTCTGCTGACCGGGCGCTGGTTCAACCCGGAAGAAGCAAAGAAATGGGGCCTGATCAATGAGATCGTGCCGTCCGATCAGTTGATGGATCGCGCTTGGGAGATGGCGCGCCTTTTGGCCAGCGGTCCCCCGCTTGTTTATGCGGCGATCAAAGAGATCGTGCGAGAGGCCGAGGATTCCAAGTTCCAGGATGTCATGAACCGGATTACAAGGCGGCAGTTGCCAACCGTGGATACGCTCTATGGGTCTGAGGATAATCTGGAAGGGGCGCGTGCTTTTGCTGAAAAGCGCGATCCGGTCTGGAAAGGACGTTAGACGCGCTCGAACAGGGCGATCAGGGCTGTGTCGTCCTTGTTTGGACCAACTGCCAGATCGCCATAAATGGGGACTTCGGACAGAGTCAGGTTCTGTATCTGACCCTGCGCCATCTTGTGCAAGGCTTCCGCGAAACCCAATTTCTCATAGTGCTGCGCATTGATGGACAGTGCGAACTGCGCCCCATGCCGGGCGACGCGTAGCAATGCAGGAAGAGCTTCTGGCCCAAGGTGGCCGTGGGTGAACGTGCCGGATGATACAACGCCGGAGTAGCTTTCGCGCGGCACGGGGATACCTTTGTTCAGATCAGCTTCGATCGCATCGCGGTAGATATCCTTGCGCATGGCGCGGTCCAGCATTTCGGCGCTGATATCTGTGGCGTCTATGGGACCCACGCCCAAACCGGCAAGAACGGCACCGCACAACCCGGTGCCTGCGCCGACATCCAGAACCGGACCCTGGCCTCCGGCGCTGACAAAAGCCCGAGCGGTGTGGACATGCAGTTGATAGTCCTCGCGCGCGGCGAACCCTTCGTCGTAATCGCCGGCCCATTCCGCATAGAGCCGCTTGTGATCCTCTGGAGACTCCAGCGCATAGGCGGCGTGCAGGTCGGGTGTTTTGGTACTCATGCCTAAAAGAAAGGCGCATTGAGGGATTCGAATCAAGTATCTCGGCACCCAAGCTTGCATCTGCCGAGATTGCAGATCATCAAGGGCGGCATGACAGGCACTCTTTTTTCGTTTGGTCACGGTTATTCGGCACAGGAAGTTTCCCGGCTGTTGAAGCCGAAGGGCTGGCGGGTTCTGGGCACCACGCGGGACCCTGCGCAGTCACCGGCTCTGAAGGCATCCGGGGCCGAACCTGTTGTCTGGCCTGGACAGACACCCGACCTGAACGGGGTCACGCATTTGCTGATCTCGACAGCACCAAATGCGCAGGGCGATCCTGTTCTGGCGGCCCTGCGGGATGAGATCGCAGCGTGCGCTTCGCAGTTCAAATGGGTTGGGTATCTATCCACCACAGCGGTTTATGGCGATCATCAGGGTGATTGGGTTGATGAAATGACCCCACCTGCACCAACGGCCGAACGCGGCAGGTGGAGGGTGCGGGCCGAGTCTCAATGGCAGGACATTCCGGGTCTACCGACCCATATCTTCCGTCTGGCTGGTATTTACGGACCGGGCCGCGGCCCGTTTTCCAAGCTCAAACGCGTTGGGATGCGTCGCATTATCAAACCCGGGCAAGTCTTTTCCCGTATCCACGTCGCAGATATTGCGCAGGTGCTTGTGGCTTCGATGGCGGCCCCAAATCCCGGCGCAATCTACAATGTTTGCGATGACGAACCCGTTCCGCCGCAGGATGTGATCGCCTATGCAGCCGAGCTGCAATGCTTGCCCCTTCCCCCAGCCGTGCCGTTTGATGAGGCTGATCTGACTCCGATGGCCCGCAGCTTTTACAACGAAAACAAGCGTGTCAGAAATGACAGGATCAAGGATGAGCTTGGCGTGACCCTGCGCTATCCGAATTACCGGGTAGGGCTGAAGTCTTTGATGCAGGATGAATGAATTATGATAATTTTTAGTTATCACAATCATCCATAAACAAAACTTAAATGCATTGCTGGTCTTTGTTAGAACGGTTCTCGACAAGACCAAAGAGTCGCTCTTGCCTATCCCGCCTGCGCGAATTTTCACCGTGCGTTTAGGGTAGATAAAAACGTCATCTATATGTGTTCTTGATCGACCGAGTTTTTAACCGCGCAAGATTGCCGGAATTTAGCCAGGATTGGAGATCGACATGGACGGAAGTGATAACCCCAAGGCAGGCGGATGCCCTGTAATGCATGGCGCCGGAACCCGCTCGAACCGGGATTGGTGGCCGAACCAGTTGAACCTCTCGATTCTGCACCAGAACGCGCCAGCCTCGAACCCGCTGGGTGCCGATTTCGATTATGCAGAGGCGTTCAAGAAGCTGGACATGAAAGCGTTGAAGGAAGACCTCTATGCGCTGATGACGGATTCGCAGGATTGGTGGCCTGCTGACTATGGTCACTATGGCGGGTTGTTCATTCGTATGGCATGGCACAGCGCCGGGACATACCGGACCGCAGATGGCCGTGGCGGGGCGTCGACCGGGAACCAGCGGTTTGCGCCGCTGAACAGCTGGCCGGATAACGGCAACCTTGATAAAGCGCGCCGCCTGCTGTGGCCGATCAAACAGAAATACGGCAACCAGATTTCCTGGGCCGACCTGATGATCCTGGCGGGCAATTGCGCCATCGAATCCATGGGCGGCAAGACCTTTGGCTTTGCCGGCGGCCGCGAAGATATCTGGGCCCCCGAGGAAGATATCTATTGGGGGACCGAGACTGAATGGCTGGCCCCCACCGACAACCCGCACAGCCGCTATTCAGGCGAACGTGATCTGAAAAACCCGCTGGCCGCCGTGCAGATGGGCTTGATCTATGTAAACCCCGAAGGCCCGGATGGAGAGCCGAATGTCTTGGCCTCGGGCCGCGACATCCGCGAGACATTTGGCCGGATGGCGATGAATGATGAAGAAACTGTTGCCTTGGTCGCCGGTGGTCATACCTTTGGCAAGGCGCATGGCGCGGGCGATCCTGATCTGGTGGGACCCGAACCCGAAGCCGCCCCGATCGAGGAAATGGGCTTTGGCTGGATCAACAAATTCGGTTCGGGAAAGGGTGACGACACCACTACCTCGGGCATCGAAGGCGCGTGGACCGCGAACCCGATCAAATGGGACAATGGATATTTCGACCTGCTGTTCGGCTATGACTGGAACCTGACCAAAAGCCCCTCGGGTGCATATATCTGGGAGCCGGTGAACGTCAAAGAAGAAGACATGGCCCCGGCTGCTCACGACCCGTCCAAGAAGGTCAAGACCATGATGACCACCGCTGATATGGCGATGCGCATGGATCCGATCTATGGCCCGATCTCGAAACGCTTCCACGAAAGCCCGGACGAGTTCGCTGATGCCTTCGCCCGTGCCTGGTTCAAGCTGACCCACCGCGATATGGGCCCGCGTTCGAACTATATCGGCGAAGAAGCCCCCACTGAGGAGCTGATCTGGCAGGATAACGTGCCTGCGGTCGATCACGATCTGGTGGATGATGCGGATGTGGCCGACCTGAAAGCCAAGATTGCTGCGACTGGGCTGTCGGTGTCCGAGCTGGTCTCGACCGCGTGGGCCTCGGCCTCGACCTTCCGTGGGTCGGACAAGCGTGGCGGCGCCAATGGTGCGCGTATCCGTCTTGCGCCGCAGAAAGACTGGGACGTCAACGAGCCCATGAAGCTGTCCAATACATTGGCCACGCTTGAGGGCGTTCAGGCCGCGTACAACGATGCACAGTCGGGCAGCAAGAAGGTCTCGCTGGCGGATGTGATCGTTCTGGCCGGTGCCGTGGGCATCGAACAGGCGGCCAAAGCTGGTGGTCAGGATGTTGAGGTTCCGTTTACTCCGGGTCGTACTGACGCGTCGCAGGACCAGACGGATGTCGACAGCTTTGCCGTGATGGAGCCCGCAGCGGATGGGTTCCGCAACTACCAAAAAACCGACTATACTGTTTCACCCGAGGAACTGTTGGTTGACCGAGCGCAACTGCTGAACTTGTCTGCGCCCGAGATGACCGCGCTTGTCGGTGGTCTGCGTGTGATGGGTGCCAATTTCGGTGACAGCAAGCACGGTGTGTTCACGGATCGGGTTGGTACGCTCAGCACCGACTTTTTCACCAACCTGCTGGACATGGGCATCGAATGGAAGCCCGCAGGCAAGGGTGTCTATGAGGGTCGCGATCGCAGTAGCGGTGAGGTCAAGTGGACCGGTACCCGTGTCGATCTGGTTTTTGGCTCGAACTCGCAACTGCGAGCGCTGGCCGAAGTCTATGGTCAGGCAGATGCAGGCGGGAAATTTGTCTGCGACTTTGTCTCGGCCTGGAACAAGGTGATGAACGCAGACCGCTTCGATCTGAAATAATCCTGTAGCCTTTGAAGTGTCATGCGCCGTCCGAGTCTCTTCGGGCGGCGTTTTCATTGGTCCGACTCCCTGCGGCATACCAAGCTTTGGGTACGATTCCGTTGAGGTGCAATTCAAACCCTCTTAATCAATGCGCAATAAATGGGGTTTGCGGGGATAAGTTTGACGGTAACCTGTTGTTTTTATTAAGATGAGCAGGTTTCCGCAGAGAAATATGAAGTTTTTTCAAAATGGGGGTTGCAGGTCCCAGACCTAATCCGTAAATACCCCTTCACCGGCGCTGCTGAGGCGGTGCTGACGGATCGGAGAGACGGTCGGACG
>NZ_WQGG01000008.1:0-222422 GCF_013034565.1 Ruegeria sp. HKCCA5491
AAACCCTCTCTTATCAAATCGACCTAAAATGTCCCATTGGCGCTGACGTCAGACACGATGCTGCCCCTGGTTTTGATGTCCAAAAAACTGGCGCTGTTTGTCGATTTCAAATTGCTGGAATTTGGCGCACCCGTCGCGTTGGGTGGCTTTCTGGTTGCCGCCATGATCCTGACACCCGAAGCCCTCGCCGCGCTGGACGCTGCGCGGGCCAACAAACTGCAACGGGCCGTGAATATCTGTCTGGGGTCGGCTTTGGCAACCATTGGCCTAACAGTGCCCGCTGTGCTGATCGCGGCACATTTTGTTGGGCTTCCCATCGAACTTGGGCTCGGCGGCGCGGAAATCGTACTCCTGGCTCTGACAATAGGGATCAGCATCCTGACCTTTGTCGGAACCCGCACCAACGCGCTTCAGGGTGTCGTGCATCTGGCCGCCTTCATGACCTATGTGTTTCTGATATTCGACTCATGACCGTAGGTTTAAGTTGCGTTGGGTGAGCTCAAAAGGCAGCCCCTCACTGGCGGCATCTTGCACCAGACCGAGTTTATTGTCGCTAATTCGGACCTTCACTGCCCGACGCGTGAAGGTCCGCTTTGGGCCGTTTTCATACATCCCAACAAACTGACTTATCGGCAGCTTTGTCCGCAAAACAGACGCTCACGAAAATTCTGCGAATGACCACTTCGAGCCCAATGTTGTCGTTAATTAGAATTGTGCGCGAAGCTCCGCAGCGAAAGACTGTTAAGAGCCCGAAGTGGACATGCGCTGGTTAGTAAGCTGTGTGGTATTGCTCGTCTATGAAACGTCGCATAATCGCAGTTCTTGCCGCCGATATAGGCAACCCTTTTGTTATTGTTGGGTCGGGGTCGACCGGCTCGCGGCGAGTGTTGGGCAGCCTTATCATGGTTGTTTAGCGGTAATGACGTTGGGACAGGTTGGCGATCAACCCACTGCTTCAATGTCTACACCAGTTTCGCCGGCCAGCAATCGACCAAGGTGAAACAAGATCAAGGGGTCGTCTTCGCACTCGACCAAAAGCGCCGCAAAGGATTGGCGCGCTTTGGGGTCACTCGCCTCTAGCAGCTCATACGCCGCCTTGTAATCTCTCACTTGATCGCTGTCGACAAGCGCCTCTGACAAGGGTTCATAGCAGGTCACCGCTTGCGTTTTGCCTTTCAACAAGAGTCTTCCAATTGGGCGGCCAGAGAAGTTGTCGATCCCCTTGGCAACACTTTCCGAAGTGCAGATGCGCGTCCCTATCGTCTTGTTAGCCTGTTCCAGCCTTGCCGCAGTGTTCACAGCATCGCCATACGCTGTATAGTCGAAATAGCTCTTGCCGCCGAAATTGCCAATGATCGCACCGCCGCTGTTCACACCTATGCGCGTGTCTCCCAACGCGATGCCGCGATCCAGTAGTTTCTTCTGAAAACCTTGGGCAAATTCGTCGAGCGCCAAGGCGCAGGCCACCGCGTGCGCGGCATGTTCCGGGTCGTCAACTGGCGCACCGAATATTACTTGGATGGCGTCGCCTATGATTTTCATGACTGTTCCGCCGTGCGAAAAGATTGTTCGGGTCATGCCATCTAGGTATTCGTTGAGAATTTCGACGATCAGGTCGGAATCCGAGCTTTCTACCAGCTGAGTGAAATCGGCCAGATCAGTAAATAGAAAGGTTGCTACGCGGCGCTCGCCCTTGGCCTCTATTGCCTCTGGATCACGCGACAACGTCTCAACCACCGTAGGAGAGAAATACCGTGACAGCGTCAATCTCGCTTGCTCGGCATTATCACGGGCCGTGCGCAATTGGCGGAGCAACTCAAGGTGTTCCAGCGTCTTGGCAATGGTCCGGTCGAGATCTTCGAACTCGATCGGTTTGGTCACGAAATCGAAAGCCCCGCGGTTCATAGCCGCGCGGATATTGTTCATGTCGCCGTAGGCCGAAACCATAACAGTTTGCAGATCAGTTTCCATCTCGCTCAACCGCTCAAGCAAAGTGAGGCCATCCATCCTGGGCATGTTTATGTCGGAAAGGACGATATCTATTTTAGGGTTCTCTTCGAGAACTTCGAGGGCGTGTTTGCCGTCATGAGCAAACAATAGATCGAGTTCCCCTTTGCGTACGCGACGCCGAAACTTTTGCGAAATCAACGCTTCAAGGTCGGGCTCGTCATCGACAACAAGAATGCGTGGCGGCGTCACGTCGCATCTCCGACAAATCGTGAGAGCCGCTCTTTCAGTTCAACAAAATCGACGGGCTTGGTCAGGAACTGTTCCGCTCCCAGTTCCCGGACTTTCGCCTCGGTCGCTGCATCACCATAGGCGGTGATCATCATAACCGGTAATTCAGGCCAGCGAGCGCGCAGTTCCTGCAAAAGCTCGATTCCTGACATGCCGGGCATGTTGATGTCCGAAAGCACCAACATTACTTCTTCTTTCGAATGACTTATTGCGTCCAAGGCGGACTCGCCAGACCCGGCAAACCCAAAACTGTAGACTCCTCTTCGTATCTCCCGCCGAAAATTTTGTCGAATCAGGTCCTGTGCGTCGGGTTCGTCATCTACCATCAGAATTTGTCCTGTCATGCTAGGTCCCCCTGAGAATGGACCGGGACCGAAACGACAAAAATTGTGTGATCCCCTGGCTTACTGTCCACAGTCAAAGTTCCACCATGCTGCTTGACGATGGTATCATAGCTCAACGAAAGGCCGAGCCCTGTGCCTTCACCCGCGGGTTTTGTGGTGTAAAACGGTAGAAAAATTTTCTCCCTCATTTCTTCTGGAATGCCCGTACCATTATCGCGAATAGTGACGTTGACGCGGTCACCATTGGCTCGCGTCGATAGCCAGATCGTCGGTGAAAAGTCATCTTCTTCCGCGTCTTTACGTTTGTTGGCCGCATACATGCCGTTGCTGATGAGATTAAGAAAAACACGCATCAAATCCTGCGGATAGCAATCGATTTGGCCAACGTCGGGATCAATGTCGGCTCGTATTTCGACATTGAAACTGGAATCCTCCGCCCGAGCACCGTGATAGGCAAGGTTCAGCGCTTCTTCTGCGATCGAGTTTAGTGCAACACGTTGCAACTCGCTTGGCCCCTCACGGGAATGCAGAAGCATGTTTTTAACGATGCTGTCAGCACGTTGACCGTGTTGGTTTATCTTGCCTAAGTTGCCGCGTACTGTCTGCCATAGGTCCTTAGCTTCCTCGCGATCCTCTTCCTCCAGAGCCGCGATCGGGTGTTCTAATATCTCGTGTAATTCTTCCAACAACTCACCAGACAATTTGGCAAAGTTATTGACGAAATTCAGCGGGTTCTTGATCTCGTGGGCAATGCCGGCAGTAAGTTGGCCTAGGCTGGCCATCTTCTCGGACTGGATGAGCCGTTCTTGGGCTTGCCGCAGATCGTTGAGGGCTTGTTCAGCCGCATCACGCGCGTTGGAAATCTCCGCCTCACGCCGTTTTAGTTCGGTGATATCGAAATAGGTCAGCATGCGACCGCCATCCGGCAGGTCCACGCATTGGAAACTCAAAGTCATGCCATCAGCCCGACACAACTCGCCCGGTGGCATGTTTCCTGCCCGTATTGCCTCGACCCGCATGGACAGCCAGTCATCCCAGTCCTTCGGCGCGACATCATAGACTCCTGTGCCCTTGTTGTACTCTATCAGCTCCTGCATAGTTGGTCGCTGGTCGATGAATTTCTGATCGATGTTCCAAATTCGTGCAAATGCCCGATTTATTATACGCGCACGTAAATCCGGTCCCATGAACAGAATTCCATAGTCGACGTGATCGATGACCGCGTTAAATTCTGCCAGTGCCGCTTTCAGTGCTTCGTCAGCGAGTTTGCGGTCCGTAATGTCAGTGTAAGTTGCAACTAGGCCGCCACCTTGGATAGGGTTGCCGATAATCTCAATCACCGTACCATCAGGACGAATACGCTCAAATTTGTGCGGTAAGAATTTTGCGGCCAGTTCCACCCGCTCGCGCACTTGGGTATCAATGTCGCCCGGCCCATATTCCCCTCGTTCAGCATTGAACCGAAATGCCTCTTCCATTGTGAATCCGGGGCGAAAGCGTTCGCGAGGAAACTCCATGAGGTCGAGGAATTTCGAATTCAACGCAATTGTGCGCAGCTCTTTATCCACCAGCGTAATCCCCTGGCCCATGTTCTCCATTGTTAACTCGAGGATCGCTGATTGTTGTTCGATCTCCAGCTGTTTGGTCTTCAGTTCGGTAATGTCGGTATAGATCGAGACGATGCCACCATCCGAAGTGCGATGATCCGTAATCTGCAGCCAGTACCCGGCGACTAGCTGTTCGCGTGGTTCGCCCGAGGCTTTCTTGCGTTTTTCGGCAATTCTCTCAAGATACCCTTCTACTTCTCCTTCGGAAAGTGGAAATAGGCCGCGCTTGATGCCGGCACCGATGATCTCTTCGAATTTCACGCCGGGTACGACCTTGTCGGCGAGTTCGCTCATGTAGGTGCGGTAGCGCTCATTACATACAACTAGCCGATCCTCGGCATCCCACAATGCAAAACCAGACGATATCGCTTCAATTGCGTCCTCAAACCGCTGCCGTGCGGCCTGCGCATCTGCCTCCCTGCGTTTGAACTCGGTTATGTCGTTGTAAACCATGATGCGGCCACCATCAGGCAGGCGACGTTCGTTGAGCATGATCCACACACCGTTGCCCAACTCTAGTTCCCAGTTCGCCTTTGGCTTCTCCCAAGCGACGCGGCGGGCAGCGATCCAACCGTCAACGCCGTCTGGATGTTCGGTAAACATCCCAAGCTCATAGCCGTTGCGGATCATGTCGAAGAATTCGCGGCCCTCATAAATTAGGTTGCTCAAATCGGCGCCGCCAGCGGCGTCGCTGAAGATCTGGACGTAGCGGTCGTTGAATAACTCGACGCGATTTTCAGGTCCCACCAAAAGCAAACCATCGGCGATCGTTTCAATTGCTCCGAGTAGCCGACCTTCAATTCGGGCAATTCGTTCCCGTGCATCCCGGATTTCAGTTATGTCGCGCACGGCACCGACAAGCCGAACGACCCGGCCTTCGGCGTTTCGCACACCAACGCCTCGGTCGTGAACCCAACGGTAACCGCCATCACGCGCCCTCTGCCGGTAGTCACATTCAACGGCATCAGTCCCGCCCTTGAAATGGTTAACGATTGCCTTGACATAAGCGTCGTAATCATCCGGATGGATCTGCTCGGCCCATCGTGTCGAAGACGAATTGGCCTCGTCCAAACTGAGTAGATCGTTCAGGTCAGCAGAGACAAACAGAACATCGTTGGTCACGTCCCAATCATAAATTCCATCGCTGGTAGCTTGAGTGACCAACTGGTATCTTTCCTCACTTGCGGCAAGGGCTGCATCCCGTTCAATCTTGGGTGTAATGTCCCGAATTGCGGCCACCATACGCGTCGCGTAGCCGTTAGTATCGCGAATCGAGGTGCCGTGATCCGATACCCAGCGCCACTTTCCGCTGGCTACTTTGAGTCGGTACTCACATTCCCATCGTTTCTTCTTGCCGGATATATGCGCCTCCAACGCTGACAAGTAAGAGGGCAAATCGTCGGGATGAATAATGTCTTGCCATACCCACGTTCTCTCTCCCCTAGGACCGGTCTCAAGCCCTAGGAAAGTCTCAAGTCGTGGGGACGCATAAAACTGGTCGTCGGTAATGTGCCAATCGTAGATTGCCTCTTCCGCAGCGTCTGAAACAAGCGCGTAGCGCTCCTCACTTTCTCGCAATGCTCTTTCTGCTTTTCGTTCGGCGGTGCGGTCCTGATAGGTGACCATCGTTCCTCCAGAGGCCGTTCTGCGATAGCTGATCGCTAGAATCTGCCCGTCTGCCATCTCATGCTCGAGCGCGCGCTCACCAGAGGCACCAATCTCATTCATTCGATCGGCCACTAGCCGATCAGTTTTGCCCGCGCCAAAATCTCCGCGTTCGGCGTTGAAATGCAGCAAATCTTCTAGACTAACACCACGGCGGCAGAGCTCTTGTGGGTAGCGTCGCATCTCGCGAAATGCGGGGTTGCAGTAAACCAGTCGGAGTGCGTCATCGAATATGCCGACACCAACATCCAGAAGCGCTATACCTTCTTCGTACCTGTCTGCTTGGCTTTTCTGGTCAGCGCCATTCATATCGCGTTCCCCCCCTGGAGAAGAATGACTGAGTCAAAGAGTTGAGTCAAAAAATCAACCGTAGAAGCTTGGTTTTAGAGAACACGAGCTATTGTAGAAAGTTCCTGCAATTCAAAGGGTAACGTAGCTTGCCGCTCCAGAGCTTGCCAAGCCGACCAACCCGTTCCACCAGCCTTTAGGTCACGTGCGTTAGATACGACATCCCCGTAAAGTCCGCTTTGTCCGCATAGCAGTCATTCATGACAAGTGCAGCGTATGACCGCTTTGAGCCCGAAGCAGCCCGTTCAAAGTGTCGCGAGAAGCGCACTACGGACAAAGGGCCAAACAAGTAAATCAACACTCAGCGGAAAGCTTCCACAATCGTAGGGACTAGCACCTGATGGTCGGCGCGCGGGAAGCTGCTGACTTTGCGTCTATCGCGCAAATTGTGGTTTTCACCGCATTAGTTGGACTGCTTGTTCGGGGCCAAGCCAAGATGGTTGGTCGCAGGTCGTTGTCATGGATGCCCAGCCGCGATCCTGCGCTGAGGCCAAAATGCTGGTCATGACTTCAACAACATGGGTCGCCATCTCAAGGCTGCACCGGTGTGGACGGTTTTCCTGAATAGCCTGAGCCATTTCCGCGAGGCCTGCGCAACGATAGTTGGCACGGTGCACCCCGGATCCATCCGAACCATTTGCTACAGAAAATGGATGATTGTTGTCTGGTACTTGTGTGATTTCGCCCTGCGCCATTGACATCAACACCTCGCCACCAAAAAAATTTGGGTCCGGAATGAACAAAGAGCCGCTGGTGCCGTATAACTCCATATTGTCGTGGCGATGCGCCCAGACGTCCCAACTTGCCCCAAATGTGATCAAAGCGCCGTTTTCGAACTCCAGGAGCGCGTGAACGTTTGTTGGGATCTCGACCGGAACCATTTCACCCAATCGTGGTCCATTGCCGATCTCGCGTTCAGCAAAGCTTGCCGAAGCCATGGCCGTCACGGCTTTAACCGGGCCAATCAACTGCACAAGATTGGAGATGTAGTAAGGGCCGAGGTCGAGGATTGGGCCGCCGCCTGGTTGAAAAAAGAAGTCCGGGTTCGGGTGCCAGGACTCCATTCCATGCGACATGACATGGCATGTGCCGCCGATGATCTCGCCCACCTCGCCGCTGTCGATTGCCGCACGGGCCGCCTGATGGGCACCGCCCAGGAAAGTGTCCGGCGCTGATCCGATCCGCAGATTTCGTTCTTGCGCCATTTTCCGCAGTGTTTCAGCTTCCTCAAGGGTCAATACAAACGGTTTTTCCGAATAGGCGTGCTTGCCATTTTCGAGGATCGACGTTGTGACACTGAAATGCGCGGCTGGAATCGTGAGATTGAGGATGATGTCGATATCGTCGGCTGCCAGCAGACCTTCGACCGTATCCGCGCGGACGCCGAACTCTTGAGCCCGGTCCTGCGCGGTTTCCATGTTCAGGTCCGCGACTGCCCGGATTTCAATATAGTTGAACAAAGGCGCAAGATTCAGATAGGCGGTCGAGATGTTGCCGCACCCGATTATTCCGACACCATATACCTGCATCGCGTTCTTCCTCAGAATGATTGAACAGTTGCGAGTGACCGTTGAGCCATCCGCTTGTGATCATTGGGATTATCGTGCTCGATCACGTAACGTCGCACGAGAGCAGCATCCATCGCCCGCTTGATCGCAGGCCAGTCCATCGTGCCATAGCCAACATCTGCCCAGCCGTCTTCGTCCGCGTTTTCTCCTACCGGAGCGATGTCCTTCACGTGCACTGCGACCAGCCGTCCTGAGTATTTTTCAATCCATTGGACTGGGTCCTCGCCGCTGAATTTTACCCAAGCGAGATCAAGTTCGATCTGGATATCCTCTGAGGCCGCGGCAATCAGATCTAGAGGTGTCTGACCGTCGACGGGCACCATTTCGAAGTCGTGGTTGTGCCAGGCAAAGCCAAGACCTGCGTTCAAGACAGGTTTGCTAGCAGAAACAAGACGCTCGCCAAATTCCTTCCACCCCTGCGCCGAGGATGGACGATTTTCGGGTGCCACAAACGGGATGACAATTGTTTGAATGCCGATTTTTTTTGCAACGTCGATCACACGATCAGGGTCGGTTTCGACCAAATCCAAGGCAAAATGTGCCGTCGGCATG
The DNA here is from genome assembly GCF_013034565.1 of Ruegeria sp. HKCCA5491. NCBI lineage: Bacteria > Pseudomonadati > Pseudomonadota > Alphaproteobacteria > Rhodobacterales > Roseobacteraceae > Ruegeria > Ruegeria sp. HKCCA5491. The sequence continues at coordinate 8,323 of NZ_WQGG01000008.1, forward strand.
GTCAGGCCATAGGCGTCGAGCAGGGATTTTGTCTTTTCAACATCATCAAAGTATGGACCGAAACCTTCGACCTCATTGATCCCCAGATCCGCGAGCATGGCAAAGGTTTCCTCCACGTCCCAGTTGCGCGAAGAATAAAGCTGATAGGAGATGGCAGGCATAACTCAATCCTTTGATTGTCTGACTGTTTCAATGATGGCGGACGCTTTTGGCTCACAGCCGCAGTTCGGATTTGGTGTCGAAGAGCGAGGCCTTTGATAGATCGAGCCCGAGCTGCAGTTTTTCGCCCACCGCGATCTTGGCCTGCCCATCCATACGGACGCGGAACGGGCTACCGGCAATTTCGCAGTCGACGAGTGTATCTGATCCTGTAGGCTCGATAAGGCTGACCGAAACATCTGTCTGGAAAGGGGCTTTGCCGACCAGTTCGCCGGTGATGACGTGTTCGGGACGGATCCCCAAAGTCGCAGGACCTGTCGCCGGGCCAGCGGAGAATTCGTACCCCGATAGTGGGATCGAAAGGTTGCCCGTTTCAAAAGCGCCGTCTTTGACGTGGCCTTCCAGAAAGTTCATTGACGGTGATCCAATGAAGTCAGCCACGTATTTGTTTACAGGGCGACCATAGATTTCTTCCGGTGATGCCAGTTGCATGATCTGACCGCCGCGCATAATCGCAATACGATCCGCAAGCGTCATGGCTTCGATTTGGTCGTGGGTTACGTAGATCATCGTATTTCCAAGGTTCTGGTGCAAACGCTTGATCTCGACACGCAGGTCCGCGCGCAATTTGGCATCCAGATTCGACAGCGGCTCATCGAACAAAAAAACGTCGACGTCCCGCACCAATGCGCGCCCTATGGCAACTCTTTGACGCTGGCCTCCCGACAGAGCGGCCGGTTTGCGTTTAAGCAAGGATTCGATTTGCAGGATCTCTGCTGCACGTTTGATGCGGGCTGCTATTTCGGCTTTAGGCAGCTTGGCGTTTTTCAGACCAAATGACAGGTTTCCCTCGACCGTCATTTGAGGATAGAGCGCATAGGATTGAAAAACCATGCCGATACCGCGCTCGGAAGGTTCCGCCCATGTCACGTTCTCGTCGTTGATAAAGAGCTGACCTGCGGTCACGTCAAGCAGGCCGGCGATACAGTTTAACAGCGTGGATTTTCCGCAACCGGACGAGCCGAGAAGCACTAGAAACTCGCCTTTGCCGATTTCCAGATTGAGGTTTTGCAGCACTTTGACCGAACCGAACGCCAGATCAAGATTTTTGATTTCAACTGAGTTGCTCATGAGGGTTTACCCTTTGACAGCGCCGGCCGCGATACCGCGGACGAAGAGTTTGCCGGAGACAAAATAGATGGTCAGCGGAACAAGGCCTGTAATTATGGTCGCGGCCATATTGACGTTGTATTCCTTCACGCCTTGCGTGGAATTGACGATGTTATTGAGTTGTACCGTCATCGGGTAAGTATCCGGGCCGGTGTAGACTACGCCAAACAGGAAGTCATTCCAGATGCCTGTGACCTGCAGGATCACGGCGACGGTGAAAATGGGCACAGACATCGGCAGCATGATGCGAAAGTAGATGCGCCAGAACCCAGCACCATCGACGCGAGCGGCTTTGAACAACTCTTCCGGCAACGAGGTAAAGTAGTTGCGGAACAGCAGGGTCAGAATGGGCATGCCAAAGATCGTGTGGACAATGACCAACCCGGTGAGTGATCCATAAAGACCGACTTCTCGCAACATGATGACGATCGGATAGAGCATCACCTGATAGGGAATGAAGGCGCCAAATATCAGGATGGTGAAGAATGCGTTTGCACCTTTGAAACGCCAGTTCGCCAAGGCATACCCGTTCACCGATGCGACGACGATCGAAATTAGGACTGAAGGGATCGTTATTCTGACTGAATTCCAGAAGCCGACCTTCAAGCCTTCACAATTCAAGCCCGTACAGGCTTCGGACCAAGCCTTGACCCAGGGCTCGAATGTGACTTCGAGCGGCGGGGCAAAAATGTTCCCGACGCGTATTTCCGGCATTCCCTTCAGTGACGTGACGACCATGATGTAGAGGGGCAGCGCGTAGTAGAGTGCAGCGACGAGCAAGGTACCATAGAGAAAGATGTTTCTCCGCGAAAGCATCTTGGTGGGTTTGGGCCCCTGCGGCCCCTCGAGCGTCGTAGACATGACATCAACCATGTTTCTTCCCTCCTCCGAACTCGAGGATGGCCCAAGGGATGACGACAAGGGCCACTGTGAGCAGCATCATGGTCGAGGCAGCGAAGCCCTGACCAAGGTTGCTGGCGCCAAACATCATGTCGTAGACGTATTTGGCGGGAACTTCGGTGGCGATACCGGGGCCGCCGCTGGTTTGCGCGACGATCAAGTCATATAGCTTGACGATGCCGGTTACTGTCAGAACCAATGTCGTTATAAACACCGGGCGCATCATGGGAATGACGATGAACAGATAAGTTTTCCATGCGGGAATGCCGTCCACGCGTGCGGCTTTCCAGACATCCTGATCTATCCCGCGCAATCCAGCGAGCATGAGGACCATAACCAGCCCGCTGCCTTGCCAGAGCCCGGCAATCAGGACACCGAATATGGCGATTTCCGGGTTGTAAAGCGGGTCGAATTCGAAGCTTTGCCACCCCATTCCCCTGACGATGGCTTCGATGCCGAATTCAGGGTTCAGTATCCATTGCCAAACCAACCCTGTGACGACAAAACTCAGGGCATAGGGGTAAAGGATGACGGTGCGGATGGTGTTTTCAAAACGTATTTTCTGATCGATCAGCGCCGCGAGGATGAACCCGATCACGAACACCAGAGCGAGCATACAAAAGCCATAAATTGCAAGATTCTCGATCGCAACCAGCCACTTTTTCGTACCCCAGAGGCGGTCGTATTGATCAAGGCCAACCCAATTCAGCCGCGGCAGCAATCCCGAACTGGTGAAGCTGTAAACCACTGTCCAGGCTGTCCCACCAACGAACACAAACAGAGCGGTAACGATCATGGGGATCGAGGCTATTTTTGCGTTCAGGTTGCGGAACAGTTGGTTTGGGCGTTGCGAAGCCATCTGCTCCCCCTCCCTTCAACTGTTGGTGTCGGATTGCGGGCAAGTGAGCCCGCAATCCACTGTCAGTATTTATTCAGCCCGACCGATGATCTTGACGAATTCTTTCTGCGCATCTTCGGGTGTCATCGACGCATCCGCAAAGAACTCTGTGAACAGCGTTTTCAGCTGATCGTTGGTGTCTGGCGTGATCAACTGGTTCACGTCGGGCAACAGCGCGCCCGCCTTGAGCAAATCGAGGCCTTTCGCCATGCAGTCATTGGCCGCGTCCAGGTTTACGTCACCGCGCACAGGGAGCGACCCCTTCTTGAGGTTGAAGGCCACTTGCGTTTCGGGATCGAGCATCAGTTTAGCCAGCTCGGTTTGCGCGGCGATCTGGGCTTCGTCCGAGAGAACAGGGAAGTAGAATGCATCTCCGCCTGTTGAAAGACGCGGATTCATGCCCAGCCCAGGAAGGCAACTGTAATCCTCGCCAGCGGTAACGTTTGCGACTGCCATTTCACCCTGCGCCCAATCCCCCATGATCTGGCCACCGGCTTCGCCTTTGATGACCAGCGCAGTCGCGTCGTTCCAATTCTGAACCGTTGAGTTGGCGGCCATTGACCGCGCATCGGCAGCAGCTTTGAAGACGCTGGCGACTTCGGCACCACCAGCAACATCCGTATTCTTGTCACCGTATACGCTGTTATAAACTTCACTTGGCAAGAGGCTTGCGATCAGAACACTGAACGCACCGGCCTGCTGCCAGCCCTGCTGACCCATGGCCATGGGGATCTTGCCCGCGGCTTCGAGCGCGGAGGCCGAGCCTACGAATTCAGTCCAATTTGTCGGGATAGGAACACCTGCATCTTCGTATGCCTTGTGGCTGACCCAGAGCCACTGCCAGGAGTGAATGTTGACAGGCGCGCAGTAGATGCGGCCATCAACAGTGCAGGAAGCCAGTAGAGAAGGCGGGTTTACCAGATCCGTCCAGCCTTCTGCTTCGGCAATGTCGGTGATGTCACGGAGCAGGCCCGCTTCGATCAGCTCTTCAGCCTGCCTGCCATGATTGAACTGAAACGCGCCCATCGGATCTCCGCCAACAATACGGCTTATCATGACCGGCCTTGCGTTGTCGCCGCCCGCGATGGCTGCATCGACCCAGGTGTTGCCTGTTGCGTTGAACGCGTTCGCGATTTCCTTGACCGCCTCGGCCTCACCGCCCGACGTCCACCAATGCATCACTTCCAATTCAGTTGCCGACGCGCTTGTCGCCACAACAAGCGCTGTTGCCGAGAGCAGATATTTTATCCGCTTCATGTCATCCTCCCTTACTATAACGTTATAGTAAAAATCTATATCGTTACAGAAATGCCTTGCAAGCATTTTTTTTGACTCGCTATAAATCCATCTGAGTACTGCCGAAGCCGGTCGCGATGGAAGTACACATCTTGCGCAAGTTGCCAACTATTGGTGAACGGAGAGGGTCGATGAAGAAAACGGTGGCCGAAGTCAGGCAATTAAGTACTGAAGAGTTGGTCTCTCAAGTTCTGCCGGGAGAGCGACCGACGCAGAAAACCATTTCGCGCATCAGTGGCTTAGCGGTGGCCACAGTTTCGCGCGCGTTGGGCGATGCACCGGACATAGGACAAGAGACAAAACAGCTTGTTCGCCACGTTGCGGATGCCATCGGCTACGTTCCGAACCGCGCTGGAGTGCGTCTAAGAACCGGACGTACAAATGTTATTTCACTTGTTGTTCCCGCCGAGGGCGACGTCATCAACAACACTTCAAGATTGACCAGTTCGATTGCGCAGGAACTGCGTGGCACAAGGTTTCATCTCAACGTGCTGCCTTGGTTCCCCGACGAAGATTCGCTGCGGCCCATCGAGTATATCGTCAAGACACGCTCTGCTGATGCCGTCATCTTCAACATGACCGAACCCGAAGACCGGCGCGTCGAATACCTGCTTAAGCACAACTTCCCTTTTGCAACGCATGGACGGACAAAATGGTGCGAGCGGCACGCCTACTACGACTATGACAACAGCGCTTTCATGCGTGTGGCGATCAATCGTTTGGCTGCAAGAGGTCGGGAAAACATCCATGCGATCCTGCCACCGCTAAATCAGAACTATTCGCAAGATATGAAGCGCGGGCTGGAAGAAGCCTGCAGCAGGTTAGGCTTGAGTTACCGCATCGCTCAAAACGTTGACAGCGATCAGTCCTCAGACCAGCTCCGGCACTGGATAAAACACAGGCTACAGAACTCGTCGGAAGTTGACGCAATCGTCAGTTCGTCGTCTAAAACAGCGATTGCGGCAATCGTTGCGATTGAACAGATGGGGCGCAAGCTCGGCGAGGATATCGACGTGTATTCCAAAGAAGTAATCCCCGTCCTGAAAATGTTTCGTGAGAATATTGTCGTCGAGTTCGAGGATGTCAGTGACGCTGGCCGGTTTCTAGCCAAAGCCGTTTTGCAGTTGTTACTGGAACCCGAGAAAAAGCCCATGCAGCACCTCGAAATTCCCGTTGACCGAATGCGACATTGAGTGAAACCCTCTGTTGCCGCGACGCAGAGCTCCAGAGAAGCACCGCAGTCGCCAAGCGACTGCTTTGTCCGCAGAGCGGTCATTGAGACGGAGCGCAGCGAACGACCGCTCTGAGCCCAAAGCGGACAAGCACCAAATCTCATAATTTTCTCGTACCGGTGGTAGTTTCAAACGTCGGTCAATTTTACCATAGTAGCAGGCTTGCTTTTTGCGCCTCGAAACCTTTTGGCGTCGGAAAAAGCGAGCGCATCCTAGCAACAAGTTCGATCTCTCCATCCAGCATCTTTCGGACAGTGTTTAACCAGTTATTGAAGGTTTCAGATTCCCAATGATCCTGGACTGCGGCTTCGTTCCGGAACACTTCGTAGAAATAGAAACGATTTGGGTTTGTTTCATCCACCATAATATGAAACTGGAAAACTTCGGGTTCTTCACTGACAACATTTTGCGCTTGGAAGATGCTGGCGTCCAAAAAGGGTTGCCGATACTCAGGTTTTACGTTGATCACGAAGAACCCACCAAACATTGCATCGTCCATATTTGTCTCCCTCATTGACCTGAAAGCGGCGAAGGTCGCAAAACACACCTGTCCTGCTGGATGGTATAAACCTAAAGCACTGCGATACCCATGAACCTAAGCGGATATCCTTTCTTCATCTGCTTCACCCCATCCTAGCGCGCGAGCAAGTTCGTGTGACATTGTGGTAAGTGTATGGCCAATCTTTTCTCGCTTGGAAGGTGTAAACACCCGAAGAGACGCCGTAGCGCCGATTGAAAGCGTCGCACCAACACCTGTCTTGGTCAGCGTTGTAGCGACAGAACTGATTCCGCGCTCGAGCTCTTCAACACATTCGGCATACCCTTTGGCTCGAATGACATCGAGTTCCGCGGCCAGATCCTTGGGGTCTGTAATCGTGCGATCTGTGTACTGCTTTAGCTGCCCATCCAATCGGTCTTGAGACAGCAGTTCAGGCGAAACGGCGGCGATTGCCTTGGCGCAAGAGCACGCGTGCATTGGTCGTTTGCCCATACCTGGATGAAGAAAAGACACGCCCGTCTGCGGTGTCTCCACATGAATAATCTCGACCCAATGGCCCCGTAGCCGAGACAAGAAAAATGCAGCGCCATAGTCATTCGCGGCGCCAGATAGGACAGGCGCAATCACTTGCAAAAGAGCGGGATCAGAGTGATCGCTCAACGTGATACGCTTTAGCCTATTCCCAATCGCGAACTCTCCGCGGGTTGGTGATTCAAGGAGGCCGGACGAAACAAGGTCTTGAACCAGCCTGTAGGCCGTCGGTTTAGGTATATCGGACTGAGCACATATATCCGCTACGGACGCACGTCCTTTTTGACCCACGATTTCCAAAACCAGCGCTAATCGTTCGAGATGCATTTTTCTCACTTTATGATAATTGATTTTTCGATATACGATACAATTTGGAGAATCAAGGGAGGAGCATACGATGGATGGACAATGCTGTGGACCGGGCTTCAAGAGTCCGCAAGAAGCCATCAAAGCCCCCCGAGAAAAGCTACTCTACACGATCGCCATCTACACCGGGACAGGGATCCAGAAACCTGATTACCTTGCTACAGTGGATGTCGACCCTGACAGCCCGACCTATTCTCAGGTAATCCATAGGCTGGAAATGCCGGGGATTGGGGACGAGCTTCACCACATGGGGTGGAACGCCTGTTCGTCCTGTCACGACGACGGCTCGATGTCCCGCAAATACCTGATCCTGCCGGGCGTACGCTCTAACAACCTTCACATCGTTGATACAGCCACTGACCCGCGTGCGCCGCGGTTGCATAAGGTCATCGACGGGGCCGAAATCAAGGCCAAGGCAGATTTATCGGGCCCGCATACGGTGCATTGTTTGGGCTCGGAAATTATCATTTCCTTCCTTGGAAATGCCAAGGGTGAGGCTCCTGGAGGCTATCTGCATCTCGACAAAGAGTTCAACATCGTCGGTCGCTGGGAAACCTCGATGGGCGATATCAAATTCGGCTATGACTTCTGGTACCAACCACGCCACAACGTGATGGTCAGTTCCGAATGGGCTGCGCCCAATACCTTCATGCCGGGCTTCGATCTGGAAGAAGTGGGCCATCTAAAATATGGGCGGGAGCTGCATTTTTGGAATTTCGAAAAGCGCGAACCGGTCGAAAGTTTCTATTTGGGTGAAGACGGGCTGTTGCCACTGGAAGTCAAGTTCCACCATGACCCCGAAAGCACGCATGGGTTCTGTGGCGCAGCTCTTTCGACCAATGTGATCCATTGGTGGCAAGACGATGCTAAAAAGTGGCAGTGGGAAAAGATCATCGACGTGGAAAACGAGATGCACCCCGAATGGCCGATCCCGTTGCCGGGGGTAATGTCGGCGATCCTGATCTCGATGGACGACAAATACTTGTACCTGAACAATTGGCTGCATGGAGATATGCGCCAGTATGACATCACCGACCCGCATAATCCCAAGCTAACCGGCCAAGTGTTTATGGGAGGTCTTTTGGGTAGAGCTCCGATAGTTAATGGGGTCGAGGTCGCGGGTGGTCCGCAAATGTTCCAGCTCTCTCTCGACGGACGAAGGCTTTATGTCACGACTTCGCTGTTCTCGACTTGGGATAACCAGTTCTATCCCGAGATCCGCGAAAAGGGCGGGGTTATGGTGATGATCGATTGCGACCCTGAAAACGGTGGCATGAAGATCAACGAGGATTTCATTGTGGACTTTGGCAAAGAACCGAATGGGCCATCGCGCTGTCACGAGAGCCGGTATCCGGGCGGTGATTGCACAAGCGACATCTGGCTATGACTGTGTATACCGTGACGATCGCGAACAGAGATGGCGCGCAATACTGTGTGGATGCGCGGCGTCCACTTCTGGAAACGCTGAGAGAACAGGGCGTGGACTTGCCTTTTGGGTGCAAGTATGGCGGCTGCATTACCTGCGCGGCAAAACTACAGAGTGGTGCGATCGATCAACGCCGACAGGTTGCGCTGAATAATCGGCAAATAGCGAACGGCTATGTGATCCTTTGCGTGGCACGTCCGACATCCGACATCACGCTTGAGATCGGGGTCGAGAGCCATGACAATCTGTACCGCAATCCGTTTCTCGACCCTCTAAAACCCCACGAACTCAAGGCTGACATTGCGACGCCGAAGGAAGGTTAACCGATGCCCGAAGCAGATATCGACCGCATCTACGATTACGACCCCAAATACCTCGCCGACATCCTGCAGTCGGTTAAAACCATTGCAATGGTGGGGGCTAGCGCGGACAAAACGAAATTCAGCTATGGCGTTCTGCGACAGCTGAGTGAAATCGGCTATGATATTCTACCGGTGAATCCTAACCCGAATGTTTCGGAAATTAGAGGGCTCAAGGTCTACCACTCGCTGGAAGAGATCGACAAACGTGTTGATATGGTAGACGTTTTTCGTCCAAAGGAAGAGTTGTATGCCTTTGCCGAGAAGGCTATCGCAATCGGGGCAAAAGTTCTTTGGGGTCAAATCGGTGTGTACGACGACAAAGCAGCGCAACTCGCCGAAGCGGCGGGCCTTAAAGTCGTGATGAACCGATGCCCCAAGATTGAACTCTTCCGCCCTTTTTGGAAGCCGCGCCTGGACCTAAAGATATGATGGAAATTCGATTGGTAGCGGCCTCCTCAGCATCCAATAAGGGTGCCAATTGAGATATTGTGCTTACGGAAGAGAAGACACATAATCCTGCCCGCTTTACGAAATCCGCGTACTCTAAACCCAAGAATGGCCGTTTTATATATAGAACCAACGGCCACCTTGTCCGCGAACCGGATATTCAGGCTACGTCCCAGCGCCGCGCAGCGGCGAACGGCAGCTTTGTGCGCTCTTCGGACCTCCGTCCCTCTTCCAGCCTCACTCATGCAACGAGTATCTCCTTTGACGGGCTGCACCGCGGCGACAGAGGTCAAGGTCAAACGGCCGCTTTTGGTCGTCCTCGAAGGGCAGGGCGCCTTGTGATCACACATGCTGCACGGGCTCCCGTGTCTGTTGAGAGCCCAAAGCGATCGCGCTTTCTTGATGGGACCACTTTGCTCTAAATACCGGGCTGACAGTGCTCTCTCTGCAGGCTAGCTTCCAACAAGCGGGGAGAGAAACATGGAAAAGAGGCTTGCGGCTGTGCTGGCGGCTGATGTCGCTGGATACTCGGCGTTGATGGATCAGGATAGTGACGGAACACTCAAAGCGCTTAAGGCTTTCCGTGAGGATCATCTCATGCCCGCTTTGGCTATTCATGAAGGGCGATTGATCAAAAGCATGGGTGACGGCTGGATTGCTGAGTTTCGCTCCGCATCGGCTGCGACAGAATGCGCGATTGCTGTTCAGACGGCTGACCGACCACAGGAGATTCAAGTCCGCATCGGCATACATACAGGGGAAGTAGTTTCGGAAGGCGATGACATATTCGGTGACGGTATCAACATAGCTGCCCGTCTCGAGGCATTAGCGGAACCGGGGCAGATATTGCTTTCAGACGCAGCACACAACAGCCTAGACCGGAAAGCCGCCGCCTTGTTCTCTGGCGGTCGGAAGACTGAGTTGAAGAACATTGCACGCCCAGTTGGCGTGTGGCAGTGGCCTGTCGGTTCGACGGCTACAAGTGCAACTGTCAAATCTGAGAAACCCGGTATTGCCGTGCTGCCGTTTGACAATATGTCAGGCGACCCGGAACAAGAGTTTTTCGCTGATGGAATTACCGAGGACATCATAACAGAGTTGTCTCGTTTTCGTTGGTTGATGGTCGTAGCGCGAAACTCATCTTTTACTTTTAAAGGTAAGAGCACCGACATTCGCGAAGTTGGGCAGGCGCTCGGCGTGAGGTATGTGCTTGAGGGTTCGGTAAGGCGCGCAGGCCAGCGTCTACGGATAACAGGACAGCTAATTGATGCAGAGAATGGCAGTCATCTTTGGGCCGATCGTTTCGATGGGATGCTGGACGATGTTTTTGACCTTCAAGATCAGGTCACGCAGGAAGTTGTTACGGCGATCGAACCGTCCGTTCGCCATGCCGAGACAGTTCGCGCTCGGGCGAAACCGACAGAAAATCTCGACGCTTATGAACTTTATCTTCGGGCCCAGTCACATTTTCACCTGCTGACGGACGAAGACAACCGTGAGGCCATTCGCCTTACGCGTCTGGCGTTGGAGCGCGATCCTGATTATTCGTCGGCAGCTGGATTACTTGCGTGGTTGCATATCCAAAGAATGGTGCAGGGACTGAAACCGATTGACGAAGGGCCGAAGGCAGCTGTTGCTGCAGCAGAACGTGTATTGTTGAGCGATCGCGCAGATGGAATTGCGTTGGCCTACGCCGCACACTCGATCTCTATGCTTGCACAAGACTTGCCGCGAGCTCGCGCAGTTTTCAAACAAGCATTGGCCGAAAATCCAAACGCTGCGACCGTTCACATGCTCGCTAGCATCAATCTGAGTTTTCTCGACAGACCCGAAGAAGCCCTGGAACACGCGACACACTCAATCAATCTCAGTCCGAAAGATCCGATGCGGCACGCAGCCTATGTTGGGCAGGCCTCCGCATTTTTCCAACTTGGCCGCTATGCTGAAGCCGTTGAGGCCAATCGAAACGCCTTGGCCATTAGGGCGAAATTCGTGATTACGCATCTCATGCTCATCGCATCCTTGGCTCAAAACGGAGACCTAGAGTCAGCGAGGGCTGCGGTATCTGAACTGAAGGAGCTTCGTCCGGATCTAGACATTAAAGAACAAACGAGACTCCCCATTTTCAGGGTTCCCGAATGCTCGGAGCAATGGAGGGATGGATGGCTAAGAGCAGGCCTTCCAATCTGAGAAAACAAAATCAAGCAGGCTATGCAGCCCGGCGGCTTCGTCCGCACAGCAGACGCTCACGAGTACTTTGCAAATGACCGCATCGAGCCCAAAGCAGCCGCTCTTCCGGTAGCTTGAGCGATTAGCTTGCCGCTGTCTGCGGTCGTGTATTCGGGAAAAATCGAAGAATTTTTGGGCAGAACGCAATACGTAAAAATCGAAAAAAAAAATTTTGAAGGGTGAAGCGATGTGGGGAGGCCCAGTTCCACTGGCCCCCGTGTTTTTGTCGGGGTGGGGGGGGTATTTTCGGGATTTTGCCTGGCCTGACAAAACCCACCCCGACGCCTACCGTTCGATCGACGAAGCCTCACTGCATGCTGGTACTAGGTTGATCTCTTTGCGCACCTCGATCGCCGTTGGTTTTGGGTTTCGCGGGTTGGATGACGCAAGCCATGTCGCGCGTATTCTCATTACGTCAGCGGCGCAGTAGCACTTTACGCCATGTCGCTGGATACACTCGTGGTAGTCTGCCCCGACATATGTCCGGTCACGGCGCTTACCTTCTCGAATGCGGATTAGGAGAACAGGTTGCAGGTCGTAGTGCCAGCGGATGTCACAGGCCGCACAGGCATGGATATCCCTGCCGAGGCTACCGAACACCCGTGTGGCGACCTCCACGGCGTCGGGATTACCATCCAGAAATTCGAATATGAGGGGCGTCGCCTCAATGGTGACGACACCGGGCTTGCGGGCCTGTGCGGCGCGCTTCCTGCGCTCGTGCCGGTTCATGTCAAAAGACCCGAGAGGAAGGAAAGTGAGGAAGGAATGGGTATTTTTTATATTTATGGCGTGCGCGGTGCGTCTGTATGTATATACACCTCCCTGTCATACAGTTCGGGAGGGAGCGCGCTCTCGCGTATTAAATGATTATATATATTCATTCCTTCCGTTCCTTCCTCTCAAAACTCGTTAGGAAGGCCCAAAAATGCATTTAACTTTATGATTTGTTTTGGTAATTCCGAAAAAATGCTCTTTTGGTCGCTGTTCGAACCTTCCGGCTCTCCAAAGTCCGCTATCTCTGCCAAGGCGTTCCAGAACGCCTTGAAGCCGTGGTCCGAGTACCGCTCACCGGCGTGGCTCAGGGCCCACTTCTGGTAGGCGTCTCGGACCTTTTTCCGAGAAATTCGGATTGGTTCCTTCTGCCAATCGGGGACCTTACCGCCAAATCCGCCCTCAAAAGCGTACCCTTCTACGGGGAATTCTCCGCTGTGGACGACTTCCATCCACCATCTGTGGACGCCTTTGAGAGACCGTTCTTTCTGGCTGATGGTTTCCGCTGTCAGGGGGCGGTCGCGTTCCGGGTTCCAGTCCGAAACGTCACGGTTCAGCATCTTTTGCAGGAAGTGTGCCGCGCCGTCGCCTTCAATATGATCTGAGAGGTGTTCAAAATAGTCATAGTCGCGCTTGCGGCCATCGCTAGTCCGACCAACCACAACGCGACGGTCATCATGCTCCACGTGGACGGCGTGACTTTCGTTCGTGGCGGCGATGATGCCCAGATATGAGGGTGTGGTCTCGCCGTCGAGACCCTTGGCCTCAAGCAGCATCGTCTTGGCCGTGATGCGCCGTTTCATTTTCTGATTGGCCTTCTTGTCGCCGACAAAGAAGCACTCATCGGCGAACACGTAACAGGCGCTCATAAGGTGCTTATTGAACTTTCCAAGCAGGTGACCGCTTTCCTCGATCACCACGGCGTGTTGGTTGAAAATGCGCTGTGCCAACAGGTCGTCAAAGATGATGCCCTTGCCCGTGCCCTGACCACCGAGAAAGGCGGGCATAACGCCCATCACGCGCGCCGGGTCTTGGATTTTGGCGGCGATGAAGTTCAGGGTGTATTCGTTCAGCGCGTCGTCGCCATTGCAGATCACGTCGCGGATGTGGTCGAGGATTAGGTCGCACGGCCCCTCTTTCGGCTCGACACCCCAGCCCATCCACAGGTTCAGGAAGCCGTCAGGAACCTCGCCCGTGGGCCTCATGACCGTGCCCCTGTACTGGCGTCGGTCGGGTGATGCCATCCAAAGTGGACCGGCAGGCACCAAACCCTCGGGGGTCGCAACGGTGATGTTTTCGACCAGAGCCAAGAAATCTGTCTTGGTGAGCAGCGAAAGAACCTTGCGCGTTTTCATGTCGCCGGTCGCGTTCTTCTTGAGCCGCATCGGCTGTTCAACCCAATGGCCGACGCGGAATTTGCTGCCGATGATCAACACGAAGAATTCTTCGTTGAGAATGTCTGTCGCCTGTTGTGCGGCGTCCTGCCGTTCGTCTGCGTCTCGATGCTTAATCATCCGCTTGAGTGACCTTTCGAGGTTTCTCTTGGTCATGGAAACGCCCGCGTTTGCGCACTCATCGAGTAGCGAGTCGAGCGCGTTGTCATGTTCGAGCCAGTCCATCTCAGCGATTTCCGCGAGGTGTCTTTTGATGTCGTTGGTGTTCATTTCAGTCTGGTCTCCATCATGCGGGCAATTCGCGCCTCGCGAGTGTCTTGTTCGCGTCTCGGGAGTGTTCTGAGCGCGTCGAAACGGCGGGCGAACACGTCCCGGTATTCCGCGTCAGTGCCAAGGATGTACTTGCGCATTTTCCCGTGTGCGTGGGACGTGAGGCGTCGGGCATACGCAAAGATCATTCCGGTGATGGCACCGCCCCGGTAATCGGGTTCCAGCGGGTCGCGGGTCTTGGCTTTTTCGTAGGCGCTGGGGTGCATCAGGACGTCGCCTACGGTCACGAGTTGCCCGTTGGACAGGTGCAGCACGAAATCCGACTCAAGGACCGTGTGTTCCGTCTCAAGCATATCCAGCAGTTCCTTGCGCCGTCCGCGCTGCGTGGCGTCGGTCACGTGCGCGGCGATGGCCCGTGGCGTGGCCGCGACGCCCAGCGCCGTGCGCGCCTCCACCTCAAGCCGTTCGTCTGCCCAGGCCCCGCGCTGGGCGAGTGCGGCATTCCGCGTCCGCGCCATTTCGCGCGCAACACGCTCCGCATATTCACGCTCCTCATCGGATGTCAGGTCAGGAAAAACCCGTCGCGTATCGGCTAGGGCCAAACCTTCGCTGATCAGGAAGGCGTCAGGGCGGCGTTGCTCCAAACCCTCGCCACATACGGCCCCACTGGCGTAGTCCAGTCGTGAGGGCTGGTACATGCACGGATCAAGCGTGGCGCGGATCAGTTGCGTGCCACTGGCTGAGATGAGGATGTAGCCGAACCCGTTCAGCCAGAGGCGCTTGAGCAGAACAGCGGCGGCGCGGGGTATGTCCGTGCCATCCTCAACGCCCATGTAAACGCGTTGTCCTTTCAGTCCGACCACCTCGTCACCGAAATCGGCGTCAAAGATGAAGGAGGACGATGAGCAGCCCCACAATACGTCATGGTCGGCATATCCCGGCGCAGCGGTCACAACCTGTCGCCACAACTCGTCACGGCTCAGCGCGGCGTGGTCGGATCGTGGGTCGTAGTCGGCGGCAAGGATGGCTGGACCCTTGGGCCAGGCGAAATAGTTTTCGCTGCGGGCGATGGTGTCGGGTGTCACCCGCCCCTTAGTGACCAGCGGTACACCATCGTCGGGCATGTCGACTGTTGGGACGCCGTAGGTCAGCACGTCCTGCCCAGCGCGTAGCTCCGTGTTCAGCACCGTGGCGAAATCCGCCATGTCGATGGCCTGGTCCACGAAAGCCCGCCCCGCGTTGAGCCAACCAACGGTTTCCTTGACCAGTTCGTCGTCAGCGCCCCAGCGGTAGTGCTTGCCAACCGTCTCGGGGTTGGTCAGTTCAATCCGCGTGTAGCTGAGCGGCGGGGTGCTCCAATTACGCGCCATTTCACCGTTTTCCTTCATCTTGTGCCCACAGAAGCTTGTGTTGCGGGCAATTCATCGTTTTCCTGAGTGTTTCGGCGGCTCGGGCAGAGGCGGTCACTGTTCGCGTCACTGATGCCCCTCCGAAACAGCACTTATTTCCCTCACGCTCGCTGGTTCAGGAGCGCCAGGTCCAGATCACGCGGCATCGTCTCGCTCCTTTGGCTGGATGCGGTTCCGTTCCTTGAAGGCGTCGATGCTGGCGCGGTCGATGCGCGTGACGCGCCCGTTCGAGTAGCCGGTCAACTCGCCGCTACTGAGCCAGCGCCAGACGGTCGAGGACGACACCTGCAACTCGCGACAGGTTTCCTTGACGGACAGGTCCGAGGATTGATTTGGGGTAGGGACCGGGGCGCTCATGCTGCGTCTCCTGCCACCTTAGCCAAAAGGGCAGGGTCGGGCACGTAGGCGTTGTTCGCCTTGTACTCATCTAGTGAGGTTCGAGTGATGCGCTCTTGCTTGCCTACGAAGTAAGTAGACAATTGCCCGGACGCTATCAGCTTGCCGACCGCATTACGCGAGACGTTCATCTCAGTGCATGCCTCGGCGATAGTCAGGTCAGGCTCTCTAGCCATGTGTCACTCCATTAATTTGGTCGTGACACTCGGCTAACAGGGGGTGTTCCAGATGGACGAATTCGTAACTCAGTTACGCGCAAACTATCTTTTTAGCGGTCCATTTTTCTTGAATTCCGCTCGTATCCAGCGGGCTATGCTGCCCTCGGAAGGTAGTTTCGCCACCTCATCCGCAGTCCGTTCTAACGACATCTCATCATAAACCCGTTCCGCGAGGTGTTTCGCCGAACCTGCCATGTTTGGGCTGCGTTCAACTATCGCCATCGCTCGCCTAATCACCTCGTCATGGTGAGGACGACGACCGGGGCGGGCGTTCTTACCGCGCGCGCTGTTGCGCTCGCTCAGGACACTTTGCACTGCCGTGTAAGCCGATTCTGCCTCTATGTGATCCTCTCGGGGGTCAGGTCCGTCTAGGTTCAGCAGGCGCAATTTGATGAAGTCCAGCGCACTCACTTTACCCGGTGGCAGCGCCGCCAGCCGCTCGGCTTCTTCGCGGCTCACTTTCAGGCGGCGCATGATCGTGGCCGAGGTATCGACGCGCTGGGCGTCGGCGAACGGGTTGGGTTTCGGGTTGGTCATGCCCGTCCCTCCGACAACTGCACCACGCTCTCAGCGGTGAGCCCGTCGAGGAAGTCCGCCCATTTCTGCCACCATTCGGCGGCGGGCTGGTTCAACTCGGATAGCTGATAATGCGCGTCCGCCTCGCTGGTGTCAGGGCTATGTGCGGACAGGCGGTCGCGGATGTCCTTGCCGCCACCGTTTTCGGCAACCCAACTAAGCAGCGCCTTACGGTTGGCGTGGCTGGTGTAGTCGGTGGGCAGGCTCAACTCGTCGCGCTGCCGCGCCCAATTCAACGAGACAGTCTTGCGGCCACGACGACCGAACACACGACCCTCTCGCGTGGGTTGGTTGCGCAGCAACTCGACCGCCTGCGCCGAGAGCATGACCAGATGTTCTTTCTTGGCTTTCATGCGCTGGGCGGGAATGGTCCAGCGTCCATGTTCAAGGTCAATCTCCGACCACTCAGCGCCCAGCGCCTCGCTGATGCGGGTGCCCGTCAGCAGTTGCAGGCGCATGATGTCCCGGTCGATGTCTTGCAGTTCGTCAAGGCCCCGGACCATCGTGCGCAGTTCGGACATGGACGGGCGGTAGTCCTTGATCTGTGATTTCGGGGTCTTATCCAACTGCGGGACCGGTACGCCTGCGGGCATCATTTTCTTCTCGCTGGCCCACTTGAACATGCTTGCCATCGCCATGCGGATGTTGTGCGCCGCACCGGGCTTGTCATCTATCAGGTGGATAAACGTCGCGTTCAGGGCCTCCACGTCCAGCGCGCCGAGGCGCATGCCGCCATGGTTGGGCAGAACGCTCTTGGTGAGGATGTTCTCTGACCGCCGCCACGACTTTGTGCCGCGCGTCTGCATGGCTGTGATGTAAGCCTCGGTCAGTTCGTCCAGCGTCGTTTCAGACCGCTTGTCGGCGACCTTGGTGACGGGCTGCGCCCACGCCTCTCGTGCCTCGGCAAGGCTCATGGCGGGGTAGTGCCCGAGGGTGATTTGTCGCTGCCGCTTGCCTTTCTGGGTGCGGTAAATCCAACGCTTGCCCCGCGTGGTGGCTACAAGCGTAAGGCCCGCATATTGCGGGTCCGAGAGACGCCGACCGGGTTTCAGGCGGCGGCAGGCCAGATCAGTCAATTCCTTGGCAGCGGTTCCGTTCGCCTGTTCGAGGGCAAACGCAACACTGGCGCGCAGTTCCTTGCGGATGCCCGTGTCGAGTGCAGCCTGCATCAGGTCAGCAACAACCTCGCGGGGGTCGCGGTCGTCCTGATCCACGAGACTTGCAACTGAGGTCAGAAAGTCAGATGTGTTCTTTGTCATGGCCGTGTCCTTATGCAGTTCGGTCGTGTCAGTCGGGCGGGTGTTGGCGCATCCCCCGACACCTTGGATTTAGCAACGCCATCGCACCGCTACCAGCCCTTCGTCACTGATGCATCACTGTTGTGGCATGATATCCACGCGGGTTGAATGGGTCTGACAGGGGCAGTGAAACGGTTTGGTGATACAAGCAAACGCCTGTTTTTTAAGTATTTTTCCATGAATTTGCAGGGGGTTCGCTAGCGCGGGGTATGAGAACGCCCGGTTGCGGGTTATTTGCGTTTGGCTGCTTTGGCAGGTTGGGGGGGCGTGTGTCAAGGGCGGGAGCGAGGGGCGCTGCCCCGCCGCCATTGGCGTTTGAACCAATGGCGCACCAATGGCGGCACCCCGGGATATTTTTAGCCAGATGAAGGGCGGATCGGGGAATTGCGGTTGGGGTTGGGACGTGCATGATGTGGGCAAAGCAAAGAGGGTTTTATGGCTGTGGCTGAATTTCTGGACACCGCGCAGGGGCGGCGGTTGGCGTATCACAAAAGCGAGGGGGCGGGGCCGACGGTGGTTTTTCTGGGCGGTCTCAAGTCTGACATGGAAGGCACCAAGGCGGTGCATCTTGAGGCCTGGGCGAAGGAGCGCGGGCAGGCGTTTTTGCGGTTCGACTATTCCGGGCACGGTGAAAGCGGGGGCGCTTTCGAAGAGGGGTGCATCGGGGATTGGCATGAGGATACAGCGGCTGCGGTTGCCGAGTTAACTGAGGGGCCTTTGATTGTCGTTGGGTCTTCGATGGGCGGATGGCAGGCCTTGTTGCTGGCCAAGATGATGCCGGATCGGATTGCAGGCTTGGTCACGATCGCGGCCGCGCCGGATTTTACCGAGGATGGATACTGGGCCTCGTTCACGGATGCTCAGAAACAGGCGCTGGAGGAGGTGGGGCGTGTTGAGCTGCCGTCGGACTATATGGAGCCCTACATCATTACGAAACGGATGATCGAAGATGGCCGTGCCCGACTTGTACTGCGTAGCCCGTTGGAGCTGCCATTTCCGGTGCGCTTTTTGCAGGGCACCGAGGATACTGCGGTTTCAACGGCAACTGCGGTCAGACTGCTAGAACATGCGTCTGGACCCGACATGAGGTTGCTGCTTGTCAAAGATGCGGATCACCGGTTTTCGGACGGGCCGTGTCTTGGGCTGATCGAGCAGGCCGTCATAGATGTGATGAATGCGTCATGATGCGGCTAATAGGTCGTCTGTGTTTGGCTCTTATCGCTATTGGGGGCCTAATTTACTGGTTTGGCCCACGCGAAGACGTAGACCTTCATCCTCAGTTTGATCCTCGGAAATTTGGCGAGGGCGTCCAAGTCTATTTCGAAAGCGTCGAGTCGGCGTTTGACGATATCGTCCCTGGTGTTGAGAAACGCGTGATCTGGCAGGACGGTTTCAAAGAGCGCAGAACTCCGGTTTCTGTTCTCTATCTGCACGGATTCTCCGCGTCATCCGAGGAAATTCGCCCGGTGCCCGATATGGTCGCTGACGCGCTGGGGGCAAATCTGGTCTATACGCGGCTGCAGGGGCACGGGCGTAGCAGCGAGGCAATGGCGGATGGAACGGCCTCGGGCTGGATGCAGGATCTGGCCGAGGGGCTGGCTGCGGCGCGTGCGGTGGGCGATCAGGTGGTCGTGATTTCGACATCGACAGGCGGGACACTGGCAGCAGCCGCTGCCGTTGACGAAGACCTGAGCCGGGATCTGGCGGGTATTGTCTTTGTCTCGCCCAATTTCGGAGTGAACACGCCCGGTGCCTGGATACCCGGATTACCTTGGGCGCGGGATTGGCTGCCTGTTCTGATGGGAGAGACACGGGACGTCTCTGGCCCGGACCCAGAGAAGAACCTGTATTGGTCAACAACCTATCCTTGGGAAGCGGTCGTGCCAATGACGGTGTTGGTGGATGTGGTGAATAGGCTTGATTTCTCTGGCGCAAAGGTCCCGGCGTTGTTTTGGTATTCAGATGATGATCAGGTTGTACGGCCAGATATCACGCACGAGGTTGCGGCGGCGTGGGGCGCGCCGTCGACAACAGAATTGGTGACAATGGGCCCCGGAGATGACCCCGCCTCGCATGTTGTCGCCGGGAGGCTGATGTCACCAGGGCAAACGGATGCGACTGTAGCTGGTATCTTGAACTGGCTAGAAACATTGGGGATCAGGTAACGCAGGGGGGGGTGATGCGTAAACCAGCCAGCATGTGGAGCCTTGAAACCCTTGGCAGGGTGCGTCTGTCTCGTCATTTTTTTATGCGCGATTTTCTGTATTCCGAGATTGGCAACTTTCACGAAATACAGAACATTCCCGACAATCCCGATTTGGCGATCCAGACGGGTCGTGCCCTGTGCTCAACCCTTCTGGATCCGCTGGAGGAAACCTTTGGCCGGGTCGGGGTGCGGTCTGGTTATCGCTCACCTTCCTTGAACCGGTTCGGAAATGAAAACCGTCTGAACTGTGCCCGAAATGACAATCCTCTGGAATGCCATATCTGGGATCGTGGGGAAGGGGATGAGAGGATCGCCGGGGCCTCGGTCGTGATTCCATGGTTTGCGGATCAATACGAAACCGGACGCGACTGGCGCGATCTTGCGTGGTGGATGCATGACCATCTGGATTACTCCGAAATCTGGTTTTTCCCCAAGCTGCGCGCGTTCAATCTGGTCTGGAGGCCGATACCCCTTCGCCGGATCGACAGCTATATCGTGCCGCGCGGCACCTTGTTGCGCGCAGGTGCCAAGCCGACTGAAAAGCTAAGCACCCGGAAGGCGCGTTATGCGGATTTTCCGAAGTTCCGGGGAATAGACTATCCCTGAGTTTTTTCTTGCCGACATTAGAAAAACCTCACATCCTGCGGAAAAGTAACGCCAAGGTGGTCGGATTTAAGGAGGCCCTGCGTGATCGAACCGTTGGTTTTTCTGCCCGGGTTCATGTGCGACGCGCGGTTGTTCGGAGCTCAGATACTCTACCTGTCTTACCAGCGCGCGGTGACGGTTGCCCCGGTGACGACGGGTGACCGCGTCGAAGAGATCGCCTCTGGCTTGCTGGACCAACTACCGCATCGTTTTGCCCTGGGTGGGTTCAGCATGGGCGGCGTTGTCGCGTTGGAGATCGTTCGGCGTGCACCTCAGCGCGTGTCCCGCTTGTGCCTGATGTCGACAGACGCGCAGGCCGATACACCTCAGATCGCTGCGGACCGGGAAGAGCTTATCGTAGGCGCAAGGTCGGGGCGGCTTGAGGATGTCATGAACAGGTTGATTGGTTCCGAGACTTTGGCACCGGGTCTGGGGCGCGTTCCCGTCTTGAAAGAAGTCATGGCGATGGCAAGGGAAATGGGGGCGGACGTCTTCGAACGCCAGATGCGCGCCCTGCAACGGCGTCCTGATCAGCAAGGCGCGCTGAGGCATATCAATGTACCAACTCTGGTTTTATGCGGGGCGCACGATCAGCTTACGCCCGTGCGTCGGCATGCGTTCATGGCGGAAATGATCCCAAATGCCGAGTTGAAAGTCATTGACGAAGCTGGGCATCTGCCCCCGCTCGAGGCACCTGCAGCCGTGAACACGGCACTTGAATCCTGGCTGAACACCCCGGTTCGGCTGCCCTATTTGTAAAACGCTGCCCGTTCAGATTGGCTAAGGATTACAGGCGTTGCCACGGGCTGTCTGGTATTGGGGTCGAAGAAGACGGAGTTCTTCCAACTTCCGGAAATCCGCGACTTGAGCACGCGCGAAATCAATCCTTTGACAGCTGGCCCCAGCTTTTCATGGGATTGTTTGCCGTCGGGTTGCGGAACAAACCCTCGGGTCGTGATGGGACCCAAACCGCTTGGGTCTGCAATTCGTTTCACGATGAACCCCGCAAAGGGGAATTTCGGCGTTCGGGTCGTCACTGCAAGTGGCGCGTTACAGCAACTTGCGTACCAGCGCAGCATACCCTTGGGGCTGAGTTGCATCAGCGCCAAGTGTTCGGCCCCGCCGTCGATCCTGATTTCTTCTGGCAGCATCTGCAGCACCTCGACAGGGCCGGGGGCAGGGTCGGGTTGTCCGAAATACAGCTGAGCGGCGCGGCAGTCATGGCAGAAACACACAGTATGCGTTGCAGATTTCGCCCCCGCAGCGGTGATCGCGCCGCGAAGCGCGCCACAATTGCAGGAAAAAGCGAAATCTTTCGCCGTGGAATTTGGCATGGTGATCAGGCGACTTTGTTCTTGTTCGCCGCCCGACGGCGCGGTTTACGCGTGTTGGCGTTCATGAAGTCGATGACCAGCGGGCGGATGTTGTCGCGCCAACTGCGGCCAGCAAAGATACCGTAATGTCCCGCGCCGGGTTCAACATGGCTTGCCTTTTTCGAATCTGGCAGCCCGGTGCACAGGTCAAGCGCCGCGATACATTGACCGGGGGCAGAGATATCGTCATTTGCCCCCTCGACTGTTTTCACGGCGACGTCGGTGATTTTCCCGATATCAACCTTGTGGCCTGCAACGACAAACTCGTTCCGCGCAATTTCGCGGTTTTTAAAGACACGTTCGACCGTCGACAGATAGAATTCCGCGGTCATGTCCATCACCGCCAGATACTCGTCATAGAACCGGTTATGTGCGTCATGATCCGACGCCTCACCGCGCATGACGCGCTGAATCTGGTCCGAAAACGCCTTGGAATGGCGATCCGCGTTCATGGACATGAATGACGCCAGTTGCAGCAGGCCGGGATAAACCATGCGACCAACGCCTTTGTACTTGAAGCCGACGCGTTGAATCATGGTCTCTTCCAGCTGGCCCATTGTCACGCGGCGGCCAAAATCGGTTACGTCAGTGGGTGTTGCGTCCGGGTCAACAGGTCCGCCGATCAGCGTCAGCGTACTGGGCTGCGCTTTGGGCTCTACCTCGGCCAGATACGCGGTTGCGGCCAATGTCAGCGGGGCGGGTTGGCAAACTGCAACAACATGCGTCTCTGATCCCAGTTCTTTCATGAAATCGACAAGATAGAGGGTATAGTCCTCTACATCGAACTTTCCTTCGGACACGGGGATATCGCGCGCATTATGCCAGTCGGTGACGTAGACTTCGCAATTGACCAACAGGCTTTTGACTGTCGAGCGCAGCAGCGTTGCATAGTGGCCGGACATGGGAGCGACCACCAGAACCTTGCGCGCTTGTTCTTCGCGCCCGTTCACGCGGACGTGGATCAGGTCGCCGAACGGACGCTCCAACACGGGGACGATATCGACAATATGGTCCCGGCCGTCCTCGCAGGTATAGGTGCGAATGCCCCAGTCGGGTTTGGCAATCATGCGCTGAAAGGTGCGTTCTGTCACCTCGCCCCAGGCCGCCATCATGCTGAACACTGGATTGGGAACCATCGAAAACAGTGGGTAAGAGGCCATCGCACTGGCGGTTGCACCCATCCACTGGTTGGTGTTGCGCATGGTTTCCATCAAGTCGTAGGTCATCATGTAGCGCATAAAATGGGTCTCCTGGGTATCAGTCTGAAAGTTCGGACCATTCGCCGCTTTGCCCATGGCATTTGCGACGTTATTCTGCATAGCAGCGAGGTTAGGGGGGAATTGTTAAAATGACAACAAGTCAAGACCAGAGTCCGGAGCTAACCGAGGAACACCTTGAACGGCTTAAAGAAAATATGAACAAAGTCGAAGAGCTTTCCAAGCGTCTGGTGGAAGTGATGGCCGGAAAAAAGGGCCACAACCCCGCGCTGGACGGTCCGAATCAAGAGCTTTTTGCACGAGCAGCAACAGCGTATTTTTCCGAGGCATGGCAAAATCCCGCCAAGCTGATGGAACATCAGATCGAATTCTGGGGAAAATCCGTTCTAAACTTTGCTGAAGCGCAGAAGGCCATGACGACGGGCGAAGTTGATGACAGCGATACCGCCCCTAAAGACAAGCGCTTCAGCAATCCTATGTGGGAAGTAAATCCCTATTTCCGCTTTATCCGCCAGCAGTATCAAACCAATGCCGAGGTCATCACACAGGCCGTCGCGTCGGTTGAAGATATGGACGACAAGGACAAAAAGCGCCTGCGGTACTTCTCGCAACAGATCATCGACATGATGTCTCCGACCAATTTTCTGGCAACCAATCCGGACGCTTTGGAGAAGGCGGTCGAAACCGAGGGGCAATCGCTGATCAAGGGGCTGGAAAACCTGGTTGCCGATCTTGAAGCCAATGATGGTGAAATGGTTGTCAGGCTGGCGGATGAGAGCGCCTTTGAAGTGGGTGGCAACATCGCCACAACGCCGGGTGAGGTTGTGTATCGCAACCGGCTAATGGAATTGATCCAATACAAGCCTGCAACCGAGACAGTTTGCGAAACGCCGCTTGTTCTGTTCCCGCCCTGGATCAACAAGTTCTACATTCTGGATCTCAAGGCGCAGAACAGTCTGATCAAATGGGTGACCGAGCAGGGATATACCTTGTTTGTCGTAAGCTGGGTGAATGCAAATGAATCCCACGCTGATATTGGTATGGGGGATTACGTCGAAGAAGGGTTCCTGACCGCGATCGAACAGGTCAAGTCGATCTGCAAGGTCAAGCAGGTGAACGCTGTAGGTTACTGT
Source organism: Ruegeria sp. HKCCA5491 (assembly GCF_013034565.1). Classification (NCBI taxonomy): domain Bacteria; kingdom Pseudomonadati; phylum Pseudomonadota; class Alphaproteobacteria; order Rhodobacterales; family Roseobacteraceae; genus Ruegeria; species Ruegeria sp. HKCCA5491. The sequence continues at coordinate 32,744 of NZ_WQGG01000008.1, forward strand.
ATCGCGGGAACCACGCTTAGCCTGACCCTGTCCCTTCTCAAGCAGCGGGGGGACAAGTCGATCAAGTCGGCCACGTTTTTTACCGCCCTCACGGATTTCGGCGATCAAGGAGAGTTCACGCCCTTCTTGCAAAACGACTTCGTGGACGGAATCGAAGATCAGATTTCCAAGGATGGAATTCTGAAAGCCTGGCTGGTTGGACGAACGATGTCGTTCCTGCGCTCGAATGATCTGATCTATGGTCCTGCGATCCGCAGCTATATGATGGGCGAGACACCACCCGCATTCGACCTGCTGTTCTGGAACGGAGATGGTGCGAATTTGCCCGGTCGCATGGCTGTGGAGTATCTGCGCGGCTTGTGCCAGAGCAACGACTTCGTCAACGACGGGTTCGAGTTGCTGGGGCATAAACTGCATGTCCGTGATGTCGACGTTCCGTTGATGGCCATCACCTGCGAAACGGACCACATTGCAGCATGGAAGGATTGCTATCGCGGCGTGCAGCAGATGGGATCGAAGTCAAAGACGTTCATTGTGTCAGAATCCGGCCATATCGCGGGGATCGTGAACCCGCCCAGCAAAAAGAAATATGGCCATTACACCAACACCAATTTTAAAGCGGATGCCGAGACTTGGATGAAAGAGGCCGAGTACCATCAGGGATCGTGGTGGCCCCGCTGGGAGGCCTGGCTAAAAAAGCGGTCAGGCAAACAGGTTCAGGCCCGTACACCGGGCGATTCGGATCATCCGCCACTGGCGCCCGCGCCCGGAACGTATGTTTTGGTTAAGTCAACGAATTGATTTTGTGTGAGTTTTTATTTTTTGCTGCGACGCAGCAATAAATTTCTTGCAATGCTGCGGTGCAGCAACCATATTGTCCTCAAGCTGATGAAAACCGGGGTGGGCCCGGTTCGGCAAAAGGATTAGGACAATGGCAAAGACTCAAGACTTTACCGCGACCCTGAAAGACATGATGGGCGCGTTCCCTGTTGACACCACCGCTCTGGAAGGTGCCTTCAAGTCGACCGCAAGCCTGAACGAAAAGCTGTCGGGTGTTGCGCTGGACGCCGCTGAAAAGTCGGCTGAAATCTCGAACAAATGGACCAAAGACACTCTGGCCAAACTGACCGAGATGTCGAAAGCAAAAGCAGAACCTGCTGAATACGCAAAAGCTGCGACTGATTTCGCAAGCGCGTCGGCTGAAGTTGCTGCAGAAAACCTGGCGGCCTTCGCTGAAATCGCGAAAAAAGTTCAGACCGAAACTGTTGAGCTGCTGATGGCTGCCGGCAAAGAAGCTGCGGAAGACGCAACTGCTGCTGTCAAGAAAGCAACCAACGACGTGACAGCCGCTGCCAAGAAAGCAACTGCTGCCAAGTAATAAAATGAATGCCGCGAGGCGCACCCATTCCTCCCAACCGGTGCAATCGCGCAGGGCAGGTCGAAAGACCTGCCCTTTCTTTTTGTGCTGCAGTCGCATAACCTCTGCTGCAACGCATCATCCTTGGGGAGGGAAACCGGTGGCAGACCAGGAAAAACCGTTACTAATCAAACGATATGCCAGTCGTCGGCTGTATAACACCGAGACCAGCGATTACGTCACGCTTGAGGATATCGCGGCGTTTATTCGTGACGGGCGGGAAGTGCAGATTATCGACCTGAAAACCGGGGATGATCTGACACGGCAATATCTGCTTCAAATCATTGCTGAACATGAAAGCCGGGGCGAGAATGTGCTGCCTGTGAATGTGCTGAATGATCTTGTGCGCAGTTACATGTTGCCGGGCGGGGGTATGATGCCTCAGTTCCTGCAAAGCTCGTTCGAGATGCTGCGCGAAAGCCAAAGCAAAATGATGGAAAACATGAGCGCAATGAACCCCATGTCTCAGATGCCGGGGTTCGAGGCAATGCAGGCGCAGCAACAGGCATTTCTTAAAGCGATGACTGGTGGTTTGTCCGGCGGTTGGTCCGGTCCGGACAAGGAAGACGAGGGTAAGTCAGAGCCGAAAGAGGATTTGGACGATATCAAAAAGCAGCTTGCCGAATTGCAGCAGAAATTGTCCAAGCTGAACTGATCCAGCCTTTCAAAACGAATAAAGCCCGCCTTTTGGCGGGCTTTTTTGTGATGGGCTGTCGTTCAGGTGCCGAAGGCCATCGCTGGTGCGGTAACCTCGCCGACGGATGCCAGCAGAATATCGGCAATTACGTCCAATTCTTCGCGGGTCAGGCGCACAGGCAAGCGAACGTCGCAAGCCTTCATCAACATTGCGCGGGTTTGCGGCAATTCGACCTGCTCAGGCAGGAATTGCCAGTTCCAAAAGGCGCGGGCATTGTCTTCGCTCAGACCAAAAACTTGGACTTTGACTCCGCGCGCCTCTGATGCCGCCGCAAAAGCGCGGATGTCATCATCGCTGAGGTCGACCAAGTTGAACTGGATCGAGTCCGGGGCCCGGCGTTCGGGCGACAGCGGGGCGGGCACGTCGATATTCGGCGACGTGTTCAGGCGATCCGCGACATAGTCGTGGTTGGACAGACCGTCGCGCACGCGACGCGCCAGTTCAGGGATCTGTGGTCGGATCACGGCGGCGCTGAGGTTGCTCATCCGCAGATTATAAAGCGGTAGCTTGTTCTGCCAGCGCGCAAAGGCTTGCTCCAACTCCGGCGAGTTGTCTCCGTGCGGGCCTTTATGCTTTTTCCAGTTATGCTCATAAGCGCCCGACATGATGACGGCGCGCGCCACCAAATCCGCGTCATCGGTGATCAGAATGCCGCCTTCGCCCGCGTTGATCATCTTGTAGGACTGGAACGAGAAACAGCCGACCTTACCGATCGTGCCAATATTGCGCCCGTGCCACGTGGTGCCCAGCGAATGGGCTGCATCCTCGATTACCGGAATGTCGCGAGCGTCACACAGCGCCATGATCGCGTCCATGTCGGACGTGTGTCCGCGCATATGGCTGATGATCACAGCCTGAACATCGTCCAGTTTGGTGGCAAAGTCTGCCATATCTATGCGGTAATTGTCGGCAACTTCGCACAGTACCGGAATGCAATCTGCGTGAACGACCGAGGACGGAACAGCCGCAAAGGTAAAGCCGGGGATCAGGACACGTGCGTCGCGCGGCAGGCCCAAGGCTTTGAGCGACAGGAACAGCGCAGCCGAGCAGGACGAAACCGCCAGCGCGTATTTGGTACCTAGCAACTCGGCGAATTCAGCCTCAAGCAAAGCAACCGGCGCGTCTTGCGGCGCGGTATAGCGGAACAGGTCGCCCGACTGCATCAAGGCGTCGATGGCTTCGCGGGCGGCAACGGGGATGGGTTCGGCGTCATGAACGTTTGGAGGAAGCGTCATATTTGGTTTTCCCGAATTCTATCTTTGGGAAAGATAAAGCTAATCCTCGGTCAATCCAAGTCTTCATTCGCCCTTACGGCGAAATTTCACCAATCTGTCGTAAATCAAAGGCCCAGCCGGTCCCGCAGCGCAAACCATGTCATCGCCAGCACCAGCAGGGGGCTGCGCAGGGCGGCGCCCCCTGGGAAGGGTAGGGTCGGGATGCGGGCCATCGTGTCGAACCCTTCGGCCTGCCCTTGAATGGCCAGCGCCATCAATTGCCCTGCATGGGTCGCAGTTCCAACGCCGTGACCAGAGTAACCCGAAGCTGACAGGATATTGGGCGCAACCCGCGTCAGATAGGGCATCCGCCGCATGGTGATCGCCAGCGTACCACCCCAGGCATAGTCGATCTTCACATCGCGCAGATGCGGAAAAATCTCGACCATCGGTTTGCGCACCTTGGCGGCGATGTCGGACGGGAAGCGATAACCATAGCTCTCGCCGCCGCCAAACAGTAGCCGGTTATCGGCGCTAAGGCGGAAGTAGTTCACCACGAATTTCGTATCGGCCACAGCGACGTCGCGCGTCAGCACACGAGCGGTGTCAGTGCCCAATGGTTCAGTCGCTGCGATGAAATTGTTGATCGGCATGACCCGCGCGGCGACCTTGCCGCTCAGGCCGCCCAAGTATCCGTTGCAGGCCAGAATGACGTGACCCGCGGTGACCTTGCCCTGTGCGGCGTGAACGACGGCGGGTGCGGTTTCCTCGATCCCCGTCACCTCGGTGCTTTCATAAATCCGCACGCCCGCTTTGGCTGCGGCTTGCGCCAGACCCAAAGCATAGTTCAGCGGGTGCAGATGGGCGGCCCCCATATCCAGATAGCCTCCGCGATAGGCAGGCGAGGGGCATAGGCCATGACCCGCGCCTTCGTCCAGCAGCTCCATCTGGTCATAGCCATAGCGGTCGGACAGATGCGCCGCGTGGTCGTGCAGCTCCTGCTGTTCGCCGGTGCTGAGGCCCAGAACGGCAACGCCCGGTTTCAGGTCGCAGTCGATCTGGTGCTTGGCGATCAGGGATTTGACCAGCGCCTTCGCGTCTTCGGCCAGATCCCACAGCTTGGCGGCGTCGTCATCGCCCACCAGTCGCTCAAGATCTTCCTGATCCATCCGCTGTGCACTGCCCAATTGACCGCCATTGCGACCCGACGCGCCGAAGCCCACGCGATGCGCCTCAAGCAGGGTCACGCGGAATCCGGCTTCGGCCAGATGCAGCGCAGCGGACAAACCCGTGTATCCGCCGCCGACCACGCAGACATCCGCCTTTTCGTCGCCCGCCAGAACAGGAAAACGGTCGATCGGATTGGCCGTGGCCGCGTACCAACTGGCCGGGTATTCGGCCTTGCGGTCGTTGGAATAGAGCAGGTTCATCGCAATGCCTCAGACATTCAGCAGCAGATGCTCACGCTCCCACGGAGAGATAACCTGCAGGAATTCTTCATACTCGGCGCGTTTGACGATGCCATAGACGCGGGCAAACTCGGGGCCCAGAACCTTGTGCAAGGCGGTCGCCTCATCAAACAGGTCCAGCGCATTGCCCATGACCTGCGGGATATCGCCTTCGCCTTCGTAAGCGTCGCCATAGAACTGACGGCGTGGGCGTTCCTGTTGAACCAGTCCCAGATAGCCGCTGGCCAAAGACAGGGCGATGCCCAGATAGGGGTTGCAGTCCATCCCGGCGATGCGGTTTTCGACCCGGCGCGCTTCGGGGCCGGACAGCGGCACGCGGATGCCGGTGGTACGGTTGTCGCGCGCCCATTCCAGATTGATCGGAGCCGCATGGTCTTTCACGTAACGGCGGTATGAATTCACATAGGGCGCCATCACCGCCAGCCCCGAGGGCAGGTGGTTCTGCAACCCGGCGATGAAGTGATAAAACGCGTCCGTCTCACCCCCTTGCGGGCCGGAAAAGATGTTCTGCCCGGTTTCCATGTCGATGATCGAGTGGTGGATATGCATGGCCGAGCCCGGCTCATCCACGATCGGTTTCGCCATGAACGTGGCAAAGCAGTTATGGCGCAGCGCGGCCTCGCGGATCAGGCGTTTGAAGTAAAATACCTCATCCGCCAGCTTGACCGGGTTGCCGTGGCGCAGGTTGATTTCCAACTGCCCAGCGCCGCCTTCCTGCGTGATGCCGTCAATCTCGAACCCTTGGTGTTCGGCGAAATCATAGATGTCGTCGATCACCGGGCCAAATTCGTCCACGGCAGTCATCGAGTATGCCTGACGCGCCGCCGCCGGACGGCCCGAACGCCCCATCATTGGCTTGATGCCTTGCGCGGGGTCCACGTTGGGGGCGACCAGAAAGAACTCCATCTCGGGCGCCACGACCGGTTTCCAGCCCTTGTCGTGATACATCTGCACCACGCGTTTCAGCACGTTGCGCGGGCTGAACGGGATCGGGTTATCATCGCGGTCATAGGCGTCGTGAATCACTTGCAACGTCCAGTCGCCAGTCCACGGCGCGGCCGATGCGGTCGAGAAATCGGGTTTCAGGATCATGTCCCGCTCGATAAAGCCGTCCTCGCCCGCGGCCTCACCCCAGTCGCCGGTGATGGTCTGGTAGAAAATGCTGTCGGGCAGGTGGAAATAGGTTTGCTTGGCGAATTTCGAGGCTGGCACCGCTTTGCCCCGCGCAATACCGGGCAAATCCGAGATGATGCATTCAACCTCGTCCAAACGCTGACCTTCGATATAGGACTGTGCTGCCTGCGGTAGTTGATCTTTCCAGTCGGCCATCAGGCCCTCTCTTTCTTCAAAAACTCCGCCATGAATTTCCCGATCTTGGGGTTGTCGTCGTTGGCGGGCAGGCGGTTGGTCGCGGCCTGCATTAACTCATCTGGCACAAGACCTTTACCACGCGTGTCCATCAAACCCTTGATAAACCCGTCGCCGTATTCCGGGTGGGCCTGAACGGTCCAAATTGAATCACCATAAGCGACCATGGCGTTCTGGCAGAAGTCGTTGTTGCCGGTCACGCGAGCGCCGTCGGGCAGGGCAACCACCTGATCCTGATGCCACGCGTTCAGCGTAACGGTCTGCCCATCCAGGTCATAGTCGGTGCGTCCTACCGCCCAGCCACCTGTGAACTTTTCAACCTTGCCGCCCAAGGCTTGCGCAATGATCTGGTGGCCAAAGCAGACCCCGATCAGTGGCTGGCCCTTGTCGCGGATCGCGCGGATCAATTCTTCCAGCGGCGGTATCCACGCATGGTCCTCGTACGCGCCATGACGCGAGCCGGTGATGACCCAGCCATTGGCTGCATCGGTGCTGTCGGGGAACTGCCCGTCCACCACGTTGAAGGTTTCAAACGTAAAGCCGTTGCCACCCAGCAGGGTACGGAACATGCCGTCATATGTGCCGAATTCTGAACGCAGCTCATCGGGGGGGTGGCCGGTTACAAGGATGCCGATTTTCATGGGTCACCAAATTTGATCAAATTTATTCTAGCCGACCGCGCCGGGCCGGGCAAGAGGGGTCAGACGGCTTCGACATAACTCAGCCAGTGGTCCTCGGGCGGGCGCTCGGCAAAGCGGCGGATTTCCTGCCGTTTGGTCATCGCCAGAAAGCGGATCAGATCGGCAGGGAAGATGCGCGCGACATGTGGATCGGATTCAAAGACGGCGACGGCGGCCTCCCAATCGCTGGCCAGTTGCGGCAGGCCGTCAATGTCGTAGGCGTTGCCGGTGATCGGCGCTGGCGGCTCGGTTGCATCATCGATCCCGTTCATTGCTGCCCCCAAAACGGCGGCCAGCATCAGGTAGGGGTTGATATCGCCACCCGCGACGCGATGCTCAATTCGGCGGGCAGCGGGTGCGCCGCCGGGAATGCGCAGGGCGGCGGTGCGGTTCTCATAGGCCCAGCTTGCACCAGTGGGCGCGTGGGCGCCGGGCACAAGTCGGGTATAAGAATTGCCGTGCGGCGCAAAGATCAATGTGCTGCCGGGCATCGCCGCCAGACATCCCGCGATGGCGTGGCGCAACGTATCTGTCCCCTCGGGGCCGCCATTGTCAAAGACGTTCTGGCCGGCCTGATTGACGACCGAGAAATGCACGTGCATCCCATTGCCTGCATCGTCAGCATAGGGTTTGGACATGAACGTCGCGGTGAACCCGTGTTTGCGCGCTAGCCCGCGTGTCAACACCTTGAAAAGCAACGTATCATCAGCGCAGCGCATTGCGTCCTGATGGTTCAGGTTGATTTCGAACTGGCCAATTCCGCTTTCGGATATGGCGGTCTGGGCGGGGATGCCCATCGCGGCGCAACCATCATAGAGGTCGGTGAAAAACGCATCGAACGCGTCCATCTCGGCCATGGACAGCACCGCCTCATCCACCAGCCTACGCCCTGTCAATGGGTTCAGCGGCGGCTGCGGTTGCGCGCCGGACGAATCCAGCAGCGTGAACTCCAACTCGGTCGCCGCGATCACCGACCACCCGCGCTGGGCGTATCGGTCCAGTACCGCGGTCAGCGCGTGACGGGGATCCCCAGCAAAGGGTGTGCCGTGGTCATCATACAGACACATGGGTACCAGTGCGGTGTCTACATCCAGCCATGGCATCGGAACGGGGTCGCGCTCGGTCGGCAGCAGCACGCCATCGGCATCACCGGACTCAAAAACCAGCGGGCTACCGTCAATATCCGCACCCCACAGGTCCACGTTTAGCGCCGAAAACGGCATCCGAACCGAACCCTTTTCCAGCTTGTCGGCGTAAGAGGGAGGCACGCGTTTGCCCCGCAGTTGACCGTTAAGGTCACAGGCTGCAACGCGAAAACTGTGCAAGGCGCTCAGGTCCATCGGGGTCTCCATCACTCTGGTTTCCCGAGGTGTAGTCGACGCAAAGCGTCTTGTCACGAAATTTGATCAAATTAACCCCGCGCCGAGAGGAGAAGGCGCGGGGTTTGGCGTCAAACGAAGTTGATGCCGTTTTCGGCCATCGGATGCGAGGCCACAAGAGTACCCGTCATCGCGTGGATGGCATTGGCCAGCGCCGGTGCCGAAGGAGGCGTTCCGGGCTCACCGACACCCGTCGGTGCCTCCGCCGAGGGTACGATGTGTACGTCGATGGCAGCGATGTCGCCGATGCGCAGCGGTTCGTAATCCGGGAAGTTGGATTGATCGACTGCCCCGCTTGTCAGCGTGATCTGATCGCGCATGACATGGCCGATGCCATAACCGATGCCACCTTCCATCTGTGCCTTAACCACATCGGGGTTCACCGCAATGCCGCAATCGACGGCGCAGGTGACCTTTTCGATCTTGATGCCACTTTCCGCATCGCCCGAGATTTCAACAACCTCAGCCGCATAAGACCCAAAGGACTTATGCACCGCGATCCCTTGCGATCGGCCAGCAGGTGCGTTGCCCCAACCGGCTTTTTCAGCGGCCAGTTTCAGAACAGCCGCCTTGCGCCGCTGATCGGGGTTGGTGTCGTCGGACAGGTGGGCCAGACGGAACTCGATCGGGTCACGGCCCACAGCCTCAGCGACCAGGTCCATCATGGTCTCCATCGTATAGGCCGTATGGGTGTGCCCCACCGAGCGCCACCACAGAACAGTGGTTGCTTTGGGCGTGTCGGTCAGGCCCAGCGCCATGCCGGGGATGGCATACGGGCTATCGGCCACACCTTCGACCGAGCTGTGATCGACACCGTCATGGACCAGCGCCGCCTCGAAGGCAGTGCCCTTGATCACCGATTGCCCGGCGATCTGGTGCTGCCATCCGACGATGTTGCCGTCCGAATCCAAACCCACGCGGACCTTGTGACCGAAAGCGGGGCGGTAATATCCGCTGCGGATATCGTCTTCGCGTGTCCAGACCAGTTTAACCGGGCGCGAGCGGTCGGTGCCCACAAAGGCCAGCGCCGCTTCGACCTGATAATCCGCATCAGGTGTGGCACGGCGGCCAAATGATCCCCCGGCCAGCATGGTCTTGATGTGGATTTTCTCAGGCGGCAATTGGAAGATTTGCTGGTAGGCCATATGCGGACCGGTCGGCATCTGCGCACCGTCATGCAGGACAATGTCGCCCTCAGCGGTTTGTTCAATAGTGCAGTTCAACGGCTCCATCGGGGCGTGGGCCAGCAGCGGGAAGTAGAAGGTCTTTTCGACCACCTTATCCGCCCCGTCGATGGCCGCCGAAACCGCCGCCACGTCTGCCTTGTTCACGTTGTACGTGGGCTCAGAATCCAGTGCGGCCATGATCTCGGCCTTGATCTGATCCGAGTCGCGGGTCTCACCGCCTGACATGTCCCATTCGACCTCAAGCGCATCGCGCGCTTGAATGGCAGCCCATGTGTCTTCGGCATAGACCGCAACACCCGCTTGATTGGGCAAGATGGCGGCATTGATATAGCCTTTGACCTCTTTTGACGCGTTGTCGTCAAAGCCTTTGGCGATACCGCCCTTGGATTCGGGGCGCTTGATCATCGCGACCATCTGGTTGGGCAGATGCACATCCATCGCATACATGGCCTGACCATTGCCCTTGATGGCCGAGTCCTTACGGCGCACGGATTCGTTGCCAATCAGGCGGAATTCGGACGGATCTTTAAGGCGCGGCTCGGCAGGGGCCTCAAGCTGCGACGCCGCAGCAACGAACTCTGCAATCGGTGCGGATTTGTCACCGGCCTTTACAATGCCTTCCTCGATGGCGATGCCCGATGCGTCCACGCCCCAACTTTGGGCGGCGGCATTGATCAGCATCTCGCGCGCGGCGGCACCGGCCTGACGGTATTGCAGCCAGGAATTCGCCATCGCGGTCGATCCGCCTGTGCCCTGGAACGGACCGAACAGCAGGTTGTTATAGACGTTGGGATCAGAGGGCGCGAATTCGTATTCGATCTGATCCATGGTCAAGCCGATTTCCTCGGCGATCAGCGTCGGCAGGCCGGTGGCCGGGCCCTGACCCTTTTCAAAGTGTTTGACGATGGCGGTTACAGTGCCATCGGCGTCGATCTTTACGAACGGGTTAAACTGCGTGGTTTCGGACGAGGCTGCCGCCAGCGCGCCATCGGGGCGTGCGCCGACCAGCAGCACGGCACCGGCCGCAGCGGCGCCTTTCAGAAATCCACGGCGTGAGGTGTTGATGGTCATTGATCAGGCCTCCAGAATCTCGGACGCGCGCTGGATTCCGGCGCGGATACGTTGATAGGTGGCGCAACGGCAGGCGTTGCCGGACATGTATTCGTCGATCTCTTCGACCGACGGCTTGGAGTTCTCGGACAGCAGCCCGACTGCGGACATCACCTGACCTGACTGGCAATAGCCACACTGGACCACATCCAGCTCGACCCAGGCCTGCTGGACGGCCGCGCCGATCTTGTCGTCGCCCACGGCTTCAATCGTGGTGATCTCGGCATCTTCGACGTCTTCGATATATGTCTGGCAAGAACGCACAGGCTCGCCATTCAGATGCACGGTGCAGGCGCCGCACGACGCAACGCCGCAGCCGAATTTGGTTCCGGTCAGCTTAAGCTCATCCCGGATCACCCACAGAAGGGGCGTGCCGGGTTCGGCGTCGACCGTGTGGGTCTGGCCGTTCAATTTCAAGGTCAATGACATGAGGGGGATTCTCCATGTTGGGCTGGTTACCCGAGTCGGTAAACTGGCGGGTTTACCGTATGCGACAAATTCTACTCTGTAAACCCACCAGTTTACGTAGAGTTTGACCTCGATCTGTCAATGGGACTATAGCTATGAAATATGAATGACGTCAGCGCGCCGAATGCGGCCAAACATGCTCAGATCATCGAAGCAGCGGTTTCCGAGTTTCAGGACAAGGGATTTGCGGCGGCCAGCATGGATCGTATTTCCCTGCGGGCCGAAGTCTCTAAGCGCACGTTGTACAAGTACTTCGAAAGCAAGGAAAACCTGTTTCGCTCCATCGTGTTAGAGCTATCCAACAGGTTCGCCGGAGTGCAGGATGTTCGCTATCAGAAAGGCCGCGACATCCGAGAGCAATTGACTGAGCTGGCATGGGCCGAAGGGCGCATTCTGATGTTGCCCGAGGTCATGGCCATGTCGCGGATGGTGATCAGCGAAACCTTGCGCAACCCTGATTTGGCGGCCGCGGCACAGGGCAAGCTGGACAAGACCGCGATTTTCGCCGCCATGCTGAAAGACGCCGCAGATGACGGGCAATTGCGGATCGAGGATCCTCAGGCCGCAGGGCAGGAGTTTATCGGCCTCATCAAAGCCAAGGCGTTTTGGCCGATTATTTTTTCCGGTGACGTTCTGAACAAGGACGAGATGGAGGCCACCATCAACAGCAGCGTTGACATGATCCTTAGCCGTTACGGGGTTTGACAGTTTCGATGTCTCAACCGGCGGCCCCGCCGGAGAGTGTGCTAAGCATTTACCCGGCTGTTGTCATTCCGTGTGGCGTTTGATCCCGAAACAGTGGTAGACGGCAATCTTGGAAACGGATCGTCTTGTTCAGGTTCGTGACGAAAGTCGGGAAAGATGTCGGACGTAAAAAAGACCCAAAAGCCATCGCAAGCTGAGATTTGGCGCGCGGCGCGACTGTCGGTTGCGCCGATGATGGACTGGACCGATCGGCATTGCCGTTACCTGCATCGGATGCTCAGTTCCCAGACCTTGTTGTACACAGAGATGGTCACCGCCCCCGCGTTGGTGCGTGGTGGGGCGTTGCATTTATTGGACTACAACCCACAAGAGCATCCCGTTGCGCTGCAACTCGGTGGGTCTGACCCTCAGGAACTGGCACAGGCCGCACGTTTGGGCGCTGAGGCCGGGTATGATGAAATCAACCTGAATTGCGGCTGCCCCTCGGATCGGGTGCAGTCCGGCACGTTCGGTGCCGTGCTGATGAAAGATCCGGCTCGCGTTGCGGAATGCGTGGCCGCGATGCAAGAAGTGGTTGATGTCGAAGTTACCGTCAAGTGTCGGATCGGGGTCGACGAACAAAACCCGGAAGAGGTACTGCCCGAATTTCTGACCGCCATCCGTGATGCAGGGTGCAAACGCGTGACGATCCACGCGCGAAAGGCGTGGTTGCAGGGGCTTAGCCCTAAGGAAAACAGGGATATTCCACCGCTGGACTATGATCTCGTCCACCGAATGAAGGCGGATTTCAACGCGCTTCACATCTCGATCAACGGTGGGATTGCCACGCTGGAGCAAGCGCAGGCCCATCTGGATGCTGGGCTGGATGGGGTTATGATCGGGCGGGCGGCGTATCACCAGCCTACCGAGATTCTGGCCGGGGCAGATCATCTAATCTTTGGGTCGGGCCAAGTGGCTGATCCGGTTGATGTCGTTCAAAAAATGGTGCCCTATGTTGAACGGCACCTTGCCGAAGGTGGCCGTTTGCACCAAATCACGCGTCATATGCTGGGCCTGTTCGCCGGGCGTCCCGGCGCACGGGCTTGGCGGCGAACTTTGTCCGAAGGCGCGGTGCATGAGGGGGCTGGGTCCGAGGTTATGTTGCAGGCGCTCGAGCGCGTTGCGCCTTTGGCCGAGGCGGTGGTGAACTAGGATACGGCGATTAGGCCGGTATGGGGGAAGAATGCCCGAGACGATGTTGCTGGCCCAGATGTTGGGCCTTTTGCTTGTGATCGGGGCGCTGGCCGGTGTGCTGGCCGGATTGCTTGGCGTGGGGGGCGGCATCGTTCTGGTTCCGGCCTTTTTCTATGCTTTTCAAACGCTCGGGTATGGTGGGCCGCAGTTGATGCAATTGTGTCTGGCGACCTCGTTGGCGACGATCATCGTGACCTCGATCCGCTCGGTTCTGGCACATAACAAGAAAGGTGCCGTGGACTGGGATATCCTGCGCGGCTGGGGGCCGGGGATCGCCGTGGGTGCCGTTATTGGCGTGATGGTGGCGTCCGCGCTGCGGACCGAAGCGCTTCAGGCTTTGTTCGGTGTTCTTGGGATGGTCATTGGCGCCTATCTGGGGTTGGGTAAATCTGAGTGGCGTTTGGGCGATGCCATGCCCAAAGGTGTCCGCCGGGCCGTTCTGTCGCCCAGCGTTGGGTTTCTGTCTGTATTGATGGGGATCGGTGGGGGCAGTTTTGGCGTTCCGCTGATGAGCCTGTTCAACACGCCCATTCACCGAGCCGTGGCAACGGCAGCCGGGTTTGGTGTGATCATCGCGGTTCCGTCTGTTCTTGGGTTTCTGTTTCTTGATATCGCGCCCGAGCATCGGCCCCCGCTGACGATCGGTGCGGTCAATCTTGTGGCCTTTGCGATTGTAGTCGCTATGACGATGATCACGGCTCCTTGGGGGGTGAAACTGGCGCACGCGATGGACCCGAAACCTCTGAAACGGGTATTCGCTGTGTTCCTGACACTTGTCGCCCTGAATATGCTGCGCAAAGCACTGGGGCTGTGAGTGATTTTTGGCAATCGGGTTGGGTGAAATTCCCCTTTGATCCAGCCCTTGCGGATTGGGCGACGCATGCCCTTCTCGCTGCGCGCGGTGCGATTTCGGACCCCGCCCATGCCGAGTGGCTGGATTGTGAAGGCACGTGGTTCATCGGTGTGGATGCGCTGGAAAATGACGAAAAGGGCAGGGTCGATCAGTCCGGGGATCTGTCCGGGACTGCCATGGATTTCACCCGCGAACATTACGGCGACTTGCCACTGCACAAGGGACAGGTTTCGGTCGTTTATCCCGGCTACCCGCGCCCACGGCGCGGTGAAAGCGACGCGGCTGGTCGGTACAGGTTGAATCGCGATGCCGCCCATGTGGATGGGTTGCGTCCAACGGGCCCCGATCGTCGGCGGCGTGTGGATGAGCCACATGCCTGGATTCTTGGCATTCCCCTGACCGAGGTCAGTGATAACGCGTCGCCCATGGTTCTGTGGGAAGGCAGCCATAGAATTCTGGGGCCCGCGTTCGCCAAGGCGTTGCAAGACACGCCAAAAGAAACAATGCACGAAGTCGATATCACTGACATCTATCAGGCCGCCCGCCGCGAGGTGTTCGAGATGTGCCCCCGTATCGAACTGCCTGCCAAGCCGGGCGAGGCTTATCTGCTGCACCGTCACTGTCTGCACGGCGTGGCGCCATGGCCTGACAGTGCTTCGGCAGGCCCGGATGGACGGATGATCGCCTATTTTCGCCCCGAATTCACCGATGGTGTAGCCGCTTGGATAGAATCCCCGTAACCTCCGGCCATTGTTCAGGTTAGGAGGTTTTTCGATGATGACGATCCATACGAATTCAGATGGTGCCTCGATAGAAGTTGAATTGTCGGGCGAAGTCACCAGCAGCGATTACAATGACACGCTTATTCCAGCTATCGAAGCAGCCTTGGCCGAGCATGACACGGTTCGTCTGATGGCCGTGGTTCAGCCGGAATTCAAGGGATACGACATCGGAGCCGCCTGGTCGGACACCAAGCTGGGATTAAGCCATTGGCGCGGGTTTGACCGTATTGCGGTAGTGGCCGATCAGGGTTGGGTGCAGACGAGCGTTCGGTTTGCTGCCCCGATCATGCCGTGCCCGATGCAGGTGTTCGAGCTTTCCGAGATCGAATCTGCCAGACGTTGGATGCGCGAGTCGCTCGGCTCGATCCACGTGACCGATTTGGGCGGTCCCTGCGTGCAGATCAGTCTGTTGGGCAAGCTGGATCCAGAGGAATATCAGAAGGCCGAGGCGAACCTGGACGGTTTGCTCAGCGCCAAAGACGGTTTCCGTTTGCTGATCGACCTGCGGGAATTTGACGGGTGGCAGGGATTAACCGCGTTAGCGGCACATTTCCGTCTTGCGCGCGGGCACGTTGGTATGCTCGACCGGGCCGCTATTGTTGGCGACAAAGCCTGGCAGCATCTGGCGCAAAGAGTCGCCAGTCATATTCTGGGGGCAAGGACGCAGTTTTTCCCGTCGGAAGAGTATCAAAACGCCAAATCCTGGCTGTCGGCTGGGTAACGGGGCAACCAGTTCAAACCGCGATGCCTTTTGACGTTCAGTAAGACGTATTGTGTCCTTATTTTTGTTGATTGATGAGTCAACAACGGCCTATGTTGCTGGTGTTTTGCCGTGATACCACTGCGGGAAAACACCAAAGCTGAAGAGCGCTGCCTCGGGTTGCCACACACTCGACATACGTCGCTTGACTTTACCCCCTCGAAGTTCAGACCGACCCGCGGCAGCGCAGGCTCAGCCAGACCAAGCGGGCAGTTTCAGGATTTGTTTAATCGGGCCGAGCGACCGCCGCGGCGTTTGGCAAGTTGAGGCTTGCGGGAGGGCAGGGCCTCCATGATCTCGGCGCGTTCCGAGCTGTCCATTTTGGACCAGCGCGAGATTTCGTCGATGGTGCGGTAGCATCCGGTACAGATACGCTCGGTCGGGTGCACGACGCAGATCTGGATACAAGGGCTTTCGACCTCATTCCTTTTCCAAACCATGTTCGTCATTGGCGTATTCCGATCCTAAAGAAAGCGCAGCCTGTCCAGCGCTCCTTGCAAGATATAACCAGCAGCGACGTGATCAATAACCTGTCCGCGACGTTTTCGTGTCGTATCCGCCTCTAACAGTGCTTTTTCTGCCGCAACTGTGCTGAGGCGTTCGTCCCAGAACCCGATGGGAATATCCGTCAAACGCGCCATGTTTCGCGCAAATGCACGTGTAGATTGGCAACGCGGACCTTCCGAACCGTCCATGTTCTTGGGCAGCCCCAACAAAAGTCCACCAATTTCGCGGTCTGCGATGAGTTCCAGAAGCCGGGCTGAATCCAGCGTGAATTTCTTGCGCCGCACGGTTTCCAGCGGGCTGGCAACACCGCGCATTCGGTCGGACACCGCGACACCGATGGTCTTTTCCCCCAGATCAAGCCCCATCAGGGCGGTCATGGGGGGCAGCGATGCAGCAAAGTCTTCGAATGCGTCGTGGATCATTGCAAAATTCCGGCTCGTTGAGCAGCAGCAGAAAGAGTTTGCAGCGCGCCTTCGTTACCTGCGAAAACGGACAGAGACTCTTCATAGATGGCTACCGCGCGGTCCCGATCTCCGACTACGCCGAGGGCATTGATCAATCGCGCCCATTCTTCGGGCGCGCCGCCCTCGGTTGCCAGTCGATCCGACAATTGGTTGATCATCCCGCGGATCATCTCCTGACGTTCTTCGGCGGACAGTTCTGCCGCGGCGTCGATGTCATCCTGACTGGGGCCTGAAGGCGTTGAAGCAGAAGGGATGTCCGGAGGATTGAAGACACCTGCCCGAAACGCGAGATCATCCAGTTGCGCGCGAATGGCGTCGGCCCAAGGTGCCCCTGCTGGGGAATCCCGCAGGGTGTCCACCCATATGCGGTAAGCGATATCTGGACGCCCTAGCTGTGCCATCATTTGCCCCAAATAATACTGCGCCGGGCCGTGCCGGGGATCGCGGGACAGGGCTTGTCTCAGCGCCTCTTCCGCCTCGGGCGAGACATATCCATTTGCGGCCAGAATCATCATTTCGGCCAGGTGTGAATAGGCGTCTGCCGACGCTGTCGAACCAGACAGCTCAATGACGCGCTCCTGCGCCTTGTAGGCCGCAGAAAAGTTACCTGCATTCGACTCGTGCTGCGCCAAAAGAACATGACCCTGCAGGTCATCGGGCCGTTCCGCCACGGTGTCGCGCAATTGTTGCAACAAGGTGGCATAGCTTTCGTCCAACTGTGGCCGGGGTGCAGATGGCAAATCCGCTTCGAACTCAGATTGGCGGGGACGTTCTGCGCGCAAAACCTCGGCTCTTTCTATGCGTTGCGCCAAGGGCTGGTCTGGCAGTCCGGCGGCCCCTGTCTGTCGATACATCCACGCGCCGCCGCCAACCAGCACGGCTGCCACCACGACAATCGCAACACCCGTGGCCCAGCGGGGTGCGCCGCTTTGCGTCGTTTGTTTCTGCATCTGTGCGTCGGCTGCCAAAATGCGTCGCGAAATTTCCGTGCGGACGCGTTCGGCATCGGCCTGAGCGATTACTCCTCTGGCAAGATCGCGATCAACGCTGGCAAGCTGTTCGCGATAAACGCGCAGGTCGTATGCCGCGGCCGGCTCGCGCGTTTTTTGTCCACGCAGCATCGAGTAGCCAAGAAACAACGTGATCAGCAAAGCTGTCAGAATTATAAGGGCCCAGAAGGTCATTGTATCTCCAAGATGGCTGCTCTGACTTAGACCTCTGCACCGCCAGAAAAAAGGGACAAATGGCCGCGAACCGACTTCATGTCGCAATAATTGGGGCTATGTCGCAATAGTGCGATATTACGGCGTTGCGTGGCAGGGGACTATTGTAGTTACACGGCATATCTTTGGCCAATCACCGAACCGGATGGATTCGCTTATGAAACACTATTCAGCCTTTGCTGTGGCGCGCGAAGCGTTGCGCTATCACACCGGATGGGAACGCGCGTGGCGTTCGCCCGAGCCCAAGAAGAAATACGACGTCATTATCGTTGGCGCTGGTGGTCATGGTCTGGCTACCGCGTATTACCTGGGCAAGAACTACGGCATCCAGAATGTAGCCGTGATCGAAAAGGGCTGGCTGGGCGGTGGCAATACAGGCCGGAACACAACCATTATCCGGTCGAACTATCTGCAAGATCCTTCGGCGGCGCTGTATGAAAAGGCGCGCGGCTTGTATGAGGACCTGAGTCAGGACCTGAACTATAACGTTATGTTCAGCCCACGCGGCGTGATCATGCTGGCGCAGACTCAGCACGAAATTCGCGGTTATCAACGCACGGCGCACGCAAATGCTCTGCAAGGCGTAAAAACTGAGTGGATTGGGCCTGAGCGCGTCAAACAGTTGGTCCCGATCATCAATCTGGACGGCCCGCGTTATCCGGTTCTGGGCGGTCTGTGGCAGGAACGCGGTGGCACCGCGCGTCACGATGCGGTGGCCTGGGGCTATGCCCGCGCGTGTTCGGCCATGGGCATGGACATCATCCAGCAATGCGAAGTCACTGGCGTACGTCAGGACAACGGTCGCGTTATTGGCGTCGACACCACCAAGGGTGCGATCGACTGTGAAAAGCTGGGCATCGTGGTCGCGGGACATTCCGGTCAACTGGCTGAGATGGCCGGTTTCCGTCTGCCGATTGAGGCCGTGGCGCTGCAAGCGCTGGTGTCCGAGCCGATCAAACCCTGCATGGATGTGGTCGTGATGGCCAACACCGTTCACGGCTATATGTCGCAATCCGACAAGGGTGAGATGGTGATCGGTGGCGGCACCGACGCCTATAATAACTTCACTCAGCGCGGTTCGTTCCACCATATCGAGGAAACCGTGCGGGCGTTGGTCGAAACTTTCCCGATGATCTCGCGCCTTAAGATGCTGCGCCAGTGGGGCGGGATCGTGGACATGACCGGCGACCGCTCGCCAATCCTGTCCAAGACACCTCTGCAAGGCTGCTTCATCAACGCGGGCTGGGGCACCGGCGGCTTCAAGGCCATTCCGGGCTCGGGCTGGGGTATGGCTCAGCTGATGGCCACGGGCCATTCGCCGCTGACCGAAGCCTTCACGCTGGATCGTTTCAAAGAGGGCCGCTTTATCGACGAAAGCGTTGCCGCAGGGGTGGCGCACTAAGGGCATTGTCCGAGGTGACCACAACACAGAATACAGGTCGGCCCATGTGCCGACCGACCGACAAAAGGATGAACACATGCTGATCCTGAATTGCCCCTATTGCGGCGTCGATGCCGAAGAAACCGAACTGGCGGCTGGTGGCGAAGCGCACCTAAAGCGCTTTGGCCCCGGCTCGTCGGATGATGATTTCCACGACTACCTGTTCATGCGTGAAAACCCCAAGGGCGTTCATTTGGAACGCTGGCGCCATGCAAATGGCTGCGGCAAATGGTTCCACGCGGCGCGCTGCACAAACACGCTTGAGGTGTTCGGCACATATTCGGCGCAGGTGTCTGAACCGCCGCAAGAGATCAAGGATGCCATCACCGCCAAGCGTCCCGGCTGGACCTGGAGAGAGTTCGAATGATCCGCCCAGCCAACAATAACTCCGCCTGCGAAAGGTCCGCAACATGAGCACCCGTCTCGCAAATCAAGGCCGGCTGATCGACCGGTCGAAACAGGTTACATTCACCTTCAACGGCACCTCGATGCAGGGCTATGAAGGCGATACTCTTGCCTCGGCCCTGCTGGCAAATGATCAGATGATGATGGGCCGGTCGTTCAAATATCACCGTCCGCGCGGCGTTGTTGCCAGCGGTGCCGAGGAACCGAACGCTCTGGTCGGTTTGGGGCAGGGTAATCGGTTCGAGCCGAACCAGCGCGCCACCACGACCGAGCTGTTCAACGGTCTGACATCCGTGTCGCAGAACCACTGGCCGAACCTCGAGTTCGACATCGGGTCGATCAACACCTACCTTTCGCGCTTTTTGCCTGCCGGGTTTTATTACAAGACGTTCATCCACCCCAAGCCCTTCTGGAAGCACGTCTACGAGCCGTTCATCCGTCAGTCTGCCGGATTGGGCAAAGCGCCCGACAAGGACAGCCGCGATGCGGACACCTATGAGCATTTCTATCACTTCACCGATGTTCTAGTGATCGGCGGTGGTGTGGCCGGTCTGCAGGCGGCCAAAGCCGCGGCTCAATCCGGAGCCAAGGTCTTGCTGATTGAACAGACCGCCCATTGGGGTGGCCGCGCTCCGGTTGATGGCGGCACCATTGATGGCGCGCCTGTGGATAAGTTCGTGGAACAATTGGTTACTGAACTAGAAACAATGGACAACGTCATCCTGCGCAACCGCTGCATGGGTGCGGGTGTCTACGACCATGGGTATGCGCTGGGCTATGAGCGTCTGACGGACCACAAGCCGGGCACCCAAGGTCCGCGCCACCGCCTGTGGCGCGTCCGCGCGAAACAGATCGTGACAGCCACCGGCGCGATCGAGCGTCCGCTGTCCTTCGCGGGCAACGACGTGCCGGGTGTCATGTTGGCCTCGGCCATGCGCGACTATGTTGTGAACTGGGGCGTGACCCCGGGTGAGCGTGTGATTGTCGCCACCAATAATGATGACGCTTATCGCACAGCCATCGCCTTGAAGAAGGCCGGTGTAGACGTGCTGCGCGTGGTCGATGCGCGCGACACGGCTGGTCCGCTGGCGGATGAGGCGCGCGAACTGGGTATCCGTGTCGACCCCGGCAAAGCGATTGCCAAGGTCAAGGGCGGCAAGCGTGTCAAGAAAGTTGCCATCTGTAATCAGGAAGGCATCGGCGGCGCGCGCGAAGAGGTTGAATGCGACGCGGTCGCCATGTCGGGCGGCTGGTCTCCGGTCGTGCACATGTGGTCGCATTGCGGCGGCAAGCTGTTCTGGGATGATGCTAACGCGCATTTCCGCCCCGATCCGTCGCGCCCCCCGCTAGGGGCCGATGGGGAAGGGTTCGTGCTGGCGGCGGGGTCGTCCAACGGCCCGCTGGCGCTGGGCGACGTTCTGACCGACGCAGATGCGGCGGGCAAGGCAGCAGCCAAGGCGGCTGGTTTCACAGCGAAACGCACCAAGGCACCGGTGGGTGAGACTACGGCCGAAGCTCCGATGGCCGCCGTCTGGCTGATGCCTGCCAACGCCGAGATCGGGCTGCGGATGAAGTCGTGGCTGGATTTCCAGAACGACGTCAAAGTATCCGACGTTCAACTGGCGGCGCGCGAAGGTTACGAAAGCGTTGAACACACCAAGCGTTATACCACACTGGGCATGGCGACCGACCAAGGTAAGTTGAGCAACATCAACGGCTTGGCGATCCTTGCTGATGCGCTGGATTCGGAAATTCCGAAGGTCGGCACCACCACGTTCCGCCCACCCTATACGCCTATCTCTCTGGCGTCGATCGGTGGCGAGGCACGCGGTGAGGTATTCCAGCCGATCCGCCAAACCCCGATGCACAACTGGCACGACAAAAACGGTGCCGATTGGGAGCCGGTCGGCCATTGGCGCCGGACCTATGTCTATGTCCGTCCCGGTGAATCTGTGCATGACGCCGTGAACCGCGAGGTGAAGAACACCCGTGAAAACCTCGGCCTGCTGGATGCTTCGACTCTGGGCAAGCTGATCGTCAAAGGTCCTGACGCGGGCAAGTTCCTGGACATGATGTACACCAACATGATGTCTACGCTGAAGGTCGGCAAATGCCGCTATGGCCTGATGTGTTCCGAGAACGGCTTCTTGATCGACGACGGTGTTGTCGCGCGTATCGACGAGGACACGTGGCTGTGCCACACCACCACCGGCGGGGCCGAGCGTATCCATGGCCACATGGAAGAATGGCTGCAGACCGAATGGTGGGACTGGAAAGTCTATGTCGCCAACGTGACCGAGCAATACGCTCAGGTCGCCGTGGTTGGCCCCAATGCCCGCAAGGTGTTGGAAAAGCTGGGCGGCATGGACCTCAGCAAAGAGGCGCTGCCGTTCATGGAGTGGCGTGACGGGAAGATCGGCGAATTCGATTGCCGTGCCTATCGCATCTCGTTCTCGGGCGAGCTGTCCTATGAGATCGCAGTTCCTGCGAGCCAAGGGCAGGCGTTCTGGGATGCGTTGATGCAAGCAGGCAAAGAGTTCGGTGTGATGCCTTATGGCACCGAATGTCTGCACATCCTTCGCGCCGAGAAGGGCTTTATCATGATCGGGGACGAAACTGACGGCACCGTTATTCCACAAGATTTGGGGCTGCACTGGGCGCTGTCTAAAAAGAAAGAGGACTATCTGGGAAAACGTGCCCATTCGCGGACCCATATGGCCGATCCCGAGCGTTGGAAACTGGTGGGGCTTGAGACTGTGGATGGTTCTGTCATTCCCGACGGTGCTTACGCAGTGGGCGAAGGCGTCAATGCCAACGGTCAACGCAACATGATCGGACGCGTGACCTCGACCTATTACTCGGCCAATCTGGACCGAGGAATTGCGATGGGACTGATCAAGTTCGGCCCGGACCGGATGGGCGAGATTGTCGAGTTTCCGGGAACCGACGGCAAAATCTATAAAGCCAAGATCGTCGATCCGATCTTCTTCGACAAAGACGGGGAGAAGCAGAATGTCTGAACCCATCAGCGCATTGAACCACGCCAGCTATGACGGCATCGCCAAGGTCGCGGAATGCGGCCTCCAGGGGATGATAACGCTGCGCGGCGATCTGTCCGATAAGGTGCTGGTCAAGGCCGTCAAGGACGCCACTGGACAGAAAGTACCCGGCCAGCGCGAGGCGTTCGTCGACGGGGACACTGGCGTTTGCTGGATGTCGCCGGATGAGTTGCTGGTGCTGGTGCCTTATGCCCAGGTGAACACAAAACTGGCTGCGATGACCAATGCACTGGGCAGCAAGCATTCGCTGGCGGTGAATGTCTCGGATGCGCGGGCGGTGTTCAGCATTTCGGGCGCAAATGCGCGCGAAGTGTTGGGTAAACTGGCCCCGGTTGAGTTGTCAGCCGAGGCCTTCCAACCCGGTCAGATCCGCCGTTCACGTCTTGCGCAGGTGGCAGGGGCGTTCTGGATGGACGACGCCGAAACCTTCCGCGTGGTTTGTTTTCGCTCGGCCGCAGATTACGTTTTCAAGCTGCTGAAAGTTGCCGCCCAACCGGGCAGTGAGGTGGGCGTTTACTGAACCTGGTTTCGGTCTTGAGAGCTGGGTGAGGGGGCTTTGCCCCCTCGGCCTTGCGGCCTCACCCCCAGGATATTTTTAGCCAGATGAAGAGCGGATCTCTGGTCAGGGTGTTGTGCTGAACAGGAAAGTGGGGAACTGGTTCAGGGCGCGGTTTCCGGTGAGGATCGACGCCCCGGCTTCGCCGGTGAACGGATCCTGACACTGGTCATAGAAGGCCAATGTGTCGGCCAGTTGTTTCATCGCGGGTGCGCGGTTTTCCGCGTCGAGATAGGGCGCGTGGGTCGACAGCAGCAGGGCGGGGTTCGTGGCCTGTAACCACGGGGTTAAAGACGGCAGGACCGGGTATTCGGCACCTTCGATATCCATTTTTACCAAAGCAACGTCCGACAGATCGACGGCGGTTGCGAATTGATCCCAGCCGATCGTCATTGCATCTGTTCCGTGGCCGCCGTCATGCAGTAGGGACGATGTTGAATCGCCAGCCTCGCCATGGGCGGACGCCATGCGCGTCACGCCGAACCCATCCGACAGGGCGATGCTGAAAGCCGAGACGTTTCGGATGTCGTTCAGATGCAGGTTCCAGACCAGATGACGGTAGGCGACGGGGTCGGGTTCAAAACACCAGACATGCCGGGCGCGGCGTGCGGCATAGAGGACAGTGGGACCAATCCATGCGCCGATATCCAGATAGTCGCGGTTGGGCGACAGGTATTTGTCCAGTACCTCAAAGGTCTCGGGCTCCCAATTGCCTTGGGACGCCTTGCGCCAGAATTTCGAATGGTAGGGGTCCAGACGGAACCGCTCGCCGTTCAGATTGCCCGCATAGTACCCGCGGGCGCGGTAAAACATCTTGCGCGCCTGCGTCAGCATCGCGGACCTCCGGGTTTTCTTGTCTCTGCCCTTGACCTATCGGCGTAGCCAAAGCATTTAACCTTGGGAACCGCAACTTACATTTAACAGGGGGCCGACATGGCTTTTGAACTTCCTGATCTTCCTTATGCACATGACGCGCTGGCAGCCAAGGGTATGTCCGCGGAAACATTGGAATATCACCACGACCTGCACCACAAGGCCTATGTCGACAACGGCAACAAGCTGATCGCAGGGACCGAGTGGGACGGCAAGACGCTGGAAGAGATCATCGTTGGCACCTATGACGCGAACGCTGTCGCCCAGAACGGCATCTTCAACAACATCAGCCAATTGTGGAACCACAACCAGTTCTGGGAGATGATGGGCCCCGGCAGCAACGCAATGCCCGGCGAGCTGGAGAAGGCTCTGACCGAAAGCTTCGGCTCGGTTGACGAATTCAAGTCGCAATTCAGCGCCGCTGGTGCCGGTCAGTTCGGCTCGGGCTGGGCATGGCTGGTCAAGAACGCGGACGGCTCGCTGGCTGTCACCAAGACCGAAAACGGTGTGAACCCGCTGTGCTTTGGTCAGACCGCGCTGCTGGGTTGCGACGTGTGGGAGCACAGCTACTACATCGACTTCCGCAACAAGCGTCCGGCTTACCTGTCGAACTTCCTCGACAATCTGGTGAATTGGGAAAACGTCGCTTCGCGGATGTGATCCTTGACCCGTCGAGGGTTTATCAAGGGCCTGCTGGCGGTGACGCTGGCAGGTCTTTTTGTTGCGGCCTATGGGTTTTTCATCGAACCCGCGCTTCGGTTGCGTGTAAAGCGCTGGCGGGTTCGGCGTGATGACTGGGCTGCGCCTCCGCTTCGGATTGCGGTTTTGGCGGATTTACACGTCGGGGAACCCCATGTCGGGCTGAAACGCATCGAACAGGTTGTTAAGCGCACGAATGCGCTGGCACCGGATCTGATTCTGCTGTTGGGCGATTATACGGCCGGGCACAGGATGGTTTCCCAACCGGTTCCGATTGCCGATCTGGCACCTGTGCTGGCCGGGCTTGAGGCAAAACACGGCGTCTTTGCCGTTTTGGGCAACCACGATTGGTGGGATGATCTGGCTGCGCAACGGCGTGGGGGTGGGCCGAATATCTATGCTGAGGCCTTGCGCGAGAATGGCATCCGGGTTCTGTCGAATGACGCGGTGAAACTGGACGGCGCAGGGTGCTGGCTAGCCGGGGTTGAGGATCAGCTCGCCATTGTTACAGGGCGGGGGCGATATCGGGGGTTGGATAATCTACCCGCGACATTGACCCAAGTCACCGATGAAGCTCCGGTCGTATTGATGGCCCATGAGCCTGACATTTTCCCGAACGTCCCGGACAGGGTCGCGCTGACAGTGTCGGGCCACACACATGGCGGGCAAGTGCGCCTGTTCGGGTGGTCACCCATGGTACCGTCGCGGTTTGGCAACCGTTTTGCCTATGGTCATGTTCGCGAAGGTCAGCGCGATTTGGTTGTGTCCGGAGGCATTGGATGTTCGATCCTGCCAGTCCGTTTTGGCGTGACCCCTGAAATGACGGTCGTAGACCTGTCCGCCTGACCGATGGGTGGAATCCTGCCGCTCGGTTCGCTTTTGACTGCGAACGGGATTGTATGGACGGCAACAGTGCTTACGTAAGGTGAGCGGAGGGAGAGAGCCGCCAATCAAATGGATAACAGACTGGAAACGCGCAAAAAACCTTGGGCGCGTCACTGTAGAACTGTGTCTGACGGATGAGGGATGGTCACATAAAACCATAGCAGGAGATCACAATGGTCGCACTTTCACAGGGAACTTGGGTTGTCATTGCCGACGGGGAAAAGGCGCTGTTCATGGAGAATATCACCGACGCCGGCGACCCCAATCTGGTCGTTGTTTCGGTTGAGGAAAACGATGCGCCTGTGGCCCGTCCCACTGATCGGGCAGGGCGCCGCCCTGACACCGGACCGAACCAAAAATCGGCAGTCGAGGAGGCCAAGTGGAAAACCCATGCAAAATCCCTGTTTGTGCAGGATGTGGCCAACCTGCTGAACCGCAAGGGGCTGAAGGGCGCGTATAAGCGTTTGGTTCTGGTTGCGAGCCCGCACGTGCTGGGCCTGCTGCGTCGACGTCTTCACAGCGAAGTTCTGAGCAAGGTCGTCGCCGAAGTCGACAAGACCCTTACCAATCATCCACTTCACAAAGTCGAACAGGTCTTGACCAACCGTCTGAAATCGGCGGTTTAAGACCCAATCCCATAGCGGGCGGTGACGCCGCCCGTTTACGCACCGGGTTCGGACAGGAGTGGCCGCAAGGCAGACATCGCCGCGTGTGGGCTATCGACCCATGTGATGAAATCGGCCAGAGAGCTGTCTGCGAAACCCTGACCGATGACCTGCTGTACCAAGTCGTGCAAGGCGTTCCAGTATCCATCCACGTTCATGACCAGAATGGGCTTGTCATGCAGGCCCAACTGCCGCCATGTCAGCGCCTCGAACAGTTCGTCCAGCGAGCCCGGACCACCGGGTAGAACCACGACGGCGTCCGCGTTCATGATCATGACTTTCTTGCGTTCGTGCATCGTTTCGGTGACCACGAAACGCGTCAGGTCGGTTTTGCCAACTTCGCGCTGTAGCAGGTGAACGGGGATGACGCCGAACGTATCCCCTCCGGCGGCTTGTGCGGCACGCGCAACCTCGCCCATCAAACCTACATCCCCGGCACCGTACACCAGCCTCCAGCCTTCATTCGCAAGAAGCTGGCCGAATGTGCGGGCGGCGTCGGAATAGGCTGAGTTCACACCATTGCGTGACCCGCAATACACACAGACGGATTTCTGGGACATAAGAGGGCTTCTCCGGGGTTGTATCTGGGGTTTTGACCCCTGATAGCGAGATTGATAGATTGGCTCAACCGTCTGGCAGAATGCGTTGCTCTGAAACCATTTGCGCGACGGAGTGAAAGGAAAATGATGGACGCGAAGTCGGAAAACGAAAGCCCGGGCCCGAACACCTGGGTTGTGATTGTCGGTATTCTGGTTCTTGTCGGCGCAGGTGGTGCGTATTGGTCGGGTGTCTTTGACGCTGCCCCAGAGGAAGTCACGACAGAAACTGAAGTGGCGGCACAAGCACCGGACGAAGCTGCCGAAGAGGAAACCCCGACAGAAGCCGAGGTAACGTCGACCGAGTCGCAGCCGGCAGAGCCGTCAGTCGATCAGCCACAAACGACTGAACAGACCGCGAACCAAGCCGAACCCGAAGCAACGGATGGCGAAGTGCAGCCGCAGGTCGCGGCGGAAGCTACGCCACCAACCCTGGACCAGATTTTTGTAGAGCCGGACGGCAATGCGGTCTTGTCCGGAAACGCCGAACCGGGTGCCGTAATTCGCGTTCTGCTGGACGGTGAGGCTGTCCACAGTTTCACGGTGGACGGCAGCGGACAGTTCGCAGAGTTCGTCAGTATCCCGTTTTCCAACACCGCGCGTGGCCTGACGTTGGAAACAGATGCGGGCGAAGAACAACTGCGCTCCGATGACTACCTCATCGCGGCATTGCCGGAACCACAAGTCGAATCACCGGCGCTGGAAAACTCTGAGAGTGGGGAGGCACAGACCGACGTTGCGCAAGAGTCGAACACAGAAATCGACGAAGCCGCGCCGACCGACACAGCCGAAGCCTCCATCGAACCGCAGACAGAGCAGACCGCGCAAACCGCTGAGCCACAGACTGAACAAACCGCTGGGCCGCAGGCGGAGCAGACCGCGCAAACCGCTGAAGCTGCGCCTGAAGCTGTTCAGAACCAGCAGGTTACGGTTTTACGTTCAGGTGAAGATGGTGTGGAGCTGGTGCAGCCTCCGGCGTCTCAGGCAGGAGAGGCCGCACAGGTCGCGCTGGATACGATCGGGTATTCAGACGAAGGCGAGGTTGAACTGACAGGCCGCGTACCGGACGGGTCTGTTGTGCGACTGTATTTGAACAACCGCCTTGTCGCGGATTTGCCGCCTGCGGATGACGGAAAGTGGCGCAGCGAGCTTGAGGGGGTTGATCCCGGTGTCTACACCCTGCGGGTGGATGAAGTCGGCTCGGACGGGACCGTCGTCAGCCGCCTAGAGACTCCGTTCAAACGCGAACCGCTAGAAGTTTTGCGCGCAAGTGATGCGCCAGACAGTTCCGCAGAGCAATCGACACAGGCCACCATCCGGTCGGTGACCGTTCAAGAAGGCGACACCCTTTGGGCCATTTCACGCGAGCGGTACGGTGACGGCATACTGTTTGTGCGCCTGTTCGACGCTAACCGGGACTCGATCCGCGATCCGGATCTGATCTATCCTGGGCAAGTCTTCACCATTCCGGAATAAACCTGTACCTCTGGCCCTCTTGGGTCGGGGGTCTATCTCTGACCGCAGTATTGGTACGTGATGAGACGAGCAGCCCCTATGCATTCTGATGATATGTCCGAGATCGACGAGCAACGATCCGGTTTGCGCACGATCCGCAAAGTCGCGCCCTATCTTTGGCCCGAGGATGAACCCTGGGTAAAGCGGCGTGTTGTACTGGCAATGGGAATGCTGGTGCTGGCAAAGCTCATCGCGGTCTATACGCCGATTCTCTATAAAGGCGCGGTCGATGGTCTGGCGGGTGAGGGGGTGCCACCGCTGGCGTTGGGTGCCGTTGGTCTGACCGTAGCCTATGGCGTGGCCCGGATGATGACTGTGGGCTTTCAACAGCTTCGCGACGCGGCCTTTGCACCTGTTGGTCAGCGCGCGCTGCGCGCCTTGGCCCTTGAGACGTTCAGGCATATTCACCAGCTTTCTATGCGATATCACGTCACGCGCCGGACCGGGGGCCTTAGCCGTATTATCGAACGGGGTGTAAAGGGCGTTGAGTTCCTATTGCGGTTTCTGCTGTTTTCGATTGGTCCTCTGATTCTTGAGCTGTTGCTGGTGGCTATCATCCTGATGTGGCTGTTCGATGTCTGGTATCTTGTGGTCGTGGCCGTCACGATCGCCCTGTATATCTGGTTTACCTTTGCGGTCACCGAATGGCGCGTGAAGCTGCGCCGCGAGATGAACGATCAGGATACCGAGGCCAATCAACGCGCCATCGACAGCCTTCTGAACTTTGAAACGGTCAAGTATTTCAATGCGGAAACGCGCGAAGCGGAGCGTTATGATGTGTCGATGAAGGCGTATGCGGGCGCTGCGCTAAAGACGGCTTATTCGCTGGCGTTCCTGAATTTCGGTCAGTCTTTCTTGATCACCTGTGGCCTGATCGGTGTCATGGTTCTGGCGGCAATCGGCGTGCAAAATGGCACCCTGACCGTTGGTGATTTCGTGATGGTGAACGCCTATATGATCCAGATTACCGTACCTTTGAACTTTCTGGGTACGGTCTACCGGGAAATCCGTCAGGCCCTTGTTGATATGGGCCAGATGTTCGACCTACTGGAACAACCCGCCGAAGTCACGGACAAACCCGACGCGCCGGATTTGGTGGTTTCAGGTGGAGAGGTGACGTTAGAGGATGTCCGCTTTGGCTACGACGCGGATCGGGAAATCCTGAAAGGCGTATCTCTGACCGTTCCGGCTGGTCAAACGGTCGCGATTGTCGGAGCGACGGGTTCTGGCAAATCCACCATTGGCCGCTTGCTTTTCCGGTTCTACGACG
This sequence comes from Ruegeria sp. HKCCA5491, assembly GCF_013034565.1. NCBI lineage: Bacteria > Pseudomonadati > Pseudomonadota > Alphaproteobacteria > Rhodobacterales > Roseobacteraceae > Ruegeria > Ruegeria sp. HKCCA5491. The sequence continues at coordinate 62,224 of NZ_WQGG01000008.1, forward strand.
TAACCGGCGGAACGCTCAGGATTGATGGGCAGGATGTGCGCGATGCGTCCCAAAACAGTTTGCACGCGGCCATAGGCGTCGTGCCGCAGGATACCGTGCTGTTTAATGACACCATCGGCTATAATATTGCTTATGGACGTGACAATGCCACGCAAGACGACGTGGAATCGGCGGCCAAGGCGGCACAGATCCATGACTTCATCATTACTTTACCCGAAGGCTATGACACCAAGGTTGGTGAGCGTGGTTTGAAGCTGTCAGGCGGTGAAAAGCAACGCGTCGGGATCGCGCGGACGTTGCTCAAGAACCCGCCGATCCTCTTGCTGGATGAGGCGACATCGGCGCTGGACACAGACACTGAAAAGGACATCAAGGACGCCTTGGCGCGCGCGGGTGAAGGGCGAACCGTCATTACGATTGCCCACCGGCTCAGCACTATTGCCGAGGCGGATCGTATCGTCGTTCTGGAACGTGGTGAGATCATCGAACAAGGCACACATGATGAGTTGCTAGAGCAAAACGGGCGCTATGCCCAATTGTGGAACCGGCAGCAAAACGACTTGGAAGCCGCGTAGTATTCTTGTGCGGGGCGTAAAGAAAAGGGGGCCGGTTCTTGACCGGCCCCTTCTGATTCATTCGGCTGCTTTGAGAGGAGAGCCCGGCGGTGCATCCGGTGTGCGATCCGTTTCGAGTTCCGCCGTCCATGGTTCGTCGGTCCAGATTACCTCGGTGGCTTGCGCCTGACGCGCCGCTTTTCCTATGGCCATATCCTGCGCGACCTGACTGGATCGACCCGCCGTTGCGCGTGCCAGAAGTTTGCCCAACCAGATCGTATAGGTCGAAACCCACACACGCAGCGCCAGGAAAGAAGGCGTCACGATCAGGGTAAGAACGGTCGCAATGCCAAGCCCGAACACCACCGCCGTTGCAAGCTGTTTCCACCACAAGGCGGTGGGGCTGTTGATGGAATAGCCGCCGTTGATGAAGTCGAGCGAAAGGCCGAACATCATCGGTGTCAGGCCTGCCATCGTGGTCAGGGTGGTCAGCAGAACCGGGCGAATGCGGGCTTCGGCGGTGCGCACAATGGCCTCAATCCGCGGCATATAGCGGCTGTATTCCTGATAGGTGTCAATCAGGACAATATTGTTGTTCACCACAATTCCCGCGAGGGCCACAATCCCCGTTCCGGTCATGATGATCGAAAACGGCTGTTGCATGACCAGCATCCCGATCAGGACCCCGGTGGTCGAAAGAACAACCGCCAACAGGACAAGAACGGAATTGTAGAACGAGTTGAACTGCGCCAACAGTATGACAAACATCAGACCCAAGGCACCGGCAAAAGCGTTCATGAGGAACGCTCCGGATTCTTCCTGATCTTCCTGATCGCCGGTCCATTCCCAGCTTACTGCGCTGCCAAGCGGATCGGTCTCAAGCCATTCTGTCAGGACGGCGATCCGTTCATTGGGATTGATTGGCGCGATGCGCGCGTCGCCCGAGGTGATCTGCGACCGTATCTGTTCGGCATCCAAAGCACCAGTTGTCTTTACGACCTCGTATTCGGATCCGTTGGGTCCGGTGACAGTCGTGCCTTCGGGAATTGCGTCGTCGGTCAACTCTCTGACGACGGCCACACGCTCTTGCGATCCATCAGAGGCTTCTATGGTCACCTTGCTCAGGCCGGGTTCTACGTCGGCTTTGACATCGTAGTACCGCTGCTGATTCACGCGGTCGATCTGGGCCAGTTTCGCAACGGGCTTGCGGGTGACAAAGTTCGACAAGGGTACAAGGCCATCCGGCGTTCGAACCTTGAGGGTATCGAGGGTCGAAAGAACGCGATCTTCGTCGGGCAGGCGGACGCGGATTTCAATTTCTTCATCCACGTTTTCCGGACGCATTTCACCCAGCAAAAGCCCACGGGTCACCAACTGAACCATGGCACCGACCGTGGCGACATCGGCACCAAAACGACCTGCCTTGGCCACATCGACGTCAATCTGCCAATCAATGCCGGGCAGGGGAAGCGTGTCTTCGATCTTGATCAGGCCGGGTGTGTTATCAAACACATCGCGTGCGGCCAGTGTTGCCGCGGTCAGCTCTTCCCAGCCATCGCCCTTGATGCGCAGATGCACCGGTTTGGCCGAGGCCGGACCTTGGGACAGCGGCAGAATCTCAACAATGATGCCCGGAATCTCGGCAAGTTCCGCGTTTAGCTGATCCAGCACGAAATCGCCGTCATAGTCTGGCGCAACAGTTTGCCGATCGACCAGCCCACCTAGGATGGGTTCGGACACGTTCGGCCGATCTTCCCATGGAATGATTTCAAACTGAACGCGACCAACTGTGTCAGCGGGCGCTTGTGCGCCGCCATTATTCTGGCTTAGGCCACCTTCGCCCGCGAAGGAAAAGACATTGATGACCGCAGGGTGCGCGCTGATGATTTCTTCGGCCGCCAGCACCATCTCGTCTTTTTCCGCCAGAGAGATGTTGCCGCGCGCCCTGACATATGCCGTTGCTTGCTCAGGCTCATTCTCGACGAAAAACTCTACGCCGCGGTTGTTGCTGCCATAGATGGACATGACCGTGACAACGGCAAATCCGACGGCGACGATAGACACGATCGGCATGATCGGATTGCCAACGAGGAACTTGATGACGTGGCCAAAAGGTGTGTGTTCGCGGACCGTGTGCACATGCTGATCCGGGGTACGCTCGATCTTGGCCGCGCTCAGGGTCACGGACCCTGCAAACGCGCCAAGGATAAACAGAAGCGCACCAAAGAGCATTCCACCCGGCGCTCCCGCAGGCAGCAGATAGGCCGGGTTCAGAACCTGCATGGCCCCGAGGAAAATCATGTAAAGCGACGGGGGGACCATCACGACGCGCAACCACCACGGGGTGCGGGCTTTCAACCATTCAGAAGAATGGTCGAAGAAACGGCTCAGCCGCCCGGATACACCGCCCATTACGGGAAGATAAATCAATGCCACGATCAGTGATGCAGACAGTACAAAGATCAGCGTGACGGGCAGCATTCCCATGAACTCACCCGGAACACCGGGCCAGAACAGCATGGGAAGAAAGGCGCAGAGCGTAGTCGCCGTGGATGACACGATAGGCCAGAACATCCGCTGCGCTGCCTCGACATAGGCGTGCATCGGGCCAACACCTTCCTTGATGCGCTTGTCGGCGTATTCCACAACAACGATCGCCCCGTCGACTAGCATACCCACCGCCAGGATCAGGCCGAACATCACGATGTTGGAAATACTGACGCCCATCACGGCGAGGAAGGCAAAGCACAGCAGGAACGATGTCGGAATGGCAAAGCCCACCAGCAGCGCCGCGCGCGTACCCAGCGACGCCAAAACCACGATCATCACCAGCGCAATGGCTGTCAGGACCGAACCCTCAAGCTGGCTGACCATCGAACCGACGATGCGGCTTTGGTCGTTCGACGTGCCCAGTTCGATGGCGGCCTGCATCTCGGGCGGCCACTTGGCCTGCGCTGCGGCAATGGTTGTTTTGACGGCCTCGACCGTGTCGATCAGGTTGTAACCTTTGCGCTTGACCACTTGCAGGGCAATTGTGGGCTCGCCGTTAAAACGTGCCGTGCCTTCGCGATCTTCGAATGTATAGTTGATCTGCGCAAGCTCGCCCATCGTGACGACCCGGTCGCCATTGACCTTGACCGGCAGGTCATAAACGTCTTGTGCTGTTTTGAAGGACGAAGGGATCTTGACCGAGAATGTTCCTTGCTCAGTCTCGACTTCGCCCGCTGCGATAAGCTGGTTGTTGTTTTGGACGACGTTGATCAGCTCGGCTGCGGTGACGTTGTACGCCTCGAGCCGGAGCGGGTCGATGATAACCTCAAGCAGTTCGTCACGATTGCCTGCAATCCCTGCCTCAAGCACCGAATCCAGCGATTCAAGCTCGTCCTGCAAATCTTTGGCGACGCGGGCCATTGTGCGTTCCGGCACAGCCCCGGTCAGGTTGACGATGACGATCGGGAATTCCGAAAAGTTGATCTCGAACAGTGAATACTGCTCAGCGCCTTCGGGGAATTCAGCCTGTGCGCTGTTCATCGCGTCGCGCACGTCGGCCATGATCGCGGTTTTGTCCCAGCCAAAATCGAATTCCAGCGCGACCCCTGCATAACCTTCCGAGGCCGTAGACGTCATTTCCTTTAGGCCGTCCAGATCGGCCAGCTCGGTCTCCATCGGCTTGACCAGCAGGTTCTCGGAATCTTCAGCCGAAATGCCGGGGAATTGAACCGAGACAAACAGGGCAGGGATTTCAATGTCGGGCTCACCCTCTTTGGGCAAATTGACATAGGCAAACCCGCCCACAACAAGCGAGATTGCGATAAAGGCCAGAACCATTCGCGCCCGGCCAGCAGCCCAACTGACGATTCCGGTCATTTTGCAGCGTCCCGATAGGTGGGCTTAACGCTTACGCCACTTGTCACGAATTCCTGCCCGACGACGATTATGTCCACGGTTTCAGGAAGGCCGCCGACCCATACGCCTTCCGACGTGTCACGCAATAGCTCGACAGGGAAGAAATCGGCAACGTCGCCTTGCCCGACGCTTCGAACGCCAACCTGACCTTCTTTATTGAGCGTAAGGGCAGATTGCGGCAGCAGATGCGCCTTGGCACCTTCGGCAGAAATGCGGATGTCTGCGGTTTGCCCGTCCCGAATGGCAAGTTCGGGATTCGGAACAGTGATCTCAACTTCGAAGGTCCGGGTTGTTTCGTCGGCGGACCGGCTCAGGAATGTCACGCGGCCCGCAACCTGCAGGCCTGTGACCAGTTGCGCCGAGGCCTCGGAGCCTACGATGACGCGGTTAACTTCGGCCTCGGGGACAAAACCTACCAGTTTGATCGGATCAAGCTGAATGACGGTTGCGCAAAGCGATCCGGGCTGCATCAGGCTGCCCAACTCAGCCGTGTCGCTTTCCAGCAGACCCTTGAACGGGGCCTCGATGGTCTGGCGGTCAATTTCGCGTTCTGCGGCGGCGACCTCGGCTGTTGCCGCTTCAATCCCTGCGCGCGTCGCCTCTAGACCAGCTTCGGCTGTCTTTACGCCTGCTTCGGCGCTTCGCATTGCGGCCTGGCTGGATATCCTGCGCGTTTCCGAGCCGAACCCGGTTTCCGAAAGTTTCTGCGCAGCTGTCAGGTTGATCTGAGCTTCGGCGACCAAGGCATGTGCTTCTTCAAGACGCGCTTCAGCTTCGGGGATGCGGCTCTCGGCCTCAAGCTTGCCTGCCATCGCCTCAGCAAGGCTGGCGGGGCGGGTGCCGGGATCCAGTTCACACAGCAGGTCGCCCGATTCTACGAACGTTCCTTTGCGCTTTGGTTCCGAAATGACCGTCGAGGTCGTTTCGGCCAGAACTTCGACCTGTCGGTTGGCTTTTGTTTGGCCGCGCAGCAACACGGCGCTGTCAATCTCGCGCGCTACCGAGCGAACGGCCACCACGCCGATAGCATTCCGATTCTCGGATGCGGAGCCTTCGGATTCATCCGCAGATGACGGGCTTGCCTCGGCTTCGGCCCGGCCAGCAATCGCAAATAGGGTATCGCGTTCAAACACAAGCAGGAATAGTGCAACGACCACCAGCAAAGCATTTACGATTGAAATCAAACGCATTCAGAATTTCTCCCCAAATTCTTCGCCCGGATTTCTACGGCGCCTAATCTTAAATGTGGGGCGCATTATGTATCTTTTCCACACTGAACTGAATAGTTCGGTTTGTTTTTTTCCGCAAGCGGTGTTCAACCCGCCTTAAATGCCCAAAATCGCACCCTTGGCTTGGCAAGGTCGCCGGGGTATGACATTGCGCCATACGTAATTGAATTAGCCCGGAGCGCAGGGATGAGCGACGTCGACAGTTTTATTGATGAGGTGACCGAAGAGGTGCGCCGTGACCGTCTGTTTCTGCTGCTGCGCCGGTGGGGATGGGTTGGTGTGCTGGCGGTTGTCTTGATTGTTGGCGGCGCCGCATTCAATGAAATCCGCAAAGCACGCGCGACGTCGCAGGCCGAAGAACTGGGCGATGCGATTCTTTCGGCGCTAGCTCAGAATGACTCGGCTGAACGGGCCGGTAGCCTGGAAAGCGTCGCGGCGGCTTCACCGGGTGGCGATGCGGTAGTAGATATGCTGTTGTCTGCGTCCCAATTCGAGGCCGGTTCGGTGGAAGAGGCTGTGAACAGCCTGAATGCGATTGCGGTTCAGGGCGATCTGCCGGAAATCTATCGCGCGATCGCAACCTTCAAGGCGTTGCTTCTGCAAAGCGACACCCTGCCCCCGGCAGACCGGCGTCAGCAGTTTGAGGCTTTGGCTGCGCCCGGCGCTCCGCTTAGGTTGCTGGCCGAAGAACAACTGGCCCTAATCGACGTATCCGAAGGCAATGTCGACGCCGCTATCGAAAGATTGCAGGCGCTACGGCAGGACGCCGAGATTGGCGTTGACCTTCAGCAGCGCGCAGCCCAGTTGATCGTGGCACTTGGGGGTGAACCCGAACCGTTGGTAGCCCGGCAGGGATGATCCGCAGCGTAACGAATAATGGCAGGCGAGTTCGGAAAACCATGGTAACAAATCTTCTTTCCCGAGTTGGATTGTCGGTTGCGGCTGTATCCCTGACCGTTCTCGCGGCTTGTGAGGAACCCGAAGTCATCCTGCCCGGTCCTCGCGAAGACATCCGTCCTGCGGCGGATACGGAAACCGTCGAGAAGCGCGGGTCTAATCCAATCAGCCTGCCGACTCAGAAGGCGAATGCAAGTTGGCCGCAAAGCCCGGGAACGGCAGCGTTTCGCACGACGAACGCTCAACTTCGGGCCACGCCACAGCGGGTCTGGTCCGCATCGATCGGCAAAGGCGACTCGCGCAAGCAGCGAATCACGGCGGAACCGGTCGTTGCCGGTGGATTGATCTACACGCTCGATTCCGGGGCGACGGTTTCCGCCGTTTCGCCCCAGGGTCAGCGGGTCTGGAGCACGGATCTTATTCCTGCTTCGGACGGTGACTCGGACGCGACTGGCGGCGGCATCGCTTATGCCGATGGTGTATTATATGTCTCGTCGGGATTTGGGCGGCTGACCGCGCTGGATGCCAGATCAGGGGCAATCCGGTGGCAAAAACGTCTGAATGCGACTGGCAGCGGCGCTCCGCTGGTGAATGGTGGCCTGTTGTATCTTGTGGCCGGTGATGAAACCGGTTGGGCCATTGATACCAAAGACGGCCGCATCGCGTGGCAGATTCAAGGCACGCCAAGCGTCGGCAATGTGCTGGGCGCGCCTGCGCCTGTGATCGCGTCCGAATTCGCGGTCTTCGCGTTCGGGTCTGGTGATGTTTCCGCAACCTTCCGCAAGGGCGGTATCCGTCGGTGGAACGCCTCGGTCGCCGGAGGACGGCGGGGTCGGGCCGCAGCTCAGATCATTGACGTGACCGGTGGTCCGATGGTGTCTGGTGATACGATCTTTATTGGGAACCACTCGGGCCGGACCGTGGCCTTTGATGCAAGCTCGGGCGAGCGGAAATGGACGGCGGATGAGGGTGCGGTCGATACCGTTTGGCCCGCCGGGAACAGCCTTTTCCAAATCAGTGACCGCAGTCAGCTTATTCGTCTGGATGCTGCGACGGGTGAAGTTGTCTGGGCGCAGGACTTGCCCGGCTTTGTGAAGGACAAGCCTAATCGCCGGGGCCCCATTGTGGCGCATTACGGGCCGATCATGGCTGGGGGACGTCTGGTGATTGCATCCAATGATGGATACCTTCGGTTCTTCAGCCCGGTTGACGGCACCCTTGTGCACCGCGTCGAAGTACCCGGCGGTGCGACCACGGCACCGGTTGTTGCCGGGCAGACGCTTTATGTCGTGTCCACCAAAGGTGATCTACACGCTTTCCGTTGACCGAAAGATGCGCTAAAGGGCGCGTCTGAGTCTTGAAAGTTGAGTATCATGTCGCTGACCCTCGCCATTGTGGGGCGCCCCAATGTGGGCAAATCCACCCTGTTCAACCGCCTTGTGGGTAAACGTCTTGCTTTGGTCGACGACCAACCCGGCGTGACGCGTGACCTGCGCGAAGGCGAAGGGCGCTTGGGCGATCTGCGGTTCACCGTGATCGACACCGCTGGGCTTGAGGATGCGACTGACGATAGCCTGCAGGGCCGGATGCGTCGCCTTACAGAACGCGCCGTGGATATGGCCGACGTGTGCCTGTTCATGATCGACGCGCGGGTGGGGCTGACGCCGACGGATGAGATGTTCGCCGAAATCCTGCGCAAGCGCTCCAAACACGTTATCCTTGCGGCCAACAAGGCAGAAGGCAGTGCGGCGGATGCAGGTGTGCTTGAGGCCTATAACCTTGGCCTTGGCGAACCGGTGCGTTTGTCCGGCGAGCATGGCGAGGGGATGACAGACCTTTATGCGCAATTGATGCCTCTGGCCGACGCTGCGGCTGAAAAGGCGCAGGATGATGCGCCGGAAACCGATATCGAATTGGATGAGGATGGCGAGGGCGAAACGCCGCTCATCACCGCTGACAAGCCGTTGCAGGTCGCCGTTGTGGGCCGTCCGAATGCCGGGAAATCCACGCTGATCAACAAGATCATGGGTGAAGATCGCCTGCTGACCGGCCCCGAGGCCGGGATCACCCGCGACGCGATCAGCCTTCGGATCGACTGGGCCGACCCAGATGGCAACAGCACCCCGATGCGCATTTTCGACACCGCCGGGATGCGCAAAAAGGCCAAGGTGCAGGAAAAGCTGGAAAAACTGTCGGTCTCGGACGGTCTGCGTGCCGTGAAGTTTGCCGAGGTCGTGGTGGTCCTGCTGGATGCGGCTATTCCGTTTGAACAGCAAGACCTGCGAATTGCGGATCTGGCAGAGCGCGAAGGGCGCGCTGTGGTCGTCGCCGTGAACAAATGGGACATCGAAGAGGACAAGCAAGAAAAGCTGCGCGACCTCAAAGAATCCTTTGAACGCCTTCTTCCGCAACTGCGCGGCGCGCCGTTGATTACCGTGTCAGCCAAGACGGGCAGGGGTTTGGAACGTCTGCGTGCCGCCATCCTGCGCGCCCATGACGTGTGGAATCGTCGTGTGCCGACCGCTGCGCTAAACCGCTGGCTGACTGTAATGCTGGAACAACATCCACCTCCAGCACCGCAAGGCCGTCGCATCAAGCTGCGTTATATGACTCAGGCCAAAACCCGCCCACCTGGATTTGTCGTCATGTGCTCGCACCCTGACAAGATGCCCGAAAGCTATAACCGGTATCTGGTCAACGGACTGCGCGAGGATTTTGATATGCCGGGCACTCCGATCCGCCTGACGTTGCGTGGGCAGGGCGACAAGAACCCCTATAAGGGACGCCGCAAGAAAAACGCGGGCGCGCTGGCAAAGCATCTCAAGGGCCGCGCGTAACTGCGCCAATTTTCAGCATTTTTGGCTCAGGGGCGTGACAGCCCGAGTTCCCCGCGCTAGCATTCAGGTGCGTGCATTTGTTTTCGCACGCGCTGCTTGTTTGCGGAGTTTCCGCACATAGTTTCGAACCCATATTGAAGCGGGCCATCGTGGGGAGCGGACGTTATGGATTTGAGGGAATACACTAGGCAATATGCGGTGCAAGATAATCGTCTGGCCGCGCTAAGTTACTTCGGGACTTTTGCGGTGTATTTTGCATCGCTGGCTTTGGCGATCATCTATGTGGATCGCTGGTACATCATGGTCCCCGCCGGAATCGTCTTCGCGTTCTCGGCTGTGCGTCTTTACGTTCTGCAACATGACTGTGGGCACCATTCCCTGTTTGAAACGCGTCAACAGAATGAATGGGCCGGGCATGGGCTGTCTCCGTTCACATTTGCTCCGTTTGAAGTGATGAAGCAAAACCATAACCTTCATCATTCGGGCATCGGCAACCTCGAACATCGCGAGACCGGCGAGATTCATACGATGACTGTGCGCGAGTGGAATGAGGCGGATTGGAAGGCGCGGTTGTTCTATCGCCTTTACCGCAACCCGTTTATCCTTGTCCCGGTGGGCGCGCTGTTTACCTATTTCATCCGGTACCGCTGGCCCAAGAATACAGTCCGGTTTGGTGTCACGGGTGTCCTGTTGCACAACCTGTCAATTGTTGTGTTCCTTGGGCTGCTTTATTTGATCGCAGGGATGACCGGTATTCTGGTCTGGCTTGTATTTTCCCTTTTGGGCGGGATGTTGGGTGTGTTCCTTGTCTACCTGCAACACAATTTCGAGGACACTTATTGGGACCGCCGCCCGGATTTGGACCCCAAGCTGGCAGCGTTGCAAGGATCGTCGGCGCTGGATTTCGGCTGGTGGTTTGACAATGCCGTGGCCTGCATCACGTTACACGATATTCACCACTTCAACGCACGTATTCCGTCGTATCGACTGCGTGCATGTCATTATAACCTGCCACCGGAATACACCCCGCGGCGTATCAAATTCCCCGAGGCGGTCGCGGCCCTGAACCTGAAATTGTGGGATGAGGACGCAAAGCGCCTTGTTCCGTTTCCCAAAAAGGATCGGTCTGCCGGGCTTGCCCACAGTAATTGACGCCCGATCGGGATCTACGTGTTACCCTGTCTTGTGGATGCGTATATCCAGCGTATATACGTATGAGCAGGGAGAAACTGAAAGGACAAAGAATGACCGCAGTGACCGACGTAAATGGTGTAGGTGAGGCGCTTGGCCAATTGCTGACCGCCAATGGCTTCAAAACTGCCGAAGCCATCGCCAAGGCAACCCCCGACGCTCTGGTCAAAGTCCCTCGAATAGGTGCGGCACGTGCGCCTGTGCTGATCGCCGCCGCGAAACAGGCGATCGCAGCCAAACCCGCTGCGAAGCCGGCGACGCGCCGTGCGCCTTCGCGAAAACCTGCGGCCCGAAAGCCAGCCGCGCGTAAAACCGTGGCCGCCGCCGCAGCAGAAAAGCGAGCCGAGGAAGCGGCCCGTAAAGCAGCCGAAGAAAAAGCAGCGGCTGCGATGGCAGAGGCTAAAGCCAAGAAGAAGGCAAAGGCCAAAGCCAAGGCTGAGAAAGCTGCCAAGAAGCGCGCCGAAATGGAGGCTGTGTTCTCGAAAGCCAAGGACAAGGTAAAGGCCAAGGCGAAAAAGGATAAAAAGTCCAAAAAGGACGGTAAGAAGAAAGACGATAAGAAAAAGGGCGACAAGAAGAAAGACGCCAAAAAGAGCGATAAGAAGAAGGACAAGAAAAAAGCGAAGAAGTAAGCCTTCCTTGCCTTTGATCGAATAGAAACCGGCGGCTGTGGCGCGTCGGTTTTCTTATGCCAGAGTGCCGTCCAGTTGCAGCGTCAGCTTACCGCCCAAATATGGGGCCAACACCTCGGGCAGGGTGACAGTGCCATCGGAGTTCTGGCCGTTTTCCAGCACCGCGATCAGGCAGCGCCCCACCGCCAGGCCCGAGCCGTTCAGCGTGTGGACATATTCCGGTTTGCCGCCACCTTCGGGCCGGAAGCGCGCATTCATGCGGCGGGCCTGAAAATCGCCGCAGGTCGAAACCGAGCTGATCTCGCGATACGTGCCCTGACCGGGCAGCCATGCTTCGATGTCATAGGTACGGCGTGCGCCGAAGCCCATATCGCCGGTACACAGGATCACAGTGCGATACGGGACGCCCAGTTTCTCAAGAATCCCTTCAGCGCACCGCAACATACGCTTTTGTTCATCGTCGGAATTGTCCGGGTGCGTGACCGAGACCATCTCAACTTTCTCGAATTGGTGCTGGCGCAACATCCCGCGGGTGTCCTTGCCCGCGCTGCCTGCCTCGGACCGGAAGCACAGCGAATGCGCGGTATAGCGGCGGGGCAGGTAGCTTTCCTCGATCATCGTGTCGTTCACGATGTTGGTCAGCGAGACTTCGGAGGTCGGGATCAGCCACCAACCTTCACGGGTCTGATAGCTGTCTTCGCCGAATTTCGGCAACTGGCCAGTGCCCTGCATCATCTCGGACAGAACCAGAACGGGACCGTTGACCTCGGTCAACTCGTTTTCGTTGATATGCGTGTCCAGCATGAACTGCGCCAACGCGCGGTGGATGCGTGCAACGCCGCCCGACAGCAATACAAAGCGCGAGCCGGACAGTTTGGCAGCGGTCTCGAAATCCATGCCGGTTTGGACGGCCTCAACCTCAAAATGCTCTTTCGGGGCAAAGTCCAGTTCGCGCGGGGTGCCCCAGCGGTTCACCTCGACATTGTCGTTTTCATCTGCGCCTTCGGGCACATCCTCGGCGGGTAGGTTGGCGATGCGGATCAATTGATCTGTCAACAGCGCGTCCAGATCCTTAGCTTCGGTCTGCATCCGGGCGACTTCGGCCTTCTTTTCGGCGACCAGAGCCCTCAAACGCTCGAATTCGGCCTCATCACCGCGACCCTTGGCAGCGCCGACTTCTTTGCTGGCCTTGTTCTGTTCGGCCTGCGCGGTCTCAGCCGCCAAAATCTTGGCGCGGCGGCTTTCGTCCAACCGCAACAGGTCTGACGACACCGGCGCGTCCCCACGGCGCGCAAGTGCGGCGTCGAAGGCGGCTGGGTTTTCGCGAATGGCGCGGATGTCGTGCATGGTTCAGGTCCTTGAATGCGTGAATCACTGAAACCGCTTATGCACCATCTGAAAGGCGGGGTGTAGCACCGGTTACGACTTATCGGTGTCCTCGTGGGTTTCATGCGCCAGATGCCCGTTCCAGTCCTCGGTCGGGATTTTCGGTTCGGGCGGGTCAGCCATGTAAGAGGGCGTCATGATCTGCACGTTGTTCTCATTGAACACAGCGACGATGTTGCGATGCAGGTCCGAGCGGATCTTTGGGATAATACTGCCGCGCGTCGAATATCCGTTGATCTGATAGTTGATCGCGTAATCGGCCAAAGCCGTCCATAAAACAAAAGGTTCCGGCTTGGCCTTGATCCCCTTGGTGCGGCTTGCTGCTTCGATCAGCATGGCCTCAACTTTTTCAGGCGGTTCCTCGTATCCGATTCCCACGGTGGTGTGCAAAAGCAACCCGCTGCCGTCGGTTTTCTTGGAGAAGTTCACCACATCCGAATTCATAAGCTGCGCGTTGGGGATCGAGATCAGCTCGTTCTTTATCGACTTCAGATGTGTTTCCATCAGCTTGATCTGGACGACATCGCCGATGTGATCGCCGATTTGAATCCGATCCCCGATTGAGGTTGACCGGCGATAGATCACGAACAGCCCGGCTAGCATGTTTGATACGACCGAGTTCGCACCCAGCGAAAGCATCGCGCCGACCAGAATAGTCAACCCTTGGAAGGCGGCAGAATCTGAACCGGGGATGTAAGGCACGGCAAATACAAGCGCGATCAGGATGACGACGACGCGGGCGATGTTGAAGGTCGGGTTGACCCAGTGACGCTCGAAATCGCCCATGTCGAATGTGCCGGCCTCGACGGCATCGAAGAAAACGCGCATTCCCTTGATGATGTACATCGCCACCCACGAGATCAGCGCAAGCATGATCAGGTTGGGGATATAGCTGATGATCCCCTTGAAGATCAGAAGAACCGGCTCGGTCAGGTACGTCAACAATAATTGGGCGAAATACCGAGTCTCGGCAAAGGCCAGCAGGACGAAAGACAGGTAGTAGTAGAACCCAAGGAAGAAAATCACGAGCAGGACGAAGTTCAGCCCGTACCGTACTAAGGCTGCGATTGCTTCGGCCTGAACGCTTTTAGCTGTGGCGGTCTCGACATCTCTAAGATGACGCTTCACGAATTTTACGGTTCGGCGTCTGATCCGTCGATGTATCCAAAGGATCAGGGCGACGAATGCTGCAAAACCGGCAGTCCATGCGATGGCTTCGATTGCGCCGGACACTCGCGCCTGGTCGGTCCGATTGGCCCTGTATGCCACGATTGCATCTTCGATCGCTTCACCATGGAGGAAGCTGAGAACGTCCAGCTCCATTTGTTCCAGTTCGGAATCGGCGACGGTGACCACTGAAACCGCAAAACCGTCAACAAGGATGCGGGTGCCAAGATCCGTTTCCTCGTAGGCAATCGTCACGGTCGGGCTGTCGGAGGATTCGGCCGCTTTGACGATGTTGTCCTGAACGGTTTCGGCTCGCTCTTGCGCGGGAAGGGCGCTTGAACCCCTTAGAAAAAACAGCGTATCGCCATCCACGATCACGGGGGCTTTGAACGTATCAGATTGTTCTTCGGCAATTTCGGTTTGCGTGTCCGTTTCCTGCGCAAATGCCAAGGGTGCCAGCAACGCGAAGAATAAGACTGCAATCAGCAGTTGGCGAAACAGGCCAAGGGTATGGATTAATTGCGTCATTCGCCCTCCCACGGCTCAACTATATCTATCCAATCCGGTGTTCCTAGAACGCAGTCGCAACTTCGGCCTGCCACTGTGATTAATATGAGCCAATCATTGAAAAAACCTGCGCCACCATTCCTTGCAAACAGGCGGTTCAAAGAATAGGTTCTCGCCAAATTTGCGGAGCGCTTCCGCAAGACCAAACCAAAAGGAATATCCCATGGAAGGTGGCGCAATCGCCCAGTTTCTCCCGCTGATCCTGATCTTCGCGATCATGTATTTCCTGCTGATCCGTCCGCAGCAGAAGAAGATGAAGGAACATCAGGCCATGGTCGAAGCCGTGCGCCGGGGCGATCAGGTGGTCACCCAGGGTGGCCTGATCGGCAAGGTGTCAAAGGTCAAGGAAGGCGACAACGAGATCGAGGTTGAGATCGCAGAAGGCGTCAAGGTCCGTGTGGTCAAATCGACCATTGCGCAGGTTCTGAACAAGACCGAGCCAGCGAAGTAACTTCGCACGACATCTTGTTGAAAAGGCAGGGTAATGCTGCAAATTGATACCTGGAAGCGGGTTCTGATCTGGGCGGTCTGTGTGATCGGTCTGCTGATGGCCCTGCCGAATGCGTTTTACACGCGCGTCGAGCAATCCAACGATGCCAAGGCCGCAATTGAGCTTGGCATCGACACCCCCGAGATGCAGGCCGAGGCGGGGCAATGGCCGAATTGGTTGCCGTCATCTCTGGTCAATCTTGGCCTTGATCTTCGTGGGGGCGCGCATCTGCTGGCCGAAGTGCAGGTTGGCGATGTCTACGAATCCCGCATGGATGCGATGTGGCCGGAAATCCGCGACGCATTGCGTGATGAACGGGGCACAGTTGGCACTATTCGCCGGCAGGATTCGGCTCCGGACGAGATTCGGGTGCGCATCAGCCAGCCCGAAGGCATGTCCCGCGCGCTGGAAGTCGTGCGCGGACTGGCCCGTCAGGTGCAGACGCTGACCGGCGTAGGCGCAACGGATATCGAAGCGCGGGCCGAGGGTGACACGATCATCGTGCGATTGTCCGAGGCTGAACAGCTTGCCTCGGACGACCGCACAGTGCGTCAGTCGCTTGAGATCATTCGCCGCCGGATCGACGAAGTCGGCACCCGAGAGCCGACGATTCAGCGTCAAGGCACAGACCGGATTTTGATTCAGGTTCCGGGCATCGGCAGCGCGGGTGAGTTGAAAGAGATTATCGGCACAACCGCGCAACTGACGTTTAACCCGGTTGTCAGCCGTGGCACCAACCCCGATGCGGTTGCTGGTGTGGGTGAGAAAGTTGTCCCGTCCATCGACGAAGATGGCGTGTATTACACGCTTGACGCTGCGCCCGTGGTGACGGGCGAAGAATTGGTGGATGCGCAACCTGCGTTCGACCAGAACGGTCGCCCTGCGGTGAACTTCCGGTTCAACACGTCCGGAGCCCGCAAATTCGGCGACTATACGCTGGAAAATATCGGTGCGCCCTTTGCGATTGTACTGGACGATGAGGTCATCTCGGCCCCTGTCATCCAAAGCCATATTCCGGGCGGATCGGGGATCATCACTGGTAACTTCACCGTTGAAGAAAGCACCAATTTGGCTGTTCTGTTGCGTGCGGGTGCTTTGCCAGCCGGGTTGGAGTTCCTGGAAGAACGCACCATCGGCCCGGAACTGGGCCAAGACAGCATCGACGCCGGTAAGGTCGCAACCATCGTGGCATTCGTCGCCGTGCTGGTCTTTATGGCGCTCAGCTATGGTCTGTTTGGTGTTTTTGCCAATATCGCGCTGATCCTGAACGTGGGACTACTGTTTGGCCTTCTGTCTATGATCGGGGCCACGCTGACCCTGCCGGGGATCGCGGGTATCGTACTGACGGTCGGTATGGCGGTGGACGCCAACGTGCTGATCTTTGAACGTATCCGCGAGGAACTGAAATCCGCCAAAGGCCCCGCCCGCGCCATCGAACTGGGCTATGAAAAGGCACTGTCAGCCATTCTGGACGCAAACGTGACCACCTTCATCACTGCCGTGATCCTGTTTGCCATGGGCAGCGGGCCGGTGCGCGGCTTTGCCATCACTCTGGGTCTGGGTATCCTCACCTCGGTCTTCACCGCGATCTTCGTGACGCGCCTGATGATCGTGATGTGGTTTGAACGCCGCCGCCCGAAAACGATCGAGGTTTGATCATGAGACTGAAACTTGTCCCGCAAAACACCTCGTTCGATTTCTTCAGTCGCTGGAAGATCTGGCTTGGCATCTCGGGGCTGATGATGGTGATCGCCTTCACGTCTTTCCTGTTGCAAGGGCTGAACTTCGGTATCGACTTCCGAGGAGGCACTACGATCCGCACCCAATCAGCGCAGGAAATCGACGTAGGCGCTTATCGCGATGCCATTGCGCCGCTGGAATTGGGTGATGTAACTATCACAGAGATTTTCGATCCGACCTTCGGTGAAGACGAAAACGTCGCAATGATCCGTATTCAGGCGCAAGTCGATGCCGAGGCTGTTTCGGCCGCAACCGTCACGGCCGTAGAAGCAGCGCTAAAAGGGGCGGCCCCGGACATTGTTTTCGTATCCGTCGAATCCGTCGGCCCCAAAGTTTCGGGTGAGTTGATTCAGACTGCTGTGATCGCCGTTGTCCTCGCGATCGGGGCCGTGCTGGTCTATATCTGGCTGCGCTTTGAATGGCAGTTTGCTTTGGGTGCAGTCGCCGCACTTGTGCACGATGTGATCCTGACAATCGGTATCTTCTCGGAACTACAAATCCGCTTCGATCTGGCCATCATCGCGGCGCTTTTGACCATCGTAGGCTATTCGCTGAACGACACCGTGGTTGTCTTCGACCGCGTCCGTGAAAATCTGCGCAAATACAAAAAGAAAGAGCTGAAAGAGGTTCTGAATATCTCGATCAACGAAACCCTCAGCCGGACGGTCATGACCTCGGTCACAACCCTGCTTGCGCTGATATCGCTGTACGTACTGGGCGGGGACGTCATCCGAGGCTTTGTCTTTGCGATGATCTGGGGTGTGATCGTGGGGACGTATTCCTCGGTCTTCGTGGCGTCGACCATCCTGCTGTGGCTGGGGGTCAAACGCGACTGGTCCAAGCCGTCGAACACGGCGGGCAACCAGTTTGCCAACGTCGATGCCTGATGTTTTTGGCCAGTCCCCGACGGGGCTGGCCGTCATTATTTTCGCGGCCTTTCTGGGCGGTATAGTTCGCGGCTTTTCCGGCTTTGGAACCGCGCTGATCTTTTTACCGATCGCAACACCCTACCTTGGCCCGTTTGGGGCGCTGATCGGCCTGACCATTATGGATATCTTCGGACCCCTGCCGAATTTGCGCCGCGCTTGGGGGGCTGTCGATCGAGGCGACTTGCTTCGGCTTGTCGGAGGCTGCGCGATACTGCTGCCTGTGGGATTGTGGCTGCTGACCCAAGTTGAGCCGGACGTTTTTCGCTATACGGTCAGTATTCTGGCGATTGCAATGCTGGTGATCTTGATTTCGGGGCTGCGCTATCACGGTCACGTCGGTCGAAAGATGGTTATGAGCATCGGTGCCGCGGCAGGTTTTCTGGGCGGTGTGGCGGGGCTGCCAGGGCCAGCCGTCATTCTTTTCTACATGTCTCGCCCTCTGCCGATTGAAGTTATCCGCGCCACTATTTTGCTTTTTCTGTTTGCCTTCGATTTCCTGATCTTGGGTTATTTGTCCGGCATGGGATTGGTCACGCTGTCCGCGGCTGCATTGGGATTTCTGCTGGCGATCCCGAACTTTTTGGGCAATTGGCTCGGTGGTTGGCTGTTTCGCCCTTCGCGTGAAAAAGCCTATCGCATTGCTGCCTATCTTGCGATCGCGCTTGCGGCCTTGTCCGGCCTGCCTCTTTGGGGCTAGAACGCATCCATGCGCCTGAATGAGATCACGTATAACAACGCAGTACCCATTGACGGCTATGGCCCGGGGTTCTTCCGGATTGGCGGTGAGATCCACGAAGGCACGGTTCTGACCAGCCCTCAGGGGACAACGGTTTGGAATGGCTATTCGGACGAAGCCGCATTGTTGGCGTTGGCCGATCACATAGATGTACTGTTCATCGGTACCGGGGCCGAACTTGCCCATATTCCGGCCGATCTCCGGACCAAACTTGAAAGCGCGGGCATCGGGGTCGAGATCATGAGCTCTCCCGCTGCCTGCCGCACGTATAATGTACTGCTGTCCGAGGGGCGCCGCGTCGCGCTGGCCCTAATCCCTGTCTAAGGGATCCGTCTTCATCTAGCCAAAAATATCCCGGGGAGCCGGCATAGGCGCGCCTTTGGTTCAAGCGCCATTGGCGGCGGGGCAGGCCCCTCGCTTCCTCCAGTGTCACCACAAACCCTATTCAAGTTCTGCTGCAAATCCTTCCTTTTGTCCTTTCGTGCAATCCGTTAAGCGAAGGACATGACACTGACTGTAACTGAACTGGCCATCGCCCGAGGGGGCGTTCCCGTGCTCGAAGGGCTCAACTTTGCGCTTCAGCCCGGCAAGGCGCTGATCCTGCGCGGCCCGAACGGGATCGGGAAGACAACCCTTCTTCGGACACTTGCGGGGCTGCAACCTCCTATCGCAGGTCAAATCGAGGGGGCCGAGGATCAGATCGCCTATGCGTCGCATTCTGACGGGATAAAGCCAACTCTGACAGTGGTCGAGAATTTGGCGTTTTGGGCATCGGTTTTTGGCACAAGGGGTATACAGCCTGCATTGGACGCATTTGCTCTGAATGAGCTATCGGACCGGCATGCGGGCAACCTGTCGGCCGGACAAAAGCGGCGGCTAGGGTTGGCGCGGATGCTGGTCACGGGGCGGCCGATCTGGATGCTGGACGAACCCACCGTATCGCTGGACAAAAATGCGGTGAGAATGTTCGCTGATGCCGTACGTGCGCATCTGAGGCAGGGGGGCTCGGCCCTGATCGCCACCCATATCGACCTCGGTCTGGACGGGGAGGTTTTGGATGTCGGCCCCAACAAGGCCAAACCCATTGACGATTTCGACGGAGGTTTCCTGTGATCGCTCTGCTGCTGCGTGACCTGAAACTGGCCTTCCGCGCGGGCGGAGGGTTTGGCCTGGGACTGGCCTTCTTCCTGATTGTCACTGTGCTGGTGCCTTTCTCAGTCGGGCCGCAATCCTCGCTGTTGTCGACCATCGCGCCGGGTATCCTGTGGCTAGGCGCGCTGCTTGCCTGCCTGCTATCGCTGGACCGCCTACTGGCGCTGGATTGGGAGGACGGCTCGCTTGACCTGCTGGCCACTGCGCCGCTGCCACTGGAATCGGTAGTGACGATCAAGGCTCTGGCCCATTGGCTGACCACTGGCCTGCCGCTGGTTCTGGCCGCACCCTTTTTGGGCGTTCTGCTGAACCTGCCGGTGCCGGGGTATTTCTGGCTGGTCATCTCGCTGCTGATCGGCACCCCGGCCATGAGCGTTATCGGAACCTTCGGCGCTGCCCTGACCGTGGGCCTGAAACGTGGCGGCTTGCTGCTTTCGCTGCTGGTCCTGCCGCTTTATGTCCCCACGCTGATCTTTGGCGCCGAAGTCGCCCGGCGTGGTGCCACGGGGATGGAGACACAGACCCCACTGCTCATGCTGGCCGGGATCACCGCCGCGACAATTGCGCTGTTGCCCTTTGCCAGCGCCGCCGTTTTGCGTATCAACCTTCGGTGACCCATTTAAAGATTGACCAAGGTCAATTGAGAACGAAACCGACTCGGACTAGATAAGGCCCATGTCTATCGCAGCTAAAGCCAACGCCCTCTGGGAATACGCCAATCCGCGCAAGTTCCTTGCCACCAGCGAACGGGTAATGCCGTTTTTCTGGATCACCTCTGTCGCGAGCATCGTGGTGGGGCTGGTGTGGGGGTTTTTTTTTACGCCGGATGACTACAAACAGGGCTCGACCGTCAAGATCATCTACCTGCACGTTCCTGCGGCGCTGATGGCGATCAACTGCTGGCTGATGATGCTGGTAACCTCGTTGGTCTGGCTGGTACGCCGTCACCATGTCAGCGCGCTGGCGGCCCGCGCGGCTGCTCCCATCGGCATCGTGATGACACTGATCGCATTGGCGACGGGCGCAATCTGGGGCCAACCCATGTGGGGTACCTGGTGGGCGTGGGATCCGCGCCTGACCTCGTTCCTGATCCTGTTCCTGTTCTACCTGGGCTACGTGGCCCTCTGGGAAGCGATCGAAGACCCTGATACAGCCGCCGACCTGACATCGGTCCTGTGTCTGGTGGGCTCGGTCTTTGCGATCCTCAGCCGCTATGCGGTGAATTTCTGGAACCAGGGCCTGCATCAGGGGGCTTCGGTAATGCGCGCTGCTGCGATTACCGGAACGGATACAGAAGAAAAGGTCAGCAACATCTATTTCTACCCGCTGCTTCTGTGCATCATCGGGTTTGTCCTGCTGTTCATTGCGCTGGTGCTGTACCGCACGGGTACGGAAATTCGCGCGCGCCGGATCAAGGCACTGCTGGCACGGGAAAGGGTAAACGGATGATCCCTGATCTTGGAAAATACGCCGATACGGTTATCTGGTCTTATGTCGTATCCATCGGCCTGTTGGTGGTGCTGGTCGCATTTAGCGTAATGCGAGGGCGCAAGGTTAGGGCCGAACTTGAGAAGGTCGAGGACAGGATGACCCGAAATGGCTAAAATCTCGCCGTTGATGATCGCTCCGCCAGTGATCTTTGGAATTTTCGCGATCACAGCCTTGGTGCAATTGCAAAGCGGGTCTGATGAAACACTCCCATCGGCTTTGGAGGGGCATCCGGCGCCGCCCGTCGTTTTGACCGAATTTCCCGGCAAAGCCAGCTTTGATGACGCCACGCTGCGCGATGGCGAGGTCAAGTTGGTGAACTACTGGGCCAGTTGGTGCGCGCCTTGCCGGGTCGAGCATCCTAATCTGCAAGCTCTGTCGGATGAGGGTATCCCGGTTTATGGAATCAACTACAAAGATCAGTTGAACAATGCCGAAAGCTTCCTGTCCGAACTGGGCGATCCCTATGCCGGGATTGGACGGGATGAACAGGGGCGGTTGGGCCTTGACTGGGGCGTTTACGGCGTGCCTGAAACCTATGTCATAGACGGGCAGGGCACGATCATCTTGCGGTTTCCCGGACCAATAACGCAGCGCGTGATCGAAAGCACGATCCGACCGGCCCTAGAAAAAGCGGCAGCCAACTAAACCTCGCCCCTTCTTCTGTTGAAAAATACTTCGGAGCGCGAGGCAGAGCCTCGCAAGAATAAAGGACGCCCGCAGGCGTCCTTTATTGTTCTGGCTTACCCAACGATCACCCCGCCTTGGCGAGGTTCCGCAGAACATATTGCAGCACACCGCCGTTTTCGATGTATTCGATCTCGGGCGCGGTATCGATGCGGCACTTCAGAGTGATGGTTTTCTCGGTGCCGTCACCGTAGACGATTGTGCAGGGCACCTCTTGCAGGGGCTCGACCGCATCCAATCCTTCAATCGAAACAGTCTCGTCGCCCTTCAGGCCCAGCGTCTTGCGGGTGTCACCGCCGGTGAATTCGAACGGGATCACGCCCATTCCAACAAGGTTCGAACGGTGAATGCGCTCAAAGCTTTCGGCAATTACGGCCTTGACGCCCAGCAATGCTGTTCCTTTGGCGGCCCAATCCCGCGAAGAACCCGCGCCATATTGTTCACCGCCAAAGACAACCAGCGGGGTGCCTTGTTCTTGATAAGCCATCGATGCCTCGTAGACCGAGGTTTGCTGCCCATCGGGGCCTTTGGTGTAGCCGCCTTCAACACCATCTAACATCTCATTCTTGACGCGGATGTTGGCGAAGGTGCCACGCATCATGATCTCGTGGTTGCCGCGGCGCGACCCGTAAGAATTGAACTCGCGCGGCTGAACCTGCCGGTCGATCAGATACTTTCCAGCTGGCGTTGTCGTCGCAAACGACCCAGCGGGTGAGATATGGTCGGTGGTGATCATGTCACCCAGGATCAGCAGAACCTTGGCTCCTTCGATATTCGAGATGGTGCCCGGCTCAGCGCCCATGCCCTGGAAATAGGGTGGGTTCTGGATGTAGGTCGACGCGGGTGGCCAGTCATAAGTTTCCTGCTGCGGAACCTCGACGCTCTGCCATTTCTCGTCGCCCTTGAAAACGTCGGCGTATTTCGACTGGAACGCTTCGCGCGTCACTGTCTGTTCAACCAGTTCGGCAATCTCTTGGGTCGACGGCCAGATATCCTTCATGAAGACATCGTTGCCATTCATGTCCTGGCCAATCGGTTCCGACGTCAGGTCAATGTCCAGAGTGCCGGCAAGTGCGTAGACCACGACCAGCGGCGGCGAGGCTAGATAGTTGGCGCGCACATCGGGCGAAATGCGGCCTTCAAAGTTGCGATTGCCCGACAGAACCGAAGTGGCGACCAGATCGCCCTCGGCGATGGCTTCCGAGATCTCTTTCTGGATTGGACCTGAGTTACCGATGCATGTGGTACAGCCATAACCAACAAGGTTGAATCCGATCTTGTCCAGATCTTTCTGAAGACCCGCGGCCTCCAGATAGGCGGAGACGACCTGCGACCCCGGCGCCAGTGAGGTTTTGACCCACGGCTTGCGATCCAAACCCAATGCCGCTGCTTTGCGTGCCACAAGCCCCGCGCCGATCATCACGTAGGGGTTCGACGTGTTGGTGCAAGAAGTGATCGAGGCGATCACGACCTTGCCCGATTCCATGCCATAGTTTTCACCTTTGACCTCGACCTGCTTGCCCATCGGGCGCTTGAATGTCTCGGCCATCTCTTTGGTGAACGCGGCCTTCGCATCCGTCAACGCCACATAGTCCTGAGGACGTTTCGGACCCGAGATCGCGGGGACAATAGTCCCCATATCCAGCGAGAGGGTGTCGGTATAGATCGGCGTATAATCCGCGCCGCGCCAGAACCCGTTTTCCTTGGCATAGGCTTCGACCAGCGCAATACGATCCTCGTCGCGACCGGTATTACGCATGTAGCGCAGCGTTTCGCCGTCGATTGGGAAGAAGCCGCAGGTTGCACCGTATTCCGGGGCCATGTTCGCAATGGTCGCTCGGTCGGCCAGCGGCAGACAGTCCAGACCCTCGCCGTAGAACTCGACGAATTTGCCTACCACGCCTTTCTCGCGCAGCATTTCAACCACTTTCAGCACCAGATCAGTTCCGGTTGTGCCTTCAACCATCTCACCGGTCAGTTCAAAGCCCACAACCTCGGGGATCAGCATCGAGATCGGCTGACCCAGCATCGCAGCCTCGGCCTCGATCCCGCCAACGCCCCAGCCCAGAACGGCCATACCGTTGACCATGGTGGTGTGGCTGTCGGTGCCAACCAGCGTGTCAGGGTAGGCGACTTCGTTGCCGTCCTGATCGGTGTCGGTCCAGACGGTTTGGGCCAGATATTCCAGGTTCACCTGATGGCAGATACCGGTTCCGGGGGGCACAACGCGGAAGTTGTTAAAGGCATTCTGGCCCCACTTCAGAAACTGATAGCGTTCCATGTTGCGCTCATACTCGCGGTCCACGTTCATCTGGAACGCGCGCGGGTTGCCGAACTCATCAATCATGACCGAGTGGTCGATGACCAGATCAACCGGGTTCAGCGGGTTGATCTTTTGCGCGTCGCCGCCCAGGCCCTTGATGCCATCGCGCATCGCGGCCAGATCAACCACCGCCGGAACGCCGGTGAAATCCTGCATCAGCACGCGGGCCGGGCGATAGGCGATCTCACGCGGGTTCTGACCGCCATTCGCGCCCCATTCGGCAAAGGCTTTGATGTCGTCGACGGACACGGAAAACCCGTCATCCTCGAACCGCAGCATATTCTCTAGCACCACTTTCAGCGCGGCTGGCAATTTGGAAAAGTCACCCAGACCGGCATCCTGCGCCGCGGGGATAGAATAATAAGAGATGGACTTGCCATTCACGTTCAGGCTGCGACGTGTCTTGGCGGTATCCTGTCCGACTTTGATGGGCATAATTTTGGCCTCCCTCTCAAATGACTTGGATTTTGGGACTCGCTGATGGTTATCTGCATTACCACAGCGCGCGGTTCAAGGTTCTAGGCGCTCAACCCCCTGCTTTTTGTATACCATTGCACACATTTTTCCCCGGCGCCTTTGTCCAGACTCTCAAGAAACCTTGATTGGAGGTTGAACGACGATCCGTTTAAACCGACTGGGCACCGTACAAAATCTTGAGACCCAAATGTCCAGAATCGCTCAGTTGACTGCGTTCGTTTCCCTGCTTTTGGCTACGTCAGCCGCTGCTGAAAGTGATCCTGTCGTGGTCGAGTTGTTTACATCTCAGGGGTGTTCGTCGTGTCCGCCTGCGGATCGGATCATGCACGATCTTGCAGGCCGAGAGGATGTCATCGGCCTGGCCTTGCACGTGGATTACTGGGACTACATTGGTTGGAAAGACGAATACGCCGACCCCGGTCATACAACACGGCAGAGAGCCTATGCCCGCGAGGGCGGTCGGACAATGATCTATACGCCGCAGATGGTGGTCAATGGCCAGCAGGACGTCGTTGGCGCGCAATCTCGTGAATTGGACAAACTGATTGATGCGCATTTGAAGGCAGCGCCCGAGGCATCTGTAACGGCGAAACATGCAGGGGATCAGGTGACAATCGACGTGACTCCGGTTGATGTGCCAAAGGGCGCGCTGTTTGACGTTCGGGTTGTCCAGTATTCGCCGATGCGCCACGCGTCGATACGGCGCGGTGAGTTGGCCGGGCATGAACTGGATTACGCAAACGTGGTCGAAAGCTGGCAGATCGCCGGTCAGTGGACCGGCGATGCCCCGCAAGAGTTTTCCGTCTCATTAGTATCCGACCTGCCAGCCGTTGTTCTTGTTCAGAGGGTGGGGCACGGCCCCATCATTGCCGCTGCTCGGGTGGAATGATCAGGGCATGTCTTGGGGTTGAACCCCAAGCCCGTTCCATGGTTTCCAGCGTCGGTGAATCCAGAACCACTGTCCCATGTGCTGTCTGACTACGGATTCCAGATCGTCATTGGTGTACTGAGTCATCGTTTTGGCATCGGTGTGTGGCACCGGATCGTGGAGCACAATTTCAAAATCCAGCCCATTTTCTTGCCGCACGGCGTAACAGGGGATCATGACTGCCTTGTACTTCATCGCAAGTTCCGCGTTCAGCACTGATGTGACTGCGGGTTTGCCAAAGAACATCAGTTCCTCTCCGCCATGGGCATGGAGATCGGAAACGATCGCGATGATCTCACCCTTTTTCAACGAGCGCACCATTTCAACCATGCCACGGCGTCCTTGTTCGAACATCGGAGCTCCGGTTTTGTAGAAGGCATCCACATACATGTCGTTGAAATAGGGGTTCGCCATACGGCGGTACAGGCAACCGATTGCTTTTCCGCTTCGTGCCTGTAGCGCGACGCGCGCTGCA
Organism: Ruegeria sp. HKCCA5491; assembly: GCF_013034565.1. Taxonomy (NCBI): domain Bacteria; kingdom Pseudomonadati; phylum Pseudomonadota; class Alphaproteobacteria; order Rhodobacterales; family Roseobacteraceae; genus Ruegeria; species Ruegeria sp. HKCCA5491. The sequence goes on from NZ_WQGG01000008.1 coordinate 88,015, forward strand.
AGATAGTGCCCGAAATGCGCCGTGATCATCATGATCGGCTTTCCCTCGGCAATGGCTGCATCAAATGCCTCGACCCCGGGGCCCGAGATTTTTGCAGTGCGCTGACGCTCAGTAAACCCTTCGGGCGAAAAATGCTCCATGATCGCCCGGCCCGCATTGTCGGGAACGGCACGGCAAATACGCGCCACTTCGGCTTCGGAAAGCTCGGGGCAGGTCAGGTTCAGGTTGTTGCGGACCCGTTTCGAGAAGCCCACTACAGGGGCAAGACCGCGCACGATAGCACCCATCGTAGCGATGCGCCGTTCATAAGGCAAAAGCCGCATGGTTCCCACGACGCCCTTGAGAAATAGGCCTGTCAGGTAGTATTTGCCAAGCTCAAAGCGGCTGAGTTCAGACTTTTCAACGGGCATCAGGGGGTCTCGGCGACTATTTGAAATTGCCGGGTCAGACATACAAGCCGGAACCCGTAACCACAAGCATTCAACGCAGAGCCAGTGGTTTGTGCAGTCGCGTCGGCCTATTCTTCTTTCTCTTCCTTGATCAATGTGATGGTGTCGGCTTCCACTAAGGCCCGAACGGCGCCAACGATTTGTGCCATGGCGTCTTCGGCCTCGGCCTGTTTGACCTTGCCGCGTTCGCCGATTTCGTCGCGCAGATTTTCAGCCATGCGCGACGACATGTTGGACAACATAAAATCCACAGCAGCCTTGTCCCCGTCGGTTTCTGCGCCTGCGAGGGCTGTGACCAATACGGGCTGGTCCACCCCTCGTAAAACAGCGGGTACATCCCGAGGCATCAGGCGCGCAGGGATATGCGCGAAGGTAAAGATCGACTGTCTTACGATACTGGCAAAATCCGAATCCTCTTCGTCCAGCGCGACAAGCAATCCGTCCCGCATTGCGGCGGCAGATTGGTTCAATATGGCGCCTACGCGCTCCCCGGGCCCGTCAGCGAAGGCTGTGGCAGGGCGCTGATCGAGCTGCGCCGTAAGAGACCACCCGATCTGTTCAACGGCCTCGGGGGTGACATTGGCGGTTTTTGAAATGGCATATGTAATACGTCGCGCGACCGGACCCGGAAGATGTCCCAGAAGCTGCGCGGCCATTGCTGTTTCAAGTTTTGACTGCATGACAGCGGCGATTTCGGTGCTTTCCGCTTGAACCATCTCAGCCAACTTTTCGGGCGGGGTCTGGCGCAGGCGTTCCCATGGATCACCAACCTGACGCACACCTGCGACCTTGCGCAGGCGCGCTGCCGTTGTGGGTGCAATTTTCCCGTTCACCGCGTCCAGAGCCCCCGCAAGTCCATGCGGAAAAGACAGGCCGACGCTTTCCAAAGCCTCAGCAAACTCTTGTGCGACCGCGTCAAGTGTTACGCGGTCCACCAAGCCCATCTGGCCAAGTTGGTGGGTCAGCGTTTCCTGCAACGCATCCGGAAGCTCTTCCAGGGGTATATCCGCGCCATCGTTCAACAAAAGGCGCACGACGACCGCAGCCTTTTGCCTGTTGCTGAGCTTGCGTGGAACTACACGCGGCGTTTCGTGGTTTTGTTCGGGCAACGGGGCGTTTGCGCCCGATGCCACCTGTACCAAAGTATTCGCGTCCTGCATCTGCCTGCGGTGCCACTCTTTTGTTCCGCAGTCAGGTTAGCGAGAGTCGGGTAAAGAAAGACTGAACCTCAGTAGCTATATGTCAGGCCTGTGCGGATCGCTTCGCGCAGCGACGCTTCGGCCCATGTACCTTCGCCGCCGCGTGCTTTGATTTCACGCCACTGCTCGATCGCGAGGTCGGTTTTTCCTTCTGAAACAAAACCCTGTGCCATGTAGGACCGGGCCAGCAGGTTGTCCGGGTTCGCCTGAATCGCGTTGGTGTAGAAAGCATTCGCCAACTCTAGTTCGCCTATCTTACGGTAGGTGAAGCCCCAGTATGTCATCACGCGATCATCGTTCTGATCCATGACCTGCAGAATGCTTTGCGCATTCTCAAACTGCCCGTCATAAGCCAGTTCGCGAACGGCCTCATAAAGTTCGTCTTGGGTGAAGTTTGTTTTGTCAGGCTTGACGCAGCGACCGCGTTCTTTGTCAAAAACGCGTCCGAACAGGCATTTCTTGGTGGTGTTCGTCGGCTTGGGAGGGCTTGCGCTGTCCCCGCCTGCTGCGTGCAACGCAGGTGCGAATGCGAATGCCTGAAGGACAATAGCTGAAGCGAATACGATGCGCATTTTCCTACTCCGTTATCTGGGCCGTTCTAACCAAGCTAGCGCGTTCTGGCGAAAAGCTACCAGCAGTTCGCTCGCTTTTATTCACAAGTAGGAAAGATATTCTCAGCTATTCACAATTTTTGCGCAACTATGGCTATCGGCGTCCCAATAGGTGCCGGGCGCACAGGATTGCGTTTGCTTTGAATGGCCGCTGCAGGCCAACGCGGCGGAAGTTGTGCAAGAAAGTGCAAGTGCGCAAAGAAGGATGCGGATCATCTTTGGGTCTCCTATTCGGAAATACACCGACATGTTACCCGAAAATGAACGTTCTGGCAAAAAGAACGGCCCGGACCTGATCTTGAGGTCCGGGCCGTTTTCGCTGTTTGAATAGGCTTACTTATTCTCCAAAAACACGGGCGAAGATCGTATCGACGTGCTTTGTGTGGTAGCCGAGGTCGAATTTCTCTTCGATTTCATCAGTGCTCAGGGCGGCGGTAACGTCGGCATCCCCAAGAAGCTCGGTTTTGAAGTCCTTGCCTTCTTCCCAGACCTTCATCGCGTTGCGCTGTACCAGACGATAGGCGTCTTCGCGGCTGACGCCAGCTTGGGTCAGGGCAAGAAGCACGCGCTGGCTCATGACCAGACCACGGAACTTGTTCATGTTGGCCAGCATGTTTTCCGGGTAGACGACCAGTTTGTCGACCACGCTGGTCAGGCGTGACAGGGCAAAGTCCAGCGTAACGGTGGCATCAGGGCCGATGTTGCGCTCGACCGAGCTGTGCGAGATATCACGCTCGTGCCAGAGGGCCACGTTTTCCATTGCGGGTACTACGGCCATACGAACCAGTCGGGCCAGACCAGTCAGGTTTTCGGTCAGAACCGGGTTGCGCTTGTGCGGCATCGCGGACGAGCCTTTTTGACCTTTCGAAAAGAACTCTTCGGCCTCCAGAACCTCGGTCCGCTGCATGTGGCGGACTTCGATGGCGATGTTTTCAATGCTGCTGGCGATGACGCCCAGCGTTGCAAAGAAGGCTGCGTGGCGGTCGCGGGGGATAACCTGCGTGCTGATCGGCTCGGGCACCAGACCCAGTTGATCGCAGACATGTTCTTCGACGCGCGGGTCGATATTGGCGAATGTACCGACCGCGCCACTGATCGCGCCGGTGGCGATTTCGGCACGCGCGTCGCGCATACGGGACAGGTTGCGGTCCATCTCGGCATAGAAGCGCGCAAAGGTCAGGCCCATAGTTGTGGGTTCGGCGTGGATGCCGTGGCTGCGGCCAATACGAACAGTTTCCTTATGCTCGTAAGCGCGGCGTTTCAGGGCAGCCAGCAGACCTTCGAGATCAGCGATCAGGATATCTGCCGCGCGGGTAAGCTGTACGTTGAAGCAGGTGTCCAGCACATCCGAAGACGTCATGCCCTGATGCACAAAGCGGGCCTCTTCGCTGCCCACATGCTCGGCCAGGTGGGTCAGGAATGCGATGACGTCGTGCTTGGTGACGGCCTCGATCTCGTCAATGCGGGCCACGTCGAATTCCACGTCCTTGGCTTTCCACACAGCATCGGCGTTTTCGCGCGGGATCACGCCCAGATCGGCCATGGCTTCGCAGGCATGGGCTTCGATTTCGTACCAGATGCGGAACTTGGTCTCGGGCGACCAGATGGCGACCATCTCGGGGCGGGAATAGCGGGGAATCATTGGCGGCAGCACCTTTTTGTGATTGGGATTAGGCGTTGGCGCGGGGTTTAGCCGTGCAGGTCTGTGGGAACAAGGTACGAGTGCAGGTATGAGACGGTTTGCCCTGATTTTGTTGCTCTGGCCTAGTATTTTGGCCGCAGAGGAGTTCCGCGCGCTGACTGGAGACGAGATTCTGGAGGCTTTGACCGGCCATAAGCTTGGCTACGGCAAAGGCATCTGGCAGACATTCGACGCATCTGGGGTGACAAACTACTTCTCAGGCGGTCCAAGCGCGGGGCGTTGGGTTGTGCGGGGGGACCAATACTGCTCGGTCTGGCCCCCGTCAGAGCTTTGGGCCTGTTATGACGTGCACCGTTCGGGGCATATCATTCGGTTTGTCGACAGCAATGGCGAGCTAACAGACGGAACTTACGCTAAATGACCTTGCCGCAAAGCCTTTCGGACTTTGCGGGCCGCTGGAGCCTGACCCGTGTCATTCGCGATGCCAGGGCAGGGCACGTCGTGCGCGCAGACGGAACAGCGATCCTGAGCCGGTCTGACGATGGGCTGGTCTATGATGAAGACGTTACTTTGCGCCTTCCGGGGCAACCAGCTATGAAGGGAACGCGTCGCTATCTTTGGCGTGATGGCGGCGATGGTATCGCCGTGCATTTCGACGACGGCCGCTTTTTCCACACACTAAAGCTAGGAAAGACGTTTGCGTCGGATCACCATGACTGCCCGCCGGACAGCTATGATGCAGAGTACGATTTCTCGAACTGGCCGCATTGGAAGGTGCGGTGGATCGTGTCCGGACCTCGGAAATCCTATGAAATGGACACGGAATTTATGCTGCGGTAGCGTAATCATCTTGCAGAATTAGCTACGACAGGGCATTGCTGTCGCAGAATTTCGGTCCGAATTGGGAGAAGTGAAGATGAATGCAAATGTTCTGGCCAACGCGATTGGTCCGCGCGAGGGAACAGCGCTGCGTGTCAAGCAGGTTGTTCTGGTTGCGCTGGGCATCGTTGTCCTGGCCGTTGCTGCGAAGATCAAAGTACCGATGTGGCCTGTGCCGATCACGATGGGTACCTTTGCTGTTTTGACCATCGGCACCGCCTATGGCGCCCGTTTGGGTCTGGTGACGATGCTGGGTTACCTGCTGGTTGGGGCGCTGGGCTTTGACGTTTTCGCTGGGTCTTCGGCTGAAAAATTTGGCCTGACTTACATGATGGGTGGCACTGGCGGCTATCTGGTGGGTTACCTGATGGCGACCGTCCTGCTGGGCGCTCTGGCTGCGCGCGGCTGGGACCGTTCGGTTGGCAAGCTGGCGCTGGCACTGGTTCTGGCCAACGTCCTGATCTATGTCCCCGGCCTGCTGTGGCTGGGTCAGCTTTATGGCTGGGACAAGCCAATCCTGGAATGGGGTCTGACACCGTTCCTGGTGGGTGACGCGATCAAGCTGGCTTTGGCTGCGCTGTTGATCCCTGGCCTGTGGAAGCTGGTCGGCGACGCCCGCACCTGAACCACGGCATATTCGCAATGAATGAACCCGCGCCGGGAAGACCCGGCGCGGGTTTTTTGTTGCATTCAGATACTGGACAAGTCGCACCGCCACAGTTCAGTTTAAATTGACTGAAACAAAAGGTTTTTGAGACATGCATATTCGATTGGCTGCCGTCTTGCCCACGTGCGCGGCATTGCTGTTGGGCGGTGCTCCGGCTGTTGCGGATACTCCGATCACTTACACAGACCAAGGGCGTGCCCTGTTCAGCTTTGCAGTCCCTGATTTCTGGGCGGTCCGTACCGGCGGCCCGCGCGAGATTGAGGATACCGAACTGGGCGACCCGCGCGCCGTTGCGCGCGTGATTGGCGTTCGCCCCGTGACCGATGACGGCGCGTGGATGGGGTTTGTTTCGCCTGCCGGTGTCGCCTCAATCAACGGAGGGCTTCGTTACCTGCAGGATATAGACAAGTTCCTTGTAAAAGACCCCGACGTTTCCGAGACCGTCACTACGCAGATCGGTGGTTTGCCTGCCCGAGTGATCCGAGGGACAGGCACGCGCGAGGGGCGTGGCGTGAACTTTACCGCTACCGTGATTGACCTGCCGCGCGACCGTGTCGCGGTGATCATAGCCGTACTGCGCGACGGCGCTGATCCGGCCTATGTGGACGATCTGAACGCTGTGTTCGCATCGTTCCGGTCCGCGCAGTAGGGAGGCTCAGATGACACATAAACTGTTGAAACGGTCTATTCTGGCGCTGGGTCTTGGTGCTGCAAGTTTTACCTTGTCGGCTTGTGATGGCGTGACGGTCGGGGTTGGGTACGGGTACGATCCGTTCTACGACTCGATGCTGTGGAACGACTATTATCACGACGTGGACATCGACATTGACGTAGACCGCCCAGGTCGTCCACGTCCGCCCGTGGCCAAACCACCAGCGCGTCCCAAACCGCCCGTGGCCAAGCCGCCCGCACGCCCCAGACCTCCCGTGGCCAAACCACCGGCGCGTCCGCGCCCGCCGGTCGCGCGCCCACCTGCGGCGCGACCGCCAATTCACCGTCCGGCCCCGCGGCGCTGAGTTCGTCAGGTCAGGAGCTCGGTTGTGATCTGAGCTGAGCCCTCAAGTGTCCTGTGTACAGGGCACTTGTCGGCAATCTCTAGCAGGCGCGCGCGTTGGGTTTCGTCAAGCGGACCTTCCAGACGGATTTTCCGCCGAAACAGGTCGACTTTGCCGTCACTGACCAGACCAGCGTCCTGTGCGTGAACCTTGTCGTGGCAGACGTCTACAGTGATGCCGGTCAGCGGCCAGCCCTTGCGCCGCGCATACATGCGGATCGTCATCGAGGTGCAGGCCCCTAACCCTGACGACACAAAGCCGTAGGGCGACATGCCCTGATCGGTGCCTCCGTACGAGGCGGGCTCGTCGGCTACGGCGTGATGCCGGGGGCCGGACTGGATATCCTGCAGAAACCCCGCAGGCTCAGCCTCGGTCACGCGCACGACACCTTCGGGCGCGCCCGGCGGAGGGGCTGGCGGACACAGAGGAACATAACGTGTGACCCATGCCGCGATTACGTCAGCGGCATATTCAGCATCCGCTGCTCGTGTGATCAGGTGATCCGCATCGTCCAGCGTCACAAAGCTTTTGGGATGTTTGGCTGCTAGAAAGATCGTGCTGGCGTTGTCTACACTGACCGTTTCATCCAACGGGGCGTGCAAAACCAAAAGCGCGGCTTTCAGATTAGCAATGGCAGGTGTCAAAGCGGATTCCGAGATGTCGTCTACGAAGGCTTTGCCAATACGGAAAGGGCGCCCGCCCAGCGTGACCTCGGCAGAGCCTTGCTGTTGAATCTCGGGTAGGGCGTTTTCAAAGTGGTGCGACACATGCCCCGGATCGGCCGGGGCACCCAGCGTTGCTATGGCTTTCACGGTGGGAATGCCCGCACGCGCGCGCAATACGGCTGCGCCCCCCAACGAATGACCAATCAACAACGACGGAGCCATGTTGCGCCCGGCCAGATACTGGGCTGCGGCGACCAGGTCCTCGACATTCGACGTGAAAGTGGTGTTTGCAAACTCGCCTTCCGAATGGCCAAGGCCGGTAAAGTCGAAACGCAGAACGGCAATACCCATACCCGCCAAGCGCGCCGCAATCCGGCGGGCCGCAGGAATATCCTTGGAACAGGTAAAACAATGCGCGAACAAGGCTGTTGCCAGAACTGGTCCGTCCGGAAGATCAAGGCGAGCCGCCAACTGATTGCCGTCGTGACCGGCGAATGTGATGCGTTCCGTAGGCATGGCGGCTCCTTACACTTCTTGATGCCGTCAATATTGTGGTCAACAAGTGGGCTGCTCAACCCCTATGTAGGAAGCGTCACGGGAAGGTGAGCCGACAGTGGGAGGTCGGGGACGCCTGATGTTGGGGAGTAAATTAAAGTATCAATTTTTGTGATGTTGACGCAAATAAATATTCGTTTTTAAAATTGATCTCTCACCCTCATCTTTTGCCTGTCATTAGTTTGCAGCCAAGGAGGGTATCATGGCGCATATCATCACAGCATCACGCGGATTTGCCCCGCGTCCTAACATTCTGATCGCGATTGTCCTGACCGGGATTATCGGCTTCGCTGCCGGCCAGTATTCGTCGCAACCTTTGGTGACCCCGTCGGTTGGCACGGAAGTCGAAGACTGGCACGGCAATGTGCGGCGTTCAAACTGGCCCGGCTAAGGGGTCAGCTTTGTCCCATCAGCATCGGATCGAACGGGTAGGTGGTGAGGTTTTCGTACCCATCCTCGGTGATCAAAACCTGATCTTCGAGTTTGATTGAAAAGTCACCACCAACCTCTCCGACTGCGGCTTCGACGCAAAGCACCATGCCGGGTTCCAGTGGGTAATCATAAGCGCCTTCCACCGCCTTGTCCGGGTAAGCAACCAGCGGCCATTCATCACACAGTCCGACCCCGTGCATCAGGCAGCCATATTTCTGAGCCTGAAATTTGTCGTCCAACCTGTGGGTGTTGGCGGTCAGGTCGGGGATCATCACGCCGGGTTTCAGCATCTCCATGTTGGTCATGATGTGCTCGTGCGCGTGCTGCATGGCATAGACCATATCGGCCCGAGGTTTCTTGTCCCCAACCCACCAAGTGCGCGAGATGTCGATGCAGATGCCGTAAGATCCAATCAGGTCGGTATCAAAGGCGATGATTTCGTTCTTTTGCGTGATCCGAGGCCCGCATTCCTGAAACCACGGGTTCGTGCGTTGCCCCGAGGCCAACAGGCGGGTTTCAATCCATTCACCGCCACGTCGGATGTTTTCCGCGTGCAGAACGGCCCAAATGTCATCCTCGGACGTCTTTCCATCGCCCACATTGGCGCGGGCGAATTTCTCCATCTCGGCCACGGCGGTTTGGCAGGCATGGTTGGCGCAGCGCATGGCCAGTATTTCATCAGGGCCTTTGATCGCGCGGGTTTTCTCGGTGACCTCTTCGCCCTCCGTGATCTCGAACCCTTGTGCCTCAAGCGCGCGCAGGCCGTGCAGCATGATCTTGTCGACTGCCAGCCGCTTGTTGCCGCCGCCATGCTCTTCGATCAACACGCGTACTTCGTTTGAAAACACATCTGCTGCGATATCAACCTTGTCGCCTCGGTCGAAGTAGAACAGATCGGCACCGGATCGTTGCTCGCGCACCAGCGGGTTGAACGTCGAAAGGAACGGTGAATTTTTGTAGTCCCAGATCACCATGTAGCCATCGGCGCACAGCAGAACCGCGCGGAACGGGTTATGGGTGTTCCAAAGTTGCATGTTCGTGCTGTCGGTCGCATAGCGGATGTTGAGGGGGTCAAACATCAGCAAACCGCCATACCCCCGGTCCACGATTGCTTGCGTCAAACGTTTCCACCGAAACTCTCGCATCTGGCTCAGGTTGGGTAGGCTCAGGCCCGCTGCCTCCCACTCGGCGAAGGCGAGTTGGGTGGGGCCGATCTCGATCCGGTCCAAATCGTTCGGGGTGCCGTCCCCAAGAGTGGCTCCTTTTGTCGGGTCGATCTTGCGGTTGTCCCGATAGTGTTCGTTCATGTTGGGCCTCCCTGCTTGTTCGTAAACCGTGGAGAAACATTACTGTCTCGTCTGGAAAAAACGCGACGACCTGTTCGTCGCTTTTTGACCGACAGGGAGGGCTTCTGGTGATAGGTGAATCTCATGACGATCATACTGCAAAACTCGATCCCTTTTGACCCGCTGACCCCCCGGCCTTTGCCGGGCATTCAGCCAACGTCGCTGGACACTTGGCTGCACCGCGATGACGCCTTTGCCGCCCAGATGCAGCACCGGGAAGCCCTGCTAAGGGAAAGGCGCGACGATGTTCTGGCGCTGGATACTTTCGCCGAACCCGCAGCGCAGGAGGTTCTGGACCTCGTGCTGCAACACGCCTATCCGGGGTGTTCGGATCACGTCGTTAGACCGGATGGCAAAGAGGTGTCGGTCGACCATAAAAATCCGATGGATACTTTGTGCCGCCTGGTTCAAGAGGACATCTGCATTCTGCAAAAACATGGGGATGAGCATGTACTGACAGGTGCAATTCTGTGTTTTCCTGCCAGTTGGCGCTTGTCCGAAAAGTTCATGCGCCCCTTGGTCGATATCCACGTGCCGGTTGCGAGTTATGACGAGAATATCGCGCGTCGTGTCCAGCGTTTGTTCGACGGGATTCAACCTGACCGTCCGCTCTGGCGGTTCAATGCGTTGTGGTATGAGGATGCCGAGCTGCACCAACCCCGAAGTGAAAACGCACGGCGCGAAACAACGACGCCCGGCGACGCCCGGTATTTACGCAGTGAACGGCAAACCCTATTGCGACTGCCCAAGACCCGAGCGGTGGTGTTTTCAATTCATACCTATGTTCTGGAGGCAAGCAGCCTGCCAAAAATGGAAAACCCCGCCTGATGGCGGGGCCTCCTAGGAGGGTCTTTGGAGTGTGAACTACATGCCCAAGGCGCTGGCAACGCCGGCGAACGCACCGCTTGTGCTGAGAGCGGATATCGCGACCGTATAGGCAAGTACCTGCGTGTTCAGACGAAAGTCTTCGCCCCTGATCAGGTTCACAGCGGCCATGGACGCCGCAATCGGGACCGACACACTAGCCACGGCACCCGTGAGACCCCAGCTTGTAAGCCGGAGGATATCACTGGGTTGGTCGTGGTCGAGGGGGGGCGTGTCGTCCCGATCTGATGACTGCTCGGTTGTTTCTGTTTCTGTCCGAAAAGCGATGCTGAGCAACTGCTCATCCGACAACTGGATCGGCCGGGCTGCTGGTTTCAGCGCCGTTTTTTGTGGCTCGTCCAGGACTTCTTCATTAATTTTCTGCCCTGCGAACGGGCCGGAAACTGCCTCGAAAATCTGTTTTCTATTCCGCTTTTTTGCGGGCGGAAGAGTGTCAAAGGCACTTAGGAACTGTTCGATTGTCAGTACGGTATTGGGCGTTAGCCATTCAACCCGCTGGGTCGCACAAATGTCGACCATACGGTACAGGATCACAACCAGCATAAGCTCGGAGATCTCACTGTCGTCCAACAGGGCGGATACCGGGCTGATCGTGATTGTAAGCCGGTTTTCAGGCAGCGTTACAGCGGGTCTTTCAATGGTTTTCAAACCCGCCGCACGATCCATACGTTCAAAGCGGTCTTCGGTCTGAACAACCTGTGTGTCCAAAGTCATGCGCACGAGGTACTGGCTGGATACGATACTGGCCTCGGTCGTGTCCCGAACGGTCTTGCGCTCGACCAGATGACCGTAGTCTTCCAGCGTGGCCGCGACGATTGCTGCGAACCGCTCGATCGCGCCATCGGTATTACCGTTGAATTGCAGACCGCCATGGTAGCTGTGCTTCGGTGTCACTGCTTTTTCCTTTGTCGCATCCCGTAGTGCAAACAAATTTACCAAGCGATATTGGGCAGATTTAGGCGAAAATGGAAAAAAATCAGAAAACGCCAAGATTGATTACGCTCTGGAAACCTAGGCATTTTAGGGGCCTTTTAATGTATATGGCAGCAATGTGGCGGAATTGAGGAGGTCTGGCTTGAAATTGTGGCGCCCTCAGCCGTCGATTCGGGCGGCCATGATCGCAATAGATTGCTGATACACAGTGGCCGCGTTCCACTGTTGAATGATGGCAAAATTAGGTTGTCCGGGCTGATAGCCCCGGCCAGGTTTCCAACCCTTCTTGCGCAAAAAATTGGCGGTTGAGGCCAATGCGTCAGTCATATTGTAGAAATCGACCTTGCCGTCGCCTGTGGCGTCGACCCCATATGTCAGAGCGTTACCGGGCAGGAACTGCGTGTGCCCCAATTCGCCATGTTTCGCCCCCTGTGTCGCTGTCGTAATGCTGCCTTGATCGACCAGTTTAAGGGCGCCGATGGCATGAGGGACAAAGAACTCGGATCGGCGACAATCATAGGCAAGCGTCGTTATTGCTGACACTACCTGACTGTCCCCCATAAAGTTGCCAAAGCCGGTTTCCATACCGTGGATCGCGATCAGTACACCCGCCGGCACCCCGTATTGCCGCTCAAGAGCTGCATAAAACTGTGGGTTGCGGGCTTTGCGTTTGCGGCCTTGTGCGACGATCGCATTTGCGCCGCGCACCTGCATGAACTTGTCCAGCGAGTACTTGAAGCTCTTTTGGTTGCGATCAGCAGCGATAGTGCGCGTTGCGTAAGTTGTCTGGGATAAGGCTTGCAGCCCCCGCTTTTTCACTCCGGCGCGTTTGGCTGTCCGGGCAAAGTCGGACTTCCACGCCTCAAAACCTGCGCCGGTATTTCCGCAGGGCGCTGCCGCGCCAATCGTTGGAAGCGACATGGCAAGGATGAAGGCTAATCGAAGCACGGTCAAAATCCGGTCGGCTGAAATACTGTATCCAAGCCTATGCCGTATTCCCCGATGCGCAAAGAAGTTTAATACAGGTCCAGTTCGCCTGTTCCCTTCAGGCTTTCAAACCACTCATCAGGCGTTTTGTTGATTTTGGCATGTTTGACCATCATCGCGTTCATGTTTGGCAGATCCGACGAGTCCGGCCAAGCGTCCGGCTGCCAGATGCCTGATCGGATGACGCATTTGGGGCAATGGGCAAAAACGGTCTGAACCTGAATCAGCAGGGCGAGTTTGGGAGGGTGATCCTGCACCGCCATTTTACGTAGCAACGCAGGGTCCGCGCAAATACGGGCTGCGCCGCGGATACGCAGTGTCTCCATCTTGCCAGGAATAAACAAAATCAGGCTGACGCGGGGGTCTTTCAGAACATTGTGAAACGTATCCACGCGTTTGTTGCCGGGGCGGTCGGGAATTGCGATCAAACTGTCCGACAACACGTGAACAAAACCTGCCGGATCGCCGCGCGGTGAAACATCCAAATGTCCGTCGGGGTTGGCCGAGGCGATCACGCAGAAGGAAGACTTGGCGATAAAGTCACGGCACATCTGATCCAGCGCAGGCAGCTCTTTGGCGATAACCTGAGGCAGAGGAGCGCCGGTTATCTGCTCTAACTCTTCGGTGGTGGTCACGAAGTCTGAAAATTCAGTGTCCATGCGATCTTCTCCTGTCGTCCCAGTTTGGAAGATCGCCCCAAATGAAACAAGGGCGCCCGAACGGACGCCCTTGTAGATGTAAACCCAGTCCGGATCAGCAGCTATAGTACATACCGTATTCTACCGGGTGCGGGGTGTGCTCGTAGGTTTCGACCTCTTCCATCTTCAGTGCGATGTAGCCGTCGATCTGGTCTTTGGTGAACACGTCGCCCTGCAGCAGGAAGTCGTGATCGGATGCCAGAGCTTCCAGAGCCTCACGCAGCGAACCGCAAACGGTCGGGATGTGGGCCAGTTCTTCGGCAGGCAGATCGTACAGGTTCTTGTCCATGGCTTCGCCCGGATCGATCTTATTCTTGATGCCGTCCAGACCAGCCATCAGCAGCGCAGCAAACGCCAGGTAGGGATTCGCGGCTGGGTCAGGGAAGCGGGCCTCAACGCGCTTGGCTTTCGGGCTTTCGGTCCACGGAATACGGACACAACCCGAACGGTTACGGGCCGAGTAGGCGCGCAGAACGGGGGCCTCAAAGCCCGGGATCAGACGCTTGTAGCTGTTGGTCGACGGGTTGGTGAAGGCGTTCAGCGTCTTCGCGTGCTTCAGGATGCCGCCGATGAAGTAGATCGCTTCGTCTGACAGGTCGGCATATTTGTCGCCAGCGAACAGCGGTTTGCCGTCTTTCCAGATCGACATGTTCACGTGCATACCGGTGCCGTTGTCCCCTGCGATCGGCTTCGGCATGAAGGTGGCCGATTTGCCGTAGGCATGTGCAACGTTGTGGATGACGTATTTGTACTTCTGCAGCTCGTCGGCCTGTTTGGTCAGGCTGTCAAAGATCAGGCCCAGTTCGTGCTGACAGGACGCAACCTCGTGGTGGTGCTTGTCGACTTTCATGCCCAGACGTTTCATGGTCGACAGCATTTCCGAACGCAGATCCTGCGCTTCGTCAACCGGGTTCACCGGGAAGTAGCCACCCTTGACGCCCGGACGGTGGCCCATGTTGCCCATCTCGTACTCGGTGTCGGTGTTCCACGACGCGTCGGTTGCATCAACTTCGTAGGATACCTTGTTGATGCTGTTCGAGAAACGGACGTCGTCAAACAGGAAGAATTCAGCTTCGGGGCCCATGTAAGCCACATCGCCGATACCCGAAGATTTCAGGTAAGCTTCGGCTTTCTGGGCGGTGCCGCGCGGGTCACGCTCATAGGCTTCGCCGGTGTCGGGCTCAACAATCGAGCAGTGCAGGCAGATGGTCTTTTCCGCGTAGAACGGATCGACATAGGCGCTTTCCGTGTCGGGCATCAGTTTCATGTCTGATGCTTCGATCGACTTCCAGCCAGCGATCGACGAACCGTCGAACATGAAGCCTTCTTCCAGGAAGTCTTCGTCAACCTGATCGGACATGATGGTGACGTGCTGAAGCTTGCCGCGCGGGTCGGTAAAGCGGATGTCGACGTATTCTGCGTCTTCATCACGGATCAGCTGAAGAACTGCGTCCTTGCTCATACTTTCTATTCCTCTGATTTGAGTGCGTTCGATTACAGTGCTTCCGAGCCGGTCTCACCGGTCCGAATGCGAATGGCTTGTTCAACGGGCGAGACAAAGATCTTGCCGTCGCCGATCTTGTCGGTCTTAGCGGCTGAGACGATGGCGTCGATGGCAGCATCGACCTGATCGTCGTCCAAAACGACTTCGACCTTCACCTTGGGCAGAAAGTCGACCACATATTCCGCACCGCGATACAGTTCGGTGTGGCCTTTCTGACGACCAAACCCTTTCACCTCGATCACGCTGAGGCCCTGGACGCCGACGTCCTGCAAGGCCTCTTTCACTTCATCGAGTTTGAACGGTTTGATGATCGCTTCGATCTTCTTCATCCCGGGCTCCCTTTAACTCTTGTCAGACTGGGACTGACCACGTCTAAGATCGGTCGGCAATCTGATTGCGTAATTGCCCCTGTTTGGGTGAAGAGAAAATAGTGCGCCGGTTAAATTTTGATCGACTTGCACAAAAAGTAATCAGTATTGAATCGACTGGGGGATTGAGATGACGGAATTACTGACCGCCGCGCAGATGAGGGCCATTGAACAGGCAGCAATTGAGTCTGGTGAAGTCACCGGGCTGGAGTTGATGGAGCGCGCCGGGCAGGGTGTTGTCGAGGCAATTTTCGAGGAATGGCCGGAGTTGGACAGGCGAGGGGCCAGCCCCTCGCGCTCCCCGGGATATTTGGGGCCAGATGAAGAGGATCCGCTGCGCGCTGTGGTGCTGTGCGGGCCGGGAAATAACGGCGGTGACGGGTTTGTCGTGGCGCGGCTGTTGCATGGGCTGGGGTGGCAGGTTGAGGTGTTTTTGTATGGGGACGCCGAGAAGCTGCCGCCGGATGCAAAGAAGAATTTTGCAAATTGGTCAGCCTCCAACGTCGTTCATGATTGGGATGATGAAGAAATCGAGGACATTTTGGATGAGCAAGAGCATGACCTAGTTGTCGATGCGTTGTTTGGGACAGGAATAACCAGATCAATGCCGGATGATACATATCGAACATGGAATGGGTTCGTTCCAACGGTCACCGGTACTCATCCACAAGATCGCAGGCCGAAATATGTAGCAGTGGACTGCCCTAGCGGGCTGTGTTGCGATTCCGGAATGAATTTCGGCGCTCTGCCAACGGATTTGACCGTTTCGTTTCACTCTCCAAAACTGGGACTTTTCTTGATGGGAGATGGTCATTATGGCGGAGGACCGGGGCTTTCGGGTAAACTTGTGATTTCCGATATCGGCCTAAAGCCCGCCTATGCCAAGAGTATTGTTCAGTTGGCGCCTGATCCTGCAAGTAGGGGATTCCACGGCAAGTGGACTGGACAGCACAAATACACCCACGGTCACGCCCTTATCCTCTCAGGTGGTCCAGCCAAGACTGGCGCGGCGCGGCTTGCTGCGCGGGGGGCTTTGCGGATTGGGGCGGGGTTGGTGACGCTGGGTGTTCCTCCGGGTGCTCAGATGGAAGTGGCGGCGCAGGTGACGGCGATCATGTTGCTGCGGGTCGAAGGGGCGGACGGATTGTCCGATGTGCTGAGGGATGAACGTCTGAATGCCCTGTGTCTTGGTCCCGGTATAGGGGTTGAGCGAGCGCGGGAATTGGTGCCGGTTGCGCTTGAGGCAAGGCGGGGAACGGTGCTGGATGCCGACGCGCTGACGGCTTTTGCGGATGATCCGGCGGCCTTGTTTACCCTTCTGCATGAAAATTGCGTTTTGACCCCGCATGGGGGAGAGTTCGCGCGGCTGTTCCCGGATATTGCCGAGAAACTGTCAGCCACCCCGACCACAGGCCCGGCCTATTCCAAAGTAGAGGCCACCCGCGAAGCCGCCGAAAGGGCGGGATGTGTCGTGTTGTTCAAAGGGCCGGATACAGTCATTGCTGCTCCGGACGGGAGGTGCTCGATCAACGGGGCATTCTATGAGCGCGCGGCGCCCTGGCTGGCGACGGCAGGGTCGGGGGATGTGCTGGCAGGGTTCATCGCAGGGCTTTTGGCGCGGGGATTTGACCCGATGCAGGCAGCGGAATTTGCCGCCTGGTTGCATGTTGAATGCGCGCTGACATTCGGTCCCGGGCTGATTGCAGAGGATTTGTCCGAACAATTGCCTTGCGTTTTTAAAAAAATGAATATGTGATTGTTTCGGCGGTATTTGGCCGAGCGTAATCAATCTCGGCGGCTATTGGCTTACCGAAGCATTGCGGATCAGCAGCGAATGTTTGCAACACACGTGGCTGGGCGGCACTCTTTAAGCGTAGGGAGGGAATAAACGAAACACCTTTTGAGATTTTAAATAATATAAATATTACAAGCGTTTGGTTACAGCGGTTGCGCTCGACTTACGCGACTTGATCTGAATGGCTGGATGCTTGTTAAAAAATGGGGATTGGTGCGCGATTGGGCAGTGCCGGAAACCGGAATTTTTTCATGGTGAGTGAAATGACCCAGAGAATTGTGCTTAGTTCAGTGGCAACTGTTTTGGCGGCGTCTGCAGCAGCGCCTGCTGTGGCAGAGCTTAAGTATGAAAATAACAGTGGTGGATATGTCGAGTTATACGGGCAATTCCACCCGGTGATTGTCTCTGTTGACGATGGCGAGGAAACGGAAACGCGCTTGCTTGACAACGATCTGTCGAACAGCCGAGTCGGACTGCGTCTGATGCAACCCTATGGCAGCAACGAGTTTACGTTCTGGTTCGAAACCGGCCTTGGCCTGCCCAGCACAGGTTCGGCCAACCAGGATGGAACCAACAACGATGGTTGGTCACGAGAAGATCTGCGCCACGTGGATTTTGCGCTGCGGGGAAGCTATGGAAAATTCTCGGCAGGACAGGGCAGCATGGCGTCGGACGGCGCTGCCGAAGTTGATCTGTCTTATGTCGGTACGACGCTCTATTCGTTCACAAACGATGAAAACGGGGCGTTCTTCTACAGGCAGCCTGACGGTCTGCTGAGTGCGATCACGGTTGGCGATTCGGCCAGCAACTTCGACGGTGGTCGCAGGGGAAGAATTCGCTATGACACCCCGGATTTCAACGGTTTTTCTGCGGCCATCGCATACGGCCAGAATATCCTGTCCGACAGCGATGATGATGACTATTACGATATCGCGGTTTCATACGGGAACACCTTTGCCAACGGGGTAGAGTTCGCCGCAAGCATTGCTTACGCGGTACGTGATTTCGATGACAGTTCCGGAGAGCGGAAGGACACGATCGGGTCGGCCTCTGTTCTGTTGCCCAGCGGATTTAGCTTTACTGCGGCCTTGGGTACACGTGATGACACAGCCGCAGGCGCAAGCGACCCCGATTACTGGTATGCCAAGGTTGCCTATGAAGACGACTGGATTTCGTGGGGGCAAACCGGGATCGGCATCGACTATTTCGACGGTTCTGACTTCAATAATGAAGGGTCCAGCACCAAGTCCTGGGGGATCGCGGTCGTTCAGCGGATCGACAGCATCAATACCGATGCTTACCTGAAATATCGCAGCCATGATTTCGATGGAACTGTGGATTTTGACAACAACGAAGCCTGGGCCTTGGGTGCGCGCTGGCGCTTCTGATCTGTTGTAAAACGGCCTGAAACGTCCCGGCGCATTTCGGGGCGTTTTTTTGCCCTTTTCGGCGGTAAAACAAGGTTGATCCCGGCTTTGCCTCTTGCACGCGGGCTACAGGACAAATAGAAGGCGTCAAATTTGCCCGGCGCGCCGTTTTGCGCGCCCCGAATCCTATGGGGACTACCATAATGCAGGTTACCGAGACGCTGAACGAAGGTCTGAAACGCGGCTACAACATCGTCGTATCCGCCGCTGAGCTGGATGAAAAGGTCAACGAAAAGCTGACCGAGGCGCAGCCGGAAGTCGAAATGAAAGGCTTCCGTAAAGGCAAGGTGCCGATGGCGCTGCTGAAAAAGCAGTTTGGTCAGCGCCTGCTGGGCGAAGCGATGCAGGAAAGCATCGACGGTGCGATGAACAAGCACTTTGAAGACAGCGGTGATCGTCCTGCGCTGCAGCCCGAGGTCAAGATGACCAACGAGGACTGGAAAGAAGGCGACGACGTCCATGTCGAGATGTCTTATGAGGCGCTGCCTGCGATCCCCGAAGTTGACCTGAAATCGGTTGAACTGGAAAAGCTGGTCGTAAAAGCCGACGACGCGGCCATCGAAGAAGCACTGAACAATCTGGCCGAAACCGCGCAAGACTTTAAAGCGCGCCGTAAGGGTTCAAAAGCCAAGGATGGCGATCAGGTCGTGATCGACTTTGTCGGCAAAGTGGACGGCGAAGAATTCGAAGGTGGCTCGGCCGAAGATTACCCGCTGGTTCTGGGTTCCAACAGCTTCATCCCCGGTTTTGAAGAGCAACTGGTTGGTGTGAAAGCCGAGGAAGAAAAAGACGTCAACGTCACTTTCCCCGAAGAATATGGTGCCGAGCATCTGGCGGGCAAAGAGGCTGTCTTTACCTGCACTGTGAAAGAAGTGAAAGAGCCTGTCGCAGCCGAAGTAAACGACGAGCTGGCCACTAAGTTCGGTGCCGAAGATCTGGAAGCCCTGAAGGGACAGATCGCCGAGCGTCTGGAAGCTGAATATGCGGGTGCTTCGCGCGCGGTGATGAAACGTGCGCTGCTGGACGTGCTGGACGAGAAGGTTTCGTTCGACCTGCCACCGTCGCTGGTGGAAGCCGAAGCTAAACAGATCGCGCATCAGCTTTGGCATGAGGAAAACCCGGACGTGGAAGGCCACGACCATGGTGAGATCGAGCCTACAGACGAGCACAACAAGCTGGCTGAACGTCGCGTACGTCTGGGCCTGCTGCTGGCGGAACTGGGCCAGAAAGCCGAGGTTGAGGTGACTGATGCCGAAATGACTCAGGCGATCATGAACCAGGCACGTCAGTACCCGGGTCAGGAACGTCAGTTCTTTGAATTCGTTCAGCAGAACGCCCAGATGCAGCAGCAACTGCGCGCGCCGATCTTCGAAGACAAAGTCATCGACTATATTGTCGAGCTGGCTCAGGTGGCTGACAAAGAAGTCAGCAAAGACGACCTGCAAAAAGCTGTAGAGGCTTTGGAAGAGGAATAAGCCTTTTCCGCCCATCTTGGGTGGGCAAAGAAAAACGCGGAGCCGTCTGGTAATGACGGCTCCGCTTGAGTGGCTTTAGTTGAATGAGGTAAGGGGGTTAGGCCTCATAAGCTAAAGCACGGGGGGTATTCAGCAGAGCGATCTTTTGCTCTAGCGTGAAACTCGCGGACAGCGTTTCAATCAATTGCAGAACGGATTTGACCTCTGCTTTGGTTGTGGCGGCTTTCATCTGTTCCACAAAATATTTTTCCAATTGGGTCAGTGGCTTGCGGTCGAAGTTTGCAGCCTGCTTTGGCTTGATTTTCGTTCCGGCGAACAGATCCAGCGCAGCCTCGTCGCTTAGAAAGACATCATGTTTGATACCCGCGTAGTCCCGAATTCCTGAAATCCGCTCTTCGGAGCAATCCATCAACGCCGCCATTGCGACCACTTTGCCCATCGGCTTGGCAGTGCCGACATAGTCGTATGGTGCGTTGCCGGACCGTTGCAGAACCCGGTTCATGACGGGATCAATCACGGCAACAGAGTCCAATACCCCCGCGGCCATCGCATATTCGAAAGAGCCGATCATGACTTCGCTGGTGACATATGAAACGGTGTTCTTGCCACGACCATGCGATAACTTTTTGGTGTCGACGCAAAACCGGGTGGCTTCCCAGACCTGCGCGCTGCGGATCGGAGGTTCACCGTCCAAAATCGAATGAAACACATCGGACAGCATGTGTGGCCCCGTGGTCTGCAACAGCCGCATGCAGCCAACGACATCCCCATCGTCGTTGATGCTGACAACATGTGCAGGGTGCAAGTCGTCGAACTGATCGCGTTCGCGCCCGTTTACAATGTTTACATCCCATCCCAACCGGTCGCCGAATACACGCGCCCGCAATTGGTACATTTCATCAAGGACATCTTTGAATTTATGTTGGTTGATACCATCAATTACGATGATCATATCCATCCCCCTACAGTCTGGTTACCGTGGAGGCAAAATTAACCATGTTCGAATCTTAGGCTATTGGGGGTATCCCGTAGGGTTTTGTGGTTTTGTTAACCAGGAGCTATCAAACCAAGACCAATTGCGCGCCCAATCGCCTGCGGAGTCGTCAAGGCCCCAAGCTTTTCCCGACCAGACCGCATGTGTACTTCAACGGTACGATGCGAAATTGAAAGGATGTCGCCGATGTCCTGCTGAGACTTACCTTCCGCGACCCACTGCAGGATTTCTTTTTCCCGCGTCGACAAGGCGGGCAGGTATAGCGCTTTGGCCAACAGGCCGGATTGCATGACCGTGTCATGGGCTTGCACCGCGGCCAGTTGCAAATCGCCCATGATATGTCTTTTCAGCCTTTCCCACTCGTCATCCGAGCAGTCCCGGGTAACATTTAGCAGCCCACAATCGCCGTAAGGCCCCCGCACCGGCACCGTTAATCCGCGGGACGTAATCCCGAAATCATGCGCGTCGCGAAATACGGTGTGGAATTTTTCGTCGTGATGGAACCGGCTCCAATCCACAGGTGCGATGCTGAGGAGAGATTGATGCAGTGTGGGGTCAAAATGGTGAAAACCTTGGTTCCCATAGTGAATCTTCCATTCATCGGGATAGTTCGCGTACCCCTGCACATCCCCCTTGACGGGATTGAACGTGGCGTAAGACGCATAGTCAAAGCCGAGCTCCTGGCAGACGGCATTTAATATGTCGGCGGCCGACTTCTCCTCATGGTCGATCGCGGCCAAGTCTATTAGTTTCACTTGTCCAACCTTTGTGGCGGCAGTTCTTTCCCCAAAGAAAAGCCATATCTGTCCATACTAAATCATACGTTGTGTCACCTATGCCATGAAGGGCAAGCAATTTGTGAGGCTTCGGCAGGTGTGTCGCAGTGAATTAGCTGCGAACAAAGGGCCAACGTGACATTCTGTCGGTGGATTTTTGCTTGTCGCGACGCCGCTATTCTGACCTCAGGCCGGTCTCAACAAGCATCCCGCGCGCTTTCGCCTCGGGGTAATACCCTTTCGCGTACAAAAAGATTGCGCGCTGCTGATCGCCGTCAGACAAAAGCCAAGCGCCTCGCAGGTATTTTCCTGCAAACTCCAGATTGGTATCCGCATCAAGCAAGCCTTTGGGGGTACCGGTATATCCCATTGACCTTGCAGTCGCGGGAAGGATCTGGAGCAAGCCATAATAAGGCCGGTTTACTGCCCATGGGCGGTGGGTGCTTTCCCGGATTGCCAGTTTGTGGACAAGCTCGCGAGGCAATTCATAATGATCGGCCCATTTGTTGATCGAAGCACGCAGTTCGGGCGTTTCGTTGGGGTAAAGCGGCGGATCGAACTGGGCGCGGGTTGGCGTTTCAGGGCCACCGCAAGCGGCTAGGGGGGCGGCAAGCAGCATGGCCAAAACGCTGCGTCGTAGGAGGAGGGGCATAAAAGGTCTCCGGTCATTCTGGGCGTGATGATAGGAATCAATCGTCAGACTGCAAGCGTAGGTGAAAAATCTGGCCGAATTTTGCCCGTAAAACGAGCCGACAAAAAAAGGCCGCACGAACCGTGCAGCCTTTTCATAGGTTAGACTACCAAAATCAGGCTTTGGTTTCGTCTTCTTCCTCAGCCGGAGCTTCTTCGGCCACCAGATCTTCGTCTTCAGACGCAGCGGACCCAATATCATCAAACAGCTCGGCGATCTCGAACTCTGCGGCGGCTTCTTCTTCAGCCGCCAGTTCTTGAATCGATTTGCCCGAAGCCTGCAGTTCGGCTTCTTCTTCCGAGCGGGCGACGTTCATCTTGATCTCAACTTCGACTTCGGGGTGCAGTTTGACTGCAACCGCGTGAAGGCCCAGCTCTTTGATCGGGGCGACCAGAGCGACCTGTTTTTTGTCGACGGTAAAGCCAGCTTCGGTCGCGGCGTCTGCGGCGTCACGCGGGGTGACCGAGCCGTACAGCGCGCCAGCATCCGATGCCGAGCGAATCACGATGAACTGCTGACCGTCCAGCTTTTCAGCCAGCGCTTCAGCTTCTTTCTTGGTTTCCAGGTTGCGTGCTTCAAGCTGTGCTTTCTGGGCTTCGAACGACGCGATGTTGGCGTCCGATGCGCTCAGGGCTTTGCCTTGGGGCAGCAGGAAGTTGCGGGCAAAGCCGGGCTTTACGTCAACGACGTCGCCCATCTGACCCAGTTTCGCAACGCGTTCCAGCAGGATAACTTGCATGTCAGTCTCTCCTTACTTCACGGCGTAGGGCAGCAGGGCGAGGAAGCGGGCGCGCTTGATAGCACGGGCCAGTTCACGCTGCTTTTTGGCCGAAACGGCGGTGATGCGCGAGGGAACGATCTTGCCACGCTCAGAGATGTAGCGCTGCAGCAGACGGGTGTCTTTATAGTCGATCTTCGGCGCATTCTCACCCGAGAACGGGCAGACCTTGCGGCGGCGGAAAAATGGTTTTGCGGCCATGGTTTATGTCCTTTCGTCAGGCGTTGATCAGCGGCGCTCGCGGCGGCCTTCGCGCTCATCGCGCTTCTGCATCTGGACCGAAGGGCCCTCGGCATGCTCGTCGACCTTGATGGTCAGAACGCGCATAACATCGTCGTGCAGTTGCATCAGGCGCTCCATCTCGTCTTTCGCAGCCACAGGCGCGTCAGTCTTGAGGAAGGCGTAATGGCCTTTGCGGTTTTTGTTGATCTTGTAAGCCATCGTCTTGACGCCCCAGTACTCGCTGTCGACGACGCTGCCGCCGTTGTCAGCCAGAACGGTGCCGAAATGTTCGACAAGGCTTTCTGCCTGCGCGTTGGACAGATCCTGACGCGCGATCACTACATGCTCATACAGTGGCATGTGCACTCCTGTTTATATCAAGGCGCACTTCAAAGGCGGGGCCATTCAACCCTTCGCGACCCTGCCACGAGAGGCTGCGCGATTCATACGATTAGCGAAGGATGGCCCCGTATACACGTTTATGGCCGGGGGGCAAGTCCCGTCACATATGCCTTGGTGAAGTCCTGCTATTTCCTTTGGGTTGCCCAATTCCTGACGCTTTTCAATTCGAAATTGAATTGCATACCGGGACAAAAACCGGACCACACACCGGACCCAAGTCGGCAACCTGAAAACAGGGTGAGAAAAATGACCGCGATTAATACGAATACGTTTGAACAGTCCGCGAGCAACGCGGCTTTTGAAAAATCAGTTCCAGTCCTCATCACTTTCGCCCCCAACTGGAAGGTGCGGATGGTTCTGGCCCGCGTTGTAGGCGCATTTCTGATTGTAATGTCCTTTTCGATGTGGCTGGCACCGGGCTCGGTCATGGCTGCGGAAGTATGGCCAATCAAACTGGTTGCATCGCTTGCTTTCTTGATCGTTGGGGTCAGTCTGCTGACAATTCAGGTTCTGGATGCGCGGCCTGATGCCTATTTCGACCCGATCCGCCGCGAGGTTCGGGTGTTGCAAAAGAACGAAAATGGACGCCCTCAGACCGTACTGCGTCGCAGCTATGACACGCTGGGTGGTGCCAAATTTTCCGACGATCAGGTTGAGCTGTTCGACGTCGATGGCAGCCTGTTGATGAAGTTGCCACTGCAGTCGGCGGATGTCAGCCGAGCGCTCAAGGGTCAATTGAGCGGAAGTGTAACGATCTTCGCGTGATTTCCACTCTGTTCAAAAAGGAACAGATGTTGTGAGAGAATAAGACTTGTGTGCCGCCCTTGGGCGGCACATTTTCGTTATCGAGCAACCCAACAGGTTTGCATCCATAACATTGCGGAGATTGTCATGAAATCCACACTTCTTGCTGCTGCACTGGCCGTATCAGCGACTTCGGTGTTTGCGAGCGCTGAAAAATACGTTCTGGACCCCAGCCACAGCCAAGTCATCTTCAGCTATAACCACCTTGGCTTTTCGACCACTTACGGCATGTTCTCGGGTTTTGAAGGCGAGATCATGTTTGATCAGGAAAACCCGGCAGCTTCGAGCGTGACCGTGTCCATGCCTGTTGTTGAGATGTTCACAGGTTGGAAGCCGCGCGAAGATCACTTCATGACCGAGGATTTCTTTGGCGCAGTTGAAGGTGATCTGGTGACATTCACCTCGACTGGTATCGAGGTCACTGGCGAGAATACTGCGAATATCACAGGTGACCTGACCATGAATGGCGTGACCAAGTCGGTTGTACTGGACGCCAAGCTCAATCAGGTTGGCGAACACCCGATGGCTGGCAAGCCTTGGGCGGGTTTCGACGCAACAACGACACTTGTGCGCAGCGAGTTCGACCTTGGCCAATTCGCGCCTTTCGTTGGTGATGAGGTTGAGGTGCGCATTTCCGTCGAGGCCCAGAAAGCCGACTAAGGCAATATTAGATATCGAATGCGAAACCGCCGGAGCCATAAGCTCCGGCGGTTTTTATCATTCGCCGCGTGTCGCGGTCAGGTCCACCGAGACAACAACAGCAAAGCCCAAGGACTCTTCGGTGGGCTGTGATGTGCCGATGTCGAAATCCACACGGTTCAGCTCTAATTGCCCGTTGACGGTTGCGCGATCGCCTTCAAGGTCCAGCGTGAATGGCAGAATGACATCTACGGATTTGTCACGGATTGACAGGGGCCCTCGTGCCTCATACCCGGTTTCGGTTTTGTACAGGTCTGCTTTGAACTGGGCTGTTGGAAACTGCGCGCTGTCAAAGAAATCCGCGCCCATGGCCTGACCGCTGACAGTGCCAAGGCTGAGCGATGGGATAGCAATCGTCACCTCGGCTGACCCGGCTAGCCCGGGCTGTTCCGGCTCATCAAACGCGATGGCGGCGGTCCATTCCTCGAATTGACCTGTCACGGGGCTGCCCAATTGTGCGATCGTTATGGCTAGGTTGCCCTCTTGAACTTGCCAGTCGGATTGTACCTCGGCCAGTTCGGTGGTGTCGGTGTCGGCGTGGGAATGATGGTCGAATGCACCGATGCTCCATCCGCTGATCAGAACTGCGCCCCAGACAGCCAGTGCTGTAAAAGCCGGAATGGCCGAGTGATGTTGCGCAGGTGGTTCAGGTGCCTTTGCGTTGCCCGGCAGCATTCGCCGAAGGGTGCTGTCCTTGTCGACGACATGGTGCTTGAGTGCCCCGGCAATGTGCAGGACCAGAGATCCCGCAAGTGTCCAGACGAACAGCCAATGCAGGCTGGCTGTGAGCTCTGCCAGATGCGCGGATTTTGGAACGAATGGCAAGTTTTGCCCGAACGGCCACAGGATCGGCGCAAAACCTTCCGCCGCTGCGTGATGCGCCCAACCGGTCAGAGGGACCAGAACCAATGACCCATAGAGAAGCCAATGAACGGTCTCGGCGGCGAAGGCTTCGGGTTTGTTATCGGCGTTCAAGAGGCCGGGCTTGGTTTGTGAGAAAGCCCAAAGGATACGGGCGAGCGCGACGAAGAAAACCGTGATGCCCACAGTCTTGTGCATTGAAAACAGACGAGCAGCCCGCGCGATGTCGTCCTCGGTGGTTGGGACCGTCGGATCATAAATGGCATGGGCAATGTCGTTTGCGATCCAGCCCAGCGGTAGGGCGGTCAAAATCAACAGGGCGGTCAGCCAATGAAAGGTCTTTGTGACGCTGCCATAACTGGAGAAGGTATTCGTCGCGGACATCTGATGCTCCGGAGGTAGTATCGCTTTGATCAACCTATCGCCATACAGTCAGGACACAATAGCGGGCCGCGCACAGCTATGGTGCCAAGGCGCAGACCCAAGGCAGTGCTTGTGCCGCGCGGTCACACGGTTTACACCCCGCCGCAACCTAACGTCATCCAAGAGGTTGCAATGACACGCGCATTTGTTTTCCCCGGGCAGGGCGCCCAGACCATCGGAATGGGCAAGGCTCTGGCCGAGGCGTATCCCACCGCGCAGGCGGTATTCGACGAGGTCGATGAGGCATTGGGCGAAAAGCTGAGCAGCCTGATCTGGGAAGGCGATATCGCTGAACTGACTCTGACCCAGAATGCACAGCCCGCATTGATGGCCACGTCGATCGCAGCGATGCGCGCATTGGAGGCTGAGGGCGTTTCCATCACGGATGCCGCATTTGTGGCGGGTCATTCGTTGGGCGAGTATTCGGCTCTGGCAGCGGCTGGTGCGTTGTCTGTTTCGGATACGGCGCGCCTGTTGCGCACCCGGGGACAAGCGATGCAAAGCGCTGTTCCAGTGGGCGAGGGCGCAATGGCCGCGATCCTTGGGCTGGATTTGGATGCCGTCCGCGCTGTGGCCGACGAAGCCGCGCAGGGTGAGGTTTGTCAGGCTGCAAACGACAACGATCCGACGCAGGTTGTGGTTTCGGGAGCGAAGGCCGCTGTGGAACGCGCTGCTGAAATTGCCAAGGAAAAAGGTGCCAAGCGTGCCGTGATGTTGCCGGTGAGCGCCCCTTTCCACTGCGGGTTGATGCAGCCTGCGGCGGATGTGATGGCTGAAGCTCTGGCCGGGGTTGAAATCAAGGCGCCTGCCGTGCCGGTGATCGCCAATGTCCGCGCCGAGGCCGTTAGTGACCCGGATCTGATCCGCCAGTTGCTGGTCGAACAGGTCACCGGCTCGGTCCGTTGGCGCGAAAGCGTTCAGTACATGGCCGCGCAGGGCGTGACCGAAACGTGGGAGATCGGGGCAGGCAAAGCCTTGTCGGGCATGATCCGCAAAATCGACCGCGCGATCGCGGGTAAAGCTGTTGGCACGCCGGATGACGTGCAGAATGTGACCCAGGCCGAATCGTAAGACACAGCGCATCGCTGGATGCGTATGAAAAGGATAATCGAATGTTTGATTTGACAGGTAAGAACGCACTGATCACCGGTGCCTCGGGCGGGATTGGCGGTGAGATCGCGCGCGTTTTGCATTCTGCGGGCGCGACTGTTGCGCTGTCGGGTACTCGGGTTGAGCCGTTGGAAGCCCTTGCTGGCGAACTGGGTGGTCGCGCCCATGTGCTGCCCTGTAATCTGAGTGACCCCGAGGCTGTGGCAGCCCTGCCGAAGCAGGCGGCCGATGCAATGGGGTCGGTCGATATTCTGGTCAACAACGCAGGTATTACCCGCGACAACCTGTTTATGCGTATGTCGGACGAGGAATGGCAGAGTGTGATCGACGTCAACATGACCTCGACCGCGAAGCTGTGCAAAGGCGTGCTGCGTGGCATGATGAAGGCGCGTTGGGGCCGGATCATCAACATCTCGTCTGTTGTGGGGGCCACGGGCAACCCCGGTCAGGCGAACTATGCCGCGTCAAAGGCGGGAATGGTTGGTATGACCAAGTCTCTGGCCTATGAGGTTGCCAGCCGCGGGATTACAGCGAACGCTGTGGCACCGGGGTTCATCACGACCGCAATGACCGACAAGCTGACAGACGACCAGAAGGCAGGAATTCTGGGACAGGTTCCTGCAGGTCGCATGGGGGATGCCTCGGAAATTGCGGCGGCGGTTCTGTATCTTGCCAGCCCCGAAGCTGGATATGTTACCGGAACCACCTTGCATGTTAACGGCGGTATGGCCATGTTGTGAGCGCGGATCGGGGCAGGTGCGAAAGCGTTTGCCTCGGGCGTTGTCTGTGCTATAGGCGGCGCATAAATGCAGGGGTCGGCCACATGGTCGGCCTTCTACTTTCCCGGTAATCGGGGACCTTAACCGCCCGGATCGGGCAAATCAAAGCCAGCCTGAGCGGGCGAGGGCAGAACCGGGCACTACGCCCTGAAACGGAATGAGGAATAGACATGAGCGACGTCGCAGATCGCGTTAAAAAGATCGTTGTTGAGCACCTGGGTGTCGAAGAAGACAAAGTAGCGGAAAACGCTTCTTTCATCGACGATCTGGGCGCGGACAGCCTGGACACTGTTGAACTGGTCATGGCCTTCGAAGAAGAGTTCGGCATCGAAATCCCCGATGACGCAGCCGAGACCATCCAGACCTTTGGCGACGCCGTCAAGTTCATCTCTGAAGCGTCCTAAGACCTTCGAATTCAGTAAAAAGCGGCGCTTCCGGGCAACGGAGGCGCCGTTTTTTGTGCCCCAGCGGAATTCTTGCTTGTCAGCCGTGATATTCCTACGCAACCATTTGGGCGAGGCATAAATATCTGAGCGGGCAGGGCATGATACGATCCACCCCGATGATCAACACGGCACGTCTGACGCTTTGCGGCATGCGGCCCGAGGATTTTAACCGGTTCGCCGAAATCTGGCGCAACCCCTGTGTCGTGCGCCATATCGGCGGCACGCCTCGATCCCGTGGCGAAGCGTGGGATTCGTTCCTTAGAAACGCAGGGCACTGGCAAATGGCCGGATTTGGCCAGTGGGCGGTCATTCAACAATCGAATCGTCAGATGATCGGGCAGGCGGGGTTTTTCTATGGAAATCGTGCCTTGGGCGACGACTTTGACAGTTTTCCTGAGGCTGGATGGGTTCTGGCACCCGAAGCGCAGGGTCGGGGTTTGGGCTTGGAGGCGGCGCAGGCCGCGCATGATTGGTTTGATCGAATTATGCCTGGGCCATTGGTTGCATTGGTGAATTCTTCAAATTCGTCTTCTCAGAAGCTGGCGGAAAAGCTGGGGTACGAGTTGATAAGAGAAAGCGAGTTCCAAGGTTCACCCGTTCATCTTTTGCGTCGAAACGGACCTCCTATGCGCCACTGAAACGCAAGGTGCGATGCCGCAAATTGCCCGTAGTTTGCCGAAACTGGAAGAACGCGGCCGCTGCTCTCTGACTATGATATTCTGGATTTCCAGATTGATTGGGCGGAGGAGCAAGCTCATGAGGATTTACCCCACGATGGAACTGCAGGGCGGCCGGTGCGTTACGCTGGACAAGGGCCGCTTGGACGAGGCGATGATTTGGCATGTGAATCCTTCAGAAACGGCGCATGGCTGGGCCACCGCCGGAGCTGAGTGGATGCACCTGACGGATTTCGACGCAATCGAAGGGCGCGACACGAACTCGGAACTGGTCGAAGAGATTATCCGTTCGGCAGAGATTCCCGTGCAGTTGGCGGGTGGCATGCGGACCCGCGAGCAAGTTGAATATTGGATCGACAAGGGCGCCGGGCGGATCGTGATCGGTACCTTGGCGGCCTGGGACCCCAATCTGGTCAAAGAGCTTGCCAAGCTGCATCCGGACCAGATCGTTTTGGCCGTGGACGTCTGGCAGGGTCAGGTCATGACCGAGGGCTGGCGCAGTCAGAGCGCCTTTACCCCCGAGGCATTTATTGAGGCATTCGCCGACACGCCTTTCGCCGCCATTCTCGTGACTGATATCGACAGCGATATGGAAGACGTTGAGGCGCAGTTGGGTTTGATCTCGGGTCTGGCCGAAAAGTCTCGTACGCCTATCATCGCAAGCGGCGTTGTGCGTACTGCGGATGACATTTCTCGTTTGGCCTACATCCCCAATATCTCGGGTGCACTTGTCGGTCGGGCGTTGTTCCGCAAGACAATTGACTTGTCAGAAGCCCTGAGCGTCGCAAGCGCGGCTCATGAGCCCGTGGCGGAATTTCAGTAAGATAAGTCCGAATCCTCTGTCCGCCTCCTCATCTATTTTGAGGGGGCGGATTATTTTTTAGGCTTGGGGTTACCGCTTTCGGCATTTCTTTGCCTTTCGCAGCGTCAGGTGTTCAACGCAGAATTTGCTGTTGCTCTTGCCCCCGCACCCCGGCACGGGGTATGAGCGTTTCTTAAACACGAAGCAGGCAAGAGGCACTTCATGCGCAGAGTCGTTGTAACCGGTCTGGGATTGGTCACTCCGTTGGCCAGCGGGGTCGAGGAAACCTGGTCACGGCTGTTGGATGGAGAATCCGGCGCGGGACCAATCACGCTGTTCGACGCCGAGGCAAGTGGGGTCACGACGACCTATGCCTGCGAAGTCCCCCGCGGCGATGGAACAAACGGGACGTTCAACCCCGATGAATGGATGTCGCCAAAAGAGCAGCGTAAGGTTGAAGACTTCATTCTATATTCGATCGCGGCTGCTGAAATGGCCTGCAAGGACGCGGATTGGCTTCCCGAAGATGAAGAGGCGCGCCTACGTACCGGTGTTCTGATCGGTTCGGGGATTGGTGGTCTGGGATCCATTGCGGAAACGGCGAACTTGATCCGTGACAAGGGGCCACGCAGGGTGTCCCCCTTCTTTATTCCCGGCGCGTTGATCAACCTGGCCTCGGGTCAGGTTTCCATCCGCCACGGTTTCAAGGGGCCGAACCATTCGGTGGTGACTGCATGTTCGACAGGCGCCCACGCAATCGGCGACGCAAGCCGGATTATCCGTGCAGGAGACGCCGATGTCATGGTCGCAGGTGGCGGCGAAGGCTGCATCTGCGAGATCGGCATCGCGGGCTTCAATGCCTGCAAGGCGCTATCGACCAAATATGCAGATAACCCCAAAGCCGCGAGCCGTCCTTACGATGTTGATCGTGACGGGTTTGTCATGGGTGAGGGGTCCGGAATCGTCATTCTGGAAGAATACGAGCACGCCAAGGCGCGTGGCGCGAAGATTTATGCCGAAGTGTTGGGATACGGCATGTCCGGCGACGCCTACCATATCACCGCCCCCAGCGAGGATGGTGATGGTGCAGAGCGTTCAATGCAGGCCGCGCTGCGCAGTGCCGGGCTGGAGCCAAAGGATCTGGACTATATCAACGCGCACGGCACGTCGACCATGGCGGACACAATTGAGCTGGGCGCAGTTGAACGTTTGCTAGGCGAACACGCCGCAAACGCGACCATGTCCTCGACCAAATCTGCCACAGGCCACCTGCTTGGGGCTGCTGGCGCGATTGAGGCGATCTTTTCTATCCTGGCAATCCGGGATCAGGTGGCCCCGCCGACGATCAATCTGGACAATCCCGCTGTTGAAACACCTATCGACTTGGCTCCGAACGCCAAGCGAGAGCGTGAGATCAACGTGGCACTGTCCAACTCGTTCGGGTTTGGTGGCACGAATGCCAGCGTGATCTTCGGAAAGGCCAGCTAAATGTGGCGCGCTCTGGCGTCCAATATGCTGACCATTCTGGTGGTCGGCCTGTTCTTGTCGGGCGGACTTATCCTTTGGGGGCAGTCGCGTTATAAAAACGAAGGCCCTCTGGAAACCGCGATCTGCCTTCAGGTCGAGCGCGGGTCCAACATGACCGAAGTCAGTCAGAAACTGGAGGATCAGGGCGCGATCAGTAGCGCGATGATCTTTCGTATGGCGGCAGATTACACGGACAAAGCCCCGCAGTTGAAAGCGGGCAGTTTCCTGGTGCGCGAAGGTTCGTCGATGGAGCAGATCATCGACGAAATCACGCGTAGCGGTGCCAGTACCTGCGGGTCCGAGATTGAGTACCGCATTGGTGTGACGCGTATCCAGACTCGGGTGCGTGAGCTGAATCCAGCAACGCTCGATTTTGATGAGATTGCGTCATTCGATGTCGCCGAAGAGGAGGCACCCGCGGCCTATACCGAGAAACGCAATGACGCTGATACGCGCTATCGGGTTTCGGTGGCCGAAGGCGTTACCGCGTGGCAGGTGGTCGAAGGGCTGAAGCAGATTGATGCGCTGACCGGGGAAGTTACCGAAATTCCTGCAGAGGGAATGTTGGCACCCGACAGTTATGATGTGGTACGCGGCGCTGACAGGAACGCCATTCTGCAGGGTATGCAGGACAGGCAGCAGTTGCGCGTCAACGCGGTCTGGGAAAAGCGACAGGATGATCTGCCAATCAGCAGCCCGGAAGAAATGCTAATTCTCGCGTCGATCATCGAAAAGGAAACAGGCGTTCCGCATGAGCGTGGACAGGTGGCCAGTGTTTTCGTGAACCGTCTTGAGCGTGGCATGAAGTTGCAGACAGACCCGACCGTCATTTACGGCGTAACGAAAGGTCAAGGGACCTTGGGTCGCGGCTTGCGTCGGAGCGAACTTCGCCGCGCAACGCCTTGGAATACGTATGTGATTGACGGTTTGCCGCCAACTCCGATTGCAAGTCCAGGTCTAGCAAGCCTGGAAGCCGCCGTAGCCCCGGAAGACACGAACTATGTGTTCTTTGTTGCGGACGGTACAGGCGGGCATGCTTTTGCGGAAACGTTGGACGAGCATAACCGTAATGTCGCCAAATGGCGTGAGATAGAAGCCGAACGCCAAAGTTCAGGAAACTAAAAAAGGTGCCGCGTGTTGCGGCACCTTTTTCAATTCATGCGGCCGGTTTTCTTTTCTGCCGCCGACGCTGGTTTGACCTGGGCTTGGCCGACGCGTTGGCTGCCTGTGGCTTTGGCCCACGACGGCGGAACCCGCCACGTTTGCGCGGTTTTTTGGGCTCTGCAAACTCGGGCATTGTGCCGCTGGCGACGGGGATTTCGATCTTCATCAGCTTTTGAATCTGCTTCAACTGATCCAGTTCATCCGGCGCACAGAATGCAATAGCTTCACCTTCGCGACCTGCGCGAGCGGTGCGGCCGATCCGGTGCACATAGTTGTCGGGCACCTCGGGAAGATCGTAGTTAATTACATATGCCACGCCGGGAATGTCGATGCCGCGCGCGGCCACGTCAGTTGCCACAAGCACGTTGATCTCACCCGCGCGAAACGCCTTGATTGCACGGTCGCGTTGGCCTTGGCTTTTGTTGCCGTGAATGGAGGCCGCGTTAAAGCCGTCAGCGACGAGGTCTTTCATCAATCGCTCTGCGCCATGCTTGGTGCGCGCAAATACCAATGTCAGAGCATCGGCGTCTTCAGACAGAATCTCGCGCAGCTTGGCGGGCTTTTCAGTCCGGCTCAGGAAGTGGATCGACTGTGTGATCTTGTCAGCCGCCTTCCCCGGAGGAGAGACCTGAATGCGCTGTGGGTTCGTTAGATAGGTCTGGCTGATTTCTTCCATCTGCTTGGGCATCGTAGCGGAAAACAACATGGTTTGACGCGGTGTGCCAAGTTCGGGCGCGATACGGCGCAAGGCGTGAATGAACCCCATGTCCAGCATCTGGTCAGCCTCGTCCAACACCAGATGGCGGACCGAGCTGAGATCAACAGCGCCGCGTTCCATCAAATCAATCAGGCGACCGGGTGTTGCGACAAGGATATCGGTTCCGCGTGCAAGGAAGGAAATCTGCTTGCCGATAGACTGACCACCCACAACGGTTGCGACGCGGATTTTTGTTTTTTTTGTCAGGGTTCGCAGGCTTTCCGCGATCTGATTGACCAGCTCACGCGTCGGCGCAAGGATCAACGCCTTGGCTGTCTTGGGGGCAGGTTTGCCGGGTTGCGCCAGCAGGTGATCAATCAGCGGCAACCCAAAGGCCAGAGTTTTTCCGGTGCCGGTTTGCGCCAGCCCCATAATGTCGTGACCCTGCAGCGCCATCGGAATGGCCTGATTCTGGATCGGTGTGGGTTGCGTAAAGTTTGCGCGTTTCAGCGCGTCATTCAGGGCCGGGGCAAGGCCCAGCATGTCAAAGTCGAACAAGTAATCATCCTTTTCAATCCGTGGCCGCCTATTAGCCACGAACAAATACATCGACACGTGCGCACCGCACGAGCCTACAGGGTTTCGCGAAGCCTCGGGACGCGCAGGCGAGCCCTGTGCCGTCCGGCCATCGCAACAAGAACCCTGCGTGAAGGGGAACTGGAGAGGTTTGGGCGCTGTAAGGTCGAATACGACCGTCTATGCTCACGCGGAAGCGCCTTGTTTCGGGGCACATGCGTGTTTGGCGAGGGAATGTCAAGTTTACCGCTGTGTAATTGTCGAGTTTCCCAATCGGTGTGCTTGTTGTCAAGGATATGGCGGGTCGTGACCCAGAGGTGGAAGGTCTTGAGAAATAGTTAAATTACAGGTCGGTTCCTGTTGCGTGAGTGTTGCGTAACTATTTGACTTTACAAACTTATTATCTTAGGCTTGGTGTCATGCTAGAAGAGGTGGGTATCGGCCGCGGGTAAGCCCGGTGGCCGATTTTTGCTTCTCTCGTGCGGAGAAAACTCACGCATGAGGTCACAGGCACACACATGACTTTGATTACCCCGGAAGAGCGGATTACCCAGACGGCTGACTTGTTGCAGTCGCTTGAGCGATCCATTCGCGATCTGCGCGAAGCAGCGGAAGAACTGCGCAGGCAGATCGGTGCCGGGGAGGATGCAGACTTTGCCGGAGCAGGCAAGCAGCTGGGTCAGTTAGAGGGGCTGATCCGAAGTTGCCAGAAAGTGGAGATAAGCTTTGTCGAACAACATCACAGACAAGCCGGAATTGCCCAAGGGGGCTATGCGCTCGACCTTCAGCGCGCTCGATTTGAAATCGGGTGCAGGCTGGCTCGCCTCCGCCGATGCTGCGGTGAGGGACAGATTTCTGAGTGAGATCGGGGAGGGGGGGCTGTGTGCCCTCCCTTTCCTGTTCGAGTTTTGGGCGCTGCCGCATCAATTGCCGCCCGAGGGGGACTGGCGGTCGTGGGTGATCATGGGTGGACGCGGGGCAGGTAAGACGCGCTCAGGGTCCGAGTGGGTGCGTGCGATGGTCGAAGGGGCTAAGCCGCTGGACAGGGGAGAGGCCAGTCGGGTGGCGTTGGTGGGCGAGACATTTGATCAGGTGCGCGACGTGATCATTTTTGGCGATAGCGGGATTTTGCAATGCTCGCCCCCGGATCGTCGACCTGTTTGGGAGGCATCGGAACGCAAGTTGATCTGGCCCAACGGAGCCGAGGCGCAGGCGTTTTCGGCGCATGATCCCGAAGGGCTGCGCGGCCCGCAATTCGATGCCGCGTGGGTAGACGAACTGGCCAAGTGGAAAAAGGCCGAAGAGACCTGGGATATGTTGCAGTTTGCCTTGCGTCTGGGTGAGCGGCCGCGGGTCTGCGTGACGACCACGCCGCGCAATGTGAAGGTTTTGAAGGATTTGCTGGCCTCTCCGTCCACCGTGCAGACCCACGCGCCGACCGAGGCGAACCGGGCCAATCTGGCGGACTCGTTTCTGGCCGAGGTACGCGCGCGCTATGCTGGTACGCGGCTGGGGCGGCAGGAATTGGATGGGGTTTTGCTGTCGGATGCTGAGGGCGCGTTGTGGACAGGCTCGATGCTGGATGCGGCGCGGGTAGATAAAGTGCCCGGTTTGGATCGTATCGTAGTGGCACTGGACCCTGCGGTGACAGTGGGGGCGCATGCGGATGCCTGTGGTATCGTAGTGGTCGGCGCGCAACTACAGGGGCCGCTTGAGGAATGGTGCGCCTATGTGCTGGCCGACCGCACTGTGCAGGGCGTTGGTCCTGCGGGCTGGGCGCAGGCGGCGATTGACGCGATGGATGAGTTCGGGGCCGAACGGCTGGTGGCCGAGGTCAATCAGGGCGGGCAACTGGTGGAAGAGGTCGTCCGGCAGGTGGACCCTCTAGTCCCGTTCCGCGCTGTGCGGGCCTCACGCGGCAAGGTGGCGCGGGCCGAG
Organism: Ruegeria sp. HKCCA5491; assembly: GCF_013034565.1. Classification (NCBI taxonomy): domain Bacteria; kingdom Pseudomonadati; phylum Pseudomonadota; class Alphaproteobacteria; order Rhodobacterales; family Roseobacteraceae; genus Ruegeria; species Ruegeria sp. HKCCA5491. The sequence goes on from NZ_WQGG01000008.1 coordinate 123,953, forward strand.
CCTGTGGCGGCGCTTTATGAGCAGGGGCGGGTGGGCCATGTGGCCGGGCTGGACGCGCTGGAGGAGCAGATGTGCCAGATGACCGCGCGTGGATTCGAAGGTCAGGGCTCGCCCGACCGGGTCGACGCGTTAGTCTGGGCGCTGCATGAGTTGGTTGTTGGGCCTGCGGGGTTGTATCGACGGCCTAGGGTGCGGAGTTTGTGAGTGCTCCACATGGCTCTAATGGATACCAAGCACTTGCGAAAGGGTCGCTATATTGCGGCTTATGACATGCTAATTCACCAATGGCGTCTTCCCTTTGTGTGTCTTGATGCTACAACTGCGAACTCGGGATGCTGTCCCGAGAAAGCTTGACCTGACACATCCCCGTAGAAATTCGTAACTTCGAGCCCTGCTGCTGAAAGCTCTGTCGACAAGCTCTGGGGGCTGAAATATTGCAACCAGTTATAGACCGTTTCCGGTTCGCTCTTTTCAGGAAAGATGCTGTATTTGTCCAGCACAACGGAATCAGCGTCGTATTCGAAGGTGTTGAGAAAGCAGTAGTAATCTTCCTTGTGCCAGAAGTGGTTCAACTGGTTTTTCTCATAAGTTCTAGATTCTTCACGCTGATCGAATGCTGCCATCCAATATACATCCAATAGGATAGATCCGCCGTCCTTTAGCAGAGTGCTGAACTTCGACAGGAGCCGGGACCGCTGTTCGGGTCCAAGAGCGCAAAAATCGCACATGATCATCGTGATCAGATCAAAGCGACCGGGCGTTTCAAAATCGAGGTAATTGATTTCAACATAGTCGACATTTTGCTTGGCGAGCTCAGCCTGTCGTCGGGCATATTGAATAGTTTTTTTTGAGAAGTCTAAACCTGTAACTTGCGCACCGGATTTTGCGAAGCGAGACGTATACAAACCTGGGCCACACCCGAAATCGCATACCGATTTACCCATTCCGATTTCAAAGTGGTCTATAATCCAGTCACTAGATCGTTCAATGAAGTCGGCTCTTCTAGACGATAAATTGATGGCCTCATTCATGTGAAACTCCAGCATCTGTTTGGATCGGTACTTGTCGGCCCAAAGCGCACTGGCGGTGTAGGAACTGAATACGCCAGGTTTCGAATTGATTTCATCTAGAAGGACGAACATGTTGTCGCCTTTTCTTTGTTCTCTTTCCATCTCAGCGTCCTTCAGCTTAGTCTGAAAACTTGCGACCCTTTTGGGATGGTCATTCGCATCAAACCTTGAATGCAACAGAATTTCTTTTTGCGTGGATTGCGCAGCGAAGGAGCGTGTTTGAGCGTTGCCTACCCGCGAGAATCGGAGTGACAAAAATCGCTTTCGGATGCTTCATTGGTGCAAGCCAAAAAGTTGTGAGGCGTCGATGAAGTGTTGCTTTATTCCGAATATTTGGCACGATGAGCCTGAAGATAATGGTTTTGCGCCGCCTCACAAGCTCGTTTGAATATAGTGTTTTTGTTAAGTAAACTGCAGAAAGTCGTAGTGCTAGTTGCAATAGCGTTGATCATGCCTGCCATCATGATTTTCGTCGGAGTTCCGCAGGGGCACAGCGAAATCTATAATTTTGCGTGGTTCACCCAATATTCTCAACAGTTTGACCAAGGAAACTGGCTGCCCAGACACTTACCTGAAATGTGGGCTGGGCTTGGAGGGCACGACTTCTTTTTTTATGCGCCACTGCCCTTTTGGCCCATCTCAGTCGCCACCTCTGCCATTTGTTCAGAGTGCGCTTTGGTAACTCAAATTGCTGTTGGTATGGTGTTCATACTAATTTTGAGTTCGCTCACCTTTTTCGTTTTTGCGAGATGTTTTTTTGGAAAATGGCCTTCGGCCGTGGGAGCTGTGGCCTATTCTGGGCGGCTTCGTGGGCAGTTCGGAACTGACGCCATCATGCCCGAGGTTTGGCCCGAAGGTTCGGTGTTTGTGTTATTGGACCCACGCGTCTTACAGACCGGGCTGCTTCGGTCAGAGCGCAGGCTTGCGAAACACTACAGAATTGGACCGGCTACGCGTGGGTATGACGACCCGTCCTTTGTCCATCAAGTCGAGGCGTTCAATGGTAATGGTCTGCGCCCTTACGCCCCGGCGCATCTGTGTGTTCGTAGATCAGGGGCGGGTGATACGCTTTCGTGGGTGCGTCGAACCCGAGTTGATGGTGACGACTGGGCCGGAATCGACGTCCCGTTGGGCGAAGAGTCCGAAGCTTATCTGATACAGATTTGGGCCGAAGGGTCATTGGTGCGTGAGGAATTGGTTCAAATTTCCCGCTGGACATATACGTCGGCTGCAAAACTCGCCGACGGTGTGTCCGGTTCCTACACAGTCCAGGTGGCACAGGTTTCGGCCAGCTATGGTCCCGGTCTGCAAGCATTTCTTACGGTAGGTTAGATGGCTAAGTAATTAGCCTTCTTCTTAGAAGCCTTCTCAGGCGACGTGAGCAACAAAAGGCGCCGCCTGCGACACGACATCGCCATTTCGCCTGTATGGTGAGCGAGGCAAAATCACCGACAGAGTGGTGAGAATGCAAAAATAACCAAGTAAACGGCTCACCCGGATGCGCAGCTAACGCACTTGGTGGCCGCATGATCCAAGTTCAGGCGACCAATTGGGATCTCTTCACCGCAGTCTTCGCAGAATCCGTATTCTCCCTCGTCGATCCTAAGCAATGCCGCCTTTAATCTGTTCATTTCGACGTCCCTGTTGGCTTGCTGAGCCTTGGCCATTGCCTGGTTCTGCAACGCGTCCATCCTGCTAAGGCGCCCTATGGCTTGTTGGTCCAGTTCAACAATGGCTTGCGCCTTCTTTCCTGCTTCCGAGTTGTCAGCAAGTTCCGCTAAACGACTGCGTATTCGGGCCTCGAATTCGGCCATCAAAGAAGCATTCATTTTCGTTATCCTGCTGATCACGGGTTTGCGTTTGGCGTTTTTGCCTCTAAATGGCATTCTAGGCGCAGCAAAGGATCAAAAGCCATGTTGGAAACGCGCAGTCACGTTACACCCGTCGACCCCGTCTGGGATCGCATCACGACCGAAGCTCAATTGGCCGTTGAGAATGAGCCGTTGATGGGCGGGTTGGTGCACGCCTGTATTCTGCACCACCGCAGTCTAGATAGGGCATTGTCCTACCGGGTATCGGCCAAGCTGTGCTCGAATGAAATGTCCATGATGGTATTACGAGAGATCGTGGACGAAGCTTATGCGGATGATCACTCGCTGATCGAGGCGGCCCGTGCCGACTTGATGGCTGTGTACGAGCGCGACCCGGCTTGCCATCGCCTGCTGCAGCCGATTCTGTACTTTAAGGGCTATCAGGCAATGCAAGCCTATCGCGTGGCGCATTGGCTATGGCAAAAGAAGCGCTACGATCTGGCGTATTTCTTCCAGATGCGCTCGTCAGAGATATTCGGGATTGATATCCACCCGGCCGCGAAAATAGGCAAAGGGATCATGATTGATCACGCCCATTCCATCGTAATCGGCGAAACTGCGGTTGTCGGTGACAATGTGTCGATGCTGCATTCCGTCACGCTTGGCGGGACCGGCAAGGAAGAAGAACAGCGCCATCCGAAAATTGGTGACGGTGTTCTGATTGGTGCGGGTGCTAAGGTGCTTGGCAATATTGAAGTGGGTCATTGCAGCCGAATTGCTGCCGGATCGGTTGTCTTGCAGGCCGTGCCTGCGTGCAAAACCGTTGCGGGCATTCCTGCAAAGATTGTCGGCGAAGCAGGTTGTGATCAGCCTGCAATTTCAATGGACCACATGCTGGGCAAAGATCAGTAACTCACACTCAGTTCGGGCGGTTGTTCTTTTCGTTCAACCGCTTGAGCCGCTTTTCTTCCCGCCGTTTCTTTCGCTCTTCAATCCGCTTGCTGCGCTCGGCTTCCCATTTGGCAACCGCGCTTTTGGAATTGAACTTCGAGTTTTCACCTGGATAGCTGTTGGGCTTGGCATAGGCATCCGCAGGTGCAATTGAAGCCAGCATCAACAAAATCAAACCTGTCCGAGTAAGCCGTGTGAAGGTCATGGGGCACCTTTGCATCCGTGTCTGATTTGCAAACAACTTGACGCCTCGCGCGTGCCCAAACAACAGTTGGCCGGATCACGTTTCCTCACTTCCCGGCCAGACACGAAAAAGCCGCGCCAGAACGTGCGGGCGCGGCTGTTGCGGTTTCTCTTGGTGTTAGGCCAGCATGACCATGGGGTTCTCAAGGTTTTCGACAATGGCTTGCAGCAGTTCCGCGCCAAGCGCTCCGTCGATCACGCGGTGGTCCACGGACATCGTTACGGACATCACTGTTGCAACGGTCAGCTCTCCGTCATCGCCTACAACTGGTTTTTTGACGCCTGTACCCACTGCAAGAATGCCAGCGTGCGGCGGGTTCACGATGGCGTCGAAATTGTCGATGCCAAACATGCCCAGATTCGAGATTGCGAATGTGCCGCCCTGATATTCATGCGGTGCCAGTTTGCGTTCACGAGCGCGACCGGCAAGGTCTTTCATCTCGGTCGACAACGCGGACAGCGACTTGGTGTCGGCATCCTGTAGAACCGGGGTGAACAGACCGCCCTCGATAGCGACAGCCACGGCCACGTCCGAGGGTTTCAGTTGCAGCACCCGGTCACCGGCCCAGACCGCGTTGCAGGCCGGAACCTGCTGCAACGCGTTTGCGACAGCCTTGATGATGAAGTCGTTGACGCTCAGCTTCACGCCACGGCCTTCAAGCTGTTTGTTCAACTGGCTGCGGAACTTGAGCAGCGCATCCAGCTTAATATCGCGACGCAGGTAGAAATGCGGGATGGTCTGCTTGGCCTCGGACAGGCGCGCGGCAATGGTTTTGCGCATCCCGTCCAGCTTGATTTCTTCGTAATCGCGGGTTTCGTACATTTTTGCCACGGCATCCGCCGACGGGCCAGCCGGGGCTGCCGCTGCCGGAGCCGCTGCTGCAGGTGCAGGGGCCGGAGCAGGCGCGGTGGCTGTAGCGCCTTCCACATCTACTTTGACGATACGGCCATGCGGTCCCGAACCGGTGATCTGCGCCAGATCAAGACCCTTTTGCGCAGCGATACGACGGGCCAGCGGCGAGGCGAAGATACGGCCACCGTCGGCTTTGGCCGGTGCTGCCGGAGCAGGGGCAGGTGCCTCGGACGCCCCAGAGGCGGCCTCGTTACCCGCGGCGGCTGCCGGAGCAGCCGCGGGGGCTGCGGTATCTGACGCGCTGATGTCGTCAGCACTTTCGCCATCTTCCAGCAGAACTGCGATGGCGGTGTTGACCTTGACTCCTTCGGTGCCCTCGGGGATCAGGATCTTGCCGATGGTGCCTTCGTCAACGGCCTCAAACTCCATCGTGGCCTTGTCGGTTTCGATCTCGGCCAGCAGGTCGCCGCTTGATACGGTGTCGCCCTCTTTGACCAGCCATTTGGCAAGGGTGCCTTCCTCCATTGTGGGGGAAAGGGCGGGCATCAGAATTTCTGTGGGCATCTGTGTCGCTCCTTACCGGTAGGTCACTTGTTTGACGGCTGCGATCACCTCATCGGTGGTGATCAGTGCCAGTTTTTCGAGGTTCGCTGCATAAGGCATCGGAACGTCCTTGCCGGTGCAGTTGATGACCGGAGCATCCAGATAGTCGAACGCCTCTTGCATCACCACCGAACTGATATAGCTGCCGACCGAGCCTTGCGGCCAGCCTTCTTCGACTGTCACCAGACGGTTGGTTTTCATCACCGAGTTAATGATCGCGCCGGTGTCCATCGGGCGGATAGTGCGCAGGTCGATCACCTCGGCGCTGATACCTTCCTCGGCCAGCTTGTCAGCGGCTTCCAGCGCGTATTGCATGCCGATGCCAAAGCTCACGATGGTCACGTCCGAGCCTTCGCGCCAGATGCGCGCCTTGCCCAGCGGGATGGTCAGATCATCCACTTGCGGGACATCGAAAGAGCGTCCGTAAAGGATCTCGTTTTCAAGGAAGATCACCGGGTTGGGGTCGCGGATCGCCGATTTCAGCAACCCTTTTGCATCAGCAGCCGAGTAAGGCATGACCACTTTCAGACCGGGGATCTGCATGTACCAGGCGGCATAGTCCTGAGAATGCTGTGCGGCCACGCGGGCGGCAGCACCGTTGGGCCCCCGGAACACGATGGGGCAACCCATTTGACCGCCGGACATATAAAGCGTTTTGGCAGCAGAGTTGATGATTTGGTCAATCGCCTGCATGGCGAAGTTAAAGGTCATGAACTCGACAATCGGCTTCAACCCACCAAAGGCCGAACCAACTGCGATCCCGGCAAAACCGTGTTCGGTGATGGGCGTGTCGATCACACGCTTGCTGCCGAATTCGTCCAGCAGGCCTTGGCTGATCTTGTATGCCCCCTGATATTCGGCGACCTCTTCGCCCATCAGGTAGACGTCTTCATCGCCGCGCATTTCTTCGGCCATCGCGTCGCGCAGGGCTTCGCGAACGGTTTCGGATTTCATCTCGGCGTCCGCAGGCCAGTCCGGGGATAGATCGACCACCGGTGCAGCAGGGGCAGCGGCAGGAGCGGGGGCCTCAACCGCCGCAGGGGCGGCCTCAGCCACCGCTGCGGCTGCGGGCGCAGCCGTGGGCAGGGCAGAGGCGTCCTCGCCTTCTTCCACGAGGACCGCGATAGGTGTGTTCACCTTGACCCCTTCGGTACCTTCCGCGATCAGAATTTTGCCGACGATGCCTTCGTCAACGGCCTCGAACTCCATCGTGGCCTTGTCGGTTTCAATCTCGGCCATGATATCGCCCGAGGATACGGTGTCGCCTTCTTTGACCAGCCACTTGGCCAGCGTGCCCTCTTCCATCGTGGGCGAAAGGGCGGGCATGAGAATTTCGGTTGCCATGTCTCAGTTTCCTTCCGGGGCCGGGGTAATCATCCCGACGATGTTTCCTTGTCCATCTTCCACATAGGCGCAGCGGCCTATGCCAGGATAATCGGTTGGCGGCAACGCTTCGGCGCCGCCATTTGCCAATGCCCACGCATAGCGTTCGTCGCAATCACCGACCTCAAAGGTCATGGTGCCGCCGCGCACCGGGCTACCGGCAGCGGGCGCTTCGCCATGGCGCTGCATCAGGCCACCGGTCAGCCCTAGGCTGCCGCCGATCTGGTCGCCACTGATCAGATGATAGCCGACTTCTTCGCCGCCGGGCATTGGTGTGAACGCCCAGTCGAATAGGCCGGTATAGAACGCCTTGGCCTGTTCGACGTCACTGACGTGAATTTCGAAATGCGGCATCTGTCAGGCCTCGGCGTAGATATCTGTCCAGAGCTCTTCCACAGAAGGCTCGGGGCTTTCTTTCGAGAATTCGGCAGCCTGATTGACGATCTCTTTGATCTCTTTGTCGATCGCCTTCAGGTCGTCCTCGGTCGCGTGTTTGCCGGTCAGCAGTAGTTCGCGCACATGCTCAATTGGATCGCTTTGCTCGCGGACCTTCTGAACCTCTTCGCGGGTGCGATACTTGGCCGGGTCGGACATCGAGTGGCCGCGATAGCGATAGGTTTTGACCTCGAGGATGTAGGGTCCCTTACCAGCGCGACAGTGGGCGACGGCTTTCTCACCGGCCTCTTTGACGGCCAGAACGTCCATGCCATTGACAATTTCACCGGGGATACCGAAGGCCTCACCTCGGTGGTAGATGTCTTTGGTCGAGGTCGAGCGCGCCTGAGAGGTCCCCATAGCGTATTGATTGTTTTCGATCACGAATACGACGGGCAATTCCCACAGGGCGGCCATGTTGAATGTCTCGTAAACCTGACCCTGGTTGGCCGCACCATCACCGAAATAAGTAAAGGTGACTCCACCGTTTTCCTTGTACTTGTCGGCAAAGGCCAGACCTGCGCCCAACGGGACCTGCGCGCCAACGATGCCGTGCCCACCATAGAAGTGCTTCTCTTTAGAGAACATGTGCATCGAGCCGCCCTTGCCCTTGGACAGGCCGCCAATACGTCCGGTCAGTTCGGCCATCACACCGCCCGGATCCATGCCGCAGGCCAGCATGTGACCGTGGTCGCGGTAAGAAGTAATCCGCTTGTCGCCGTCCTTGGCTGCGGCCTCGAGGCCCACAACAACGGCTTCCTGGCCAATATACAGGTGACAGAATCCACCAATAAGACCCATGCCATAAAGTTGACCGGCCTTTTCTTCGAATCGGCGGATCAGCAGCATCTCTCGGTAGTAGGTGGTCAGTTCTTCCGACGAAACATTTGGTTTCTTTGCGGTTTTTCGCGCAGCCATTGTGGCGATCTCCCCCTCTCGGCAAGATAGTTTAGCGTTAAACTATCTCATAAAGCATTTGCCGCTTTCTGGCGAGGGTAAATGTGACGCAGCGTCCGATCTCGCGAAAATCGGGGTGCGGCTTGCTTCAAAATCGAACAATTCAGTGGAGGATCAACGGATGACAACCTCATCTGAGCGGATCATTCCCAGCACAGAGCGTGCTTGCTGGTCCAACAAATCCAAGTCCAGATAAGTATCCGACAAACGGCGGGTCAGGTTCTCCATCTCTGCAATTTCAGCCTCGAGCTTGTCGAGGTCGCGCGACAGAGCGTCCCGTTCCGCTGCAATCTCGACCCGTCGGAACAGGCCATAGTCACCTTGCACGGCGGCAAAGGTGAAATAAACACCCAGCATAAACGCCACCATAAAGAATGCGACTGCGCCCAAACCGGGCCGATTGGAACGGGACACTCTGTTTACCGCCGTATGAAGTCTGCCTCAATAACGGGTCCTTTTTGGACCTCTGAAAGCACTATGTCACAGGTGATTCGGGTTGTGAATCCCCTGATTCGACAAAAACGCGCGGGCTAGCGGATTTATTGCTCTAGCGCGGCAACACCGGGTAGGGTTTTGCCTTCCATCCATTCCAGGAACGCGCCGCCTGCAGTCGAGATGTACGAGAAATCCTTGGCCGCACCCGACGCATTCAAAGCCGCGACCGTGTCACCCCCACCCGCGACCGAGACCAATTGCCCGGACCGCGTCAGTGCCGCGGCTTTCAGCGCTGCCGCGTTGGTTGCGGTATCGAAAGGCTCAATCTCGAACGCGCCCAGCGGCCCGTTCCAGATCAGGGTCTGGCTTTGTCCGAAGATGTCTGAAATCGCCGCCACGCTGTCGGGGCCTGCGTCAAGGATCATTCCGTCATCCGTACATTGATCGGCGGGCAGAACCTGATGAGGGGCACCTGCTTCGAACTTTTCGGCCACGACGATGTCGGTGGGCAGGACGATGGTACAGCCCGAGGTTTCGGCCTTGGTCATGATCTCGGCTGCGGTGTCCTTCATCGCTGTTTCCGCCAGCGATTTGCCCACGTTCAGACCCTTGGCCACCAGAAACGTGTTGGCCATGCCGCCACCGATAACCAGGTAGTCCACCTTGTCGATCAGATTGCCCAGCAGTTCCAGCTTGGTCGAGACCTTGGCCCCGCCCACAACGGCTGTCACAGGGCGTTTGGGCGCGCCCAAAGCGCCCTCAAGCGCCTCAAGCTCGGCCTGCATCAGCCGACCAGCGCAGGCAGGCAGCATGCGGGCAATAGCCTCGGTCGAGCTGTGAGCGCGGTGCGCGGCGGAAAATGCGTCGTTGCAATATACATCGCCCAGACGCGCCATACCGGCAGCCAGATCAGCGTCATTCTTGGTTTCCGCTGCGTGAAAGCGGGTGTTTTCCAAAAGCAGCACCTGACCGGGTTGCAACTGTTCGGCGGCCAGTTCCGCCTCGGTGCCGACGCAATCGGCGGCGAATAGGACAGTCGAGCCAAAAGCGGTCTCAAGCGTCGGGACCAATTGCTTCAGCGACAGGTTCTCGCGGCGTTCACCGCCGGGGCGTCCAAAATGCGCCAGCAGGATCGGTTTGCCGCCCGCCGCAAGGATGTCGCGTACCGTGGGCACGATGCGCTGGATGCGGGTCGCGTCTGTCACAACGCCGTCAACAACTGGTACGTTGATGTCCACGCGTACCAGCACACGCTTGCCGTTCAGGTCCATATCATCCAGCGTTTTCCAGCCCATCGTTTCATCCTTGTCGTTACAACCGCTTTAGGCGGTTCTTTTCCTGCATTTTGCCCTCAGGTCAATGCGTCACTTGGCATTCATGCGTCCGCGTCATAGGTATTTGCGCAAGATAAACGACAGGAGGGCCTCATGGCCGAGATCAAGGATCCCGAAAACACCATCATCATCGAACTGAAAGACGGCAATGTCGTCATCGAGCTGCTGCCCGATGTGGCCCCCCAGCACTCGGCCCGGATGAAAGAACTGGCCCGTGGTGGTGAGTATGACAACGTGGCCTTCCACCGTGTGATCGACGGTTTCATGGCGCAGACAGGCGACGTGCAGCACGGCGATATGGAAGACGGATTCAACATCCGCATGGCCGGTACAGGTGGGTCGTCGCTGCCGAACGTTCCGGCAGAATTTTCGAAACTGCCCCACGATCGCGGCACATTGGGCGCGGCACGTTCGCAGAACCCAGACTCGGCCAACTCGCAGTTCTTCATCAACTTCAAGGACAATCACTTCCTGAACGGCCAGTACACCGTCTATGGCCGCGTTATCGACGGGATGGAGCACGTGGACGCCATCGTCCGGGGTGAGCCGCCGATGAGTCCCGACCGTATGATCAGCGTTAAGGTGGCAGCCGATGTATAAGCTGGCAGCCGCATTTGCTTTGCTGGCCAGCCCCGCGTTGGCCACTGGTTTGCAGATCGAGATCGAGGGCGAGGGGGCTAATGGCACCGTAACCGTTGATTTGTTTGACGATCTGGCTCCGAAGCACGTTGAACAGATCAGCACCCTTGCCGCCGAAGGCAAGTATGACGGTGTGGTCTTTCACCGCGTGATCGACGGCTTCATGGCACAGACCGGCGACGTGGAACATGGCCGTCTGGGCAGCGATCTGCGTCGTGCTGGCACCGGTGGGTCGGACCGTCCTGACCTGCCTGCCGAGTTCTCGGACTTCAATTACGACCGCGGTGTCGTGGGCATGGCACGGGCACAGGACCCCAACAGTGCCAATTCGCAGTTCTTCATCATGTTTGCGCCCGGTCCGTTTCTGAACGGCCAATATACTGTTGTTGGACAGGTGACCGACGGGATGGACATTGTCGACGCGATCAAGCGTGGCGATGGCCCCAACGGAGCAGTCATCGGACAGCCCGACGTGATGAAAAAAGTTACTGTAACCGAGTAACAAAAAAGGCCCCGACGCAGATTGCGCCGGGGCCTTTTTGATAGACGGGGCTTAGTCGTCGCCCATGGCTTTCCAGATCACGGCCCCAATCGCACCGCCGATCAGCGGGGCCACCCAGAATAACCAGAGTTGTGAAAGGGCCGGGCCGTCGGCAAACAGCGCAACACCGGTTGAGCGCGCCGGGTTTACGGATGTATTCGTCACCGGGATCGAAATCAGGTGGATCAGAGTCAGGCCCAACCCGATGGCGATGGGGCCGAAACCAGCCGGAGCACCCTCAGACGTCGCGCCCAGAATGATTACGATGAAAAACGCCGTCAGTACGATCTCGATGATCAAGGCGGACATCATCGAATACCCTTCGGGGGACGCTTCGCCATAGCCGTTGCTGGCAAAGCTTCCGACCCCAGTGAATTCGGGTGCGCCGCTTACGATCAGGTACAGGACGACCGCTGCGGCAATTGCGCCGACGACCTGGGCGATCCAATAGGGAATAAGGTCTTTTGCCGGGAACCTTCCACCGATCATCAGGCCAAGACTGACGGCAGGATTGAAGTGCCCGCCCGAAATATGGCCGACTGCGTATGCCATTGTCAGAACGGTTAAGCCAAAAGCGAAAGATACACCCAGCCAGCCGATGCCGACATCGGCGACGCCTGCCGCTAAGACGGCGCTGCCGCAGCCGCCCAGTACCAGCCAGAACGTGCCGAAGAATTCGGCCATGAGTTTTGATGACATGAAAAGCCCTCCGAAAAACAATGGGTTCAGTGTAGTTCAAAAAACCTGTTTTGTGAAATTTTTACGGAACCCGGTTCCGCCAAGGCAGGTTAATTCCAGGTCACGGGATCCAGCCGGAACAGCTTGGCCAACTGCTCGTAAATGCCGGGCGCCTCGGACTTCAAGGCGCGGGGCCGTTCAAAAAAGACCTCGACCGATACCGCAAAGAACTCTTCGTGCCCGACGGCGCCATATGGGTCGATGACCGTGTGCCGCCCTTTTTCTACGGATTGAACATGGGCATCGTATGCCGCCAGAAATGCTCGTTCCCACTCGGCGAAGGTCTGGCCTTCGCTGAGGATTGGAACGCCGTTGGTTCCGCCCGACAGATCGTCGATCTGATGTGCGAATTCGTGCAGGACTACGTTTTGTCCATCATGATCATCCAATGCGCCTTGCCTGCTGTGAGACCACGACAGAATGACCGGCCCCCGATCCCAGCTTTCCCCGGTGCGGATGATTTCCTTTTCGCTGACCACATAGCCGTCCTGCCTGCGTTGCCGGGACTTGAAGGCGTTGGGGTAGATCAGGATCGTGGTGAGGTGATCGTACCAGAGCGTGTTGTTGATAATCAGGAGACATGCCTGCGCGGCGATGGCCAGACGCATTTCTTCCGTGACCTCAAGACCGTCACAACCAAAAAACCGGACCTGATTCAGAAACAGGTTCACCTTGCCGTCGAGGCCTACGCGCAGGTCAGGCGGCAAACGGCGCACCAAGGGAACCTGGGCTTCGATTATGGCGCGCTGTTCAGGGGTAAGTGGGGTGGACAGCAGGGCCTTACGCTCCTGTGTTCTGGCCCAATGGCGATAGGTAAAAAAGCCTGCGATCAACAGAACTAAGGCAAAGAAAATCCACATTTCACAAGCTTATACAGGCGGGTTGCGTCTTGGAACCTGAAAGTGCGCCGTGGTCCAAGGCAAAAAAGAAACGCCGCAGGTTTCCCTGCGGCGTTGAATTTTCAATCCGGGCGAAGCAGGTGTTACTGCTTGACCTCCGCCGCCGGATTTGCGCCGCCCTTGGCACTACGGCCAGGGTTCAGCGGGTCGTCCTGACGCTGGACCGAACCTTCGAAATGCGCGCCGCTTTCGATGGCGATGGTCTTGTGGATGATGTCGCCTTCGACACGTGCGGTCGAGGTCAGGCGTACTTTTAGACCACGCACACGGCCCACAATACGGCCGTTGATTACCACGTCATCTGCGGTGACTTCGCCCTTGATGGTCGCGGTTTCACCGATCGTCAGAAGATGCGCGCGAATGTCGCCTTCGACAGTTCCTTCAACCTGGATATCGCCCGAGGTTTTCAGGTTGCCGGTGATGTGCAGATCCGAAGACAGAACCGACGCCGGAGGCTTGGGCTTGGGCGCGGTGCTCGCCTTGTTTTCTGACGGTGCAGGGGCAGCCGGTGTTGCTGGTGCGGCGGGTTTTGCCGCTTCTGGTGCATTCGAACCGGGCTCGTTGATTTTGCTCTTAGAAAACATTTCTCGCAGCCTTGATGTAAGTCATTGGGTTAACAGGTTTTCCGTTCACGCGTACTTCATAGTGCAGATGCGTGCCGGTCGACCGTCCGGTGCTACCCATATCAGCAATATGATCCCCGCGCGAGACCCTTTGACCAACCTTTACCTTGATCTTGGTATTATGGGCGTAAAGTGTCTCAATTCCGAAGGCATGCTTGATTTTTACCAGCCGTCCAAACCCGGATTGCCAGCCTGCATGGGTGACCACTCCGTCAGCGGTCGCAAATATATCCGTTCCATGTGCACCTGCAAAATCAGCACCGTTATGCATGCGGCGACCTCCGGTCTTGGGGTCGCGGCGTGTCCCGTAGCCACTGGTGAAGCGGACAACCGCGTTTACCGGGCTTGCAAACGGCGCTTTTTCTGCAGCAATGCGATAGAGGTTCAGCTGATCCATCTGCTGCAGCAGGGTATTCGCGCGGATTTCGTCGGGGGTCAGTTCCTCACCGCGCGTGCTGAAGGATATGGGGGTTAGGGGGCCACCCATGCCACTGTACCCACGCCGCACTTCTTCGATGATACGGTCGGTGGGCATTCCTGCTTTGCGGAACATCTTGTCGAGCGGCTCGACAGAGATGACCATTGCCTCTTCTAGCTGACGGAAAATTTCGTCGCTGCGTTCCTGCATTAGCTGGATTTCCAGTTCCAGCTCGTCGCGCTGATCCAGCGCATCCTTGGCATCGGCCGCGATCTGATCACGTTCCATCGCGGTCCTGACCAATGCCTCGGTCATGAAGTTCATTTGGGCAGGGTTAGTGGCATATGCCATCTGCACCTCGCCCGAACCTGCCTCTTGGTTCATCTTGGCCAGCTCTGTGCGGGCTTCTTCGCGCTGCTTCATTGTCGCGCGCAAGGTCGTCTGGATCACTTCGATCCCGGTCTCAAGCTCGCGGCGGCGGTTTTCCGAGGCCAGCAGCTCGGACTGCATGGCGGAAATCTGTTCGAGCGCCGCGTTGAACCGGTCTTGCGCCATCAACGCTTCTTGCGCGCGGACGTCCCGTTCGGCCGACAGAACATTCAGCCGTTCCTGATAGGTGGCCTGATCTCGCTTCGCCTGTTCGCGGAAGTTGCCGGATCCGATGCTGTCCATCAGCAAGATCGCGGTCGCGACAGCGGTCCAGCCAACAATCACCGCAACGCCACCAACAGCAGCGATCTGCGTTTCCGAACTAAGCCGGATGAACCGTGTGTCGTTGTCGGATTTCAGAAAAACCCTGCGTTCCGGAAAATGCCGTTCAAGCAGCGAGTGTAGTTTGATTGCCAGACGTGTTCGCACGCGTCTTCCCTCTTAATCCCCGAGATCGGGATCGGTCGTGAGTGATAGCCGTCCCTTGGCCGAAGTGCATAGAGGGAGCTCAGGTTTTGGGCAAGTTTGTTAACCAGTTTACCCAACAAAGTAGGTTTTTCCCGCCAATTCTCGGCGGGAAATTGCCGATAACGTCAACTTGAGCACGTTTAATGGTCGTGTCCGGGCTGAGGCAGGTCTTCAGTCAAAGGCCAGTAGAAATCTGGCGGCAACCCCGCTTCGGCGCGTTTTTCCTCGTTGAAAGGGGGCTTCAGGACGCCGTGGAAATACCGCCGGACCAATTCGTGAAACACATCCTTTGGGTCGGCATTCTCACGCCCACATAGGAAATGAAACCACTTTGATCCATAGGCCACGTGCCCGACTTCTTCGGCGTAAATCACCTCGAGTGCGGCGATGGCGTTCTCAGCCTTCGCCTTGCGGAAGATGTCAATCATTCCGGGGGTTACATCCAGCCCGCGGGCTTCCAGCACCATCGGAACCACAGCCAGCCGTCCCATCAAATCCTCGGCCGTATCTTTGGCCGCGCGCCACATTCCCGAATGGGCGGGCAGGGCACCGTAATAGCTGCCCATCTGCTCAAGGCAGTCGCAAACCATCTCGAAATGACGTGACTCTTCTTCTGCGCATTTCACCCAGTCGTCGTAGAAACCGATTGGCATCGGCACATGTCCGAACCGGGCGATGATGTCCCAGTGCAGATCAACGGCGTTCAGTTCGATATGAGCCACGGCGTGCAGCAGGGCAATCCGCCCGGCCTCGGTTCCTGGTCGGCGTTTTGGAACATCGCGGGGCGACAGCAATTCAGGCTTTTCTGGCCGCGACGGGTAAAGCGGTGGGGTCGCTGTCCCAATCTCAATCTCAGGTGCATCACCCTTGCGCGACGCGAACCATTCAGCGGCATAGCGTTTGGAAAGGGCGGTTTTTGCGCGCCCTTCTGCAGTGGTCAGGACTTCGGTCGCCATCTGGGTCAGTGTTTTCGACACCGGGTTTCTCCGCTTCTGCGTTTGCGCGGGTCTTAGACTGGATGGCGGTTGCAGAAAAGAGGGTCAGAGCGCGCGAGCAGCCTCAAGTACCTCATCCACGTGACCGGGAACTTTGACCTTGCGCCAGACGCGGGCGATCTTGCCGTCGGCGTCGATCAGAAAGGTCGAGCGTTCGATCCCCATCGATTTGCGCCCGTACATGTTCTTTTCCACCCAGACGCCAAAGTCCTCGCAAACGGTTGACCCCTCGTCAGACAGTAGCGGGGTGGTCAGGTTGTGCTTGGCTACAAACTTGTCGTGCTTGGCAATGGTGTCCCGCGAAATGCCGAAAACTTGAGCGCCCGCCTCGGCAAAGGCTTGAAGTTGTTCCGAGAAACCGATGGATTCCTTGGTGCAGCCCGGCGTATCATCGCGGGGATAGAAGAAAAGAACGACGGCACCGCCGCGCAGGTCTGACAACGTGACCTCGCCACCGCCGTCGCGGGGCAACGTGAAATCAGGGGCGGTGTCTGTAACGTCGGGCATTGGAAACTCCGTTAAAGGTTTTTAAGTGCTGCCCGTCATCATAGGGCGGCGCGAGCGGGTTGAAAGGCGTGGATAGAAAATTGGTGCAGCACGAAGACAAAAGTGCAGACCATCCGGGCAAACCCCGGCGCGGTCGGTCGCGTCGTCGTACTGCCCTTCGCTGGACGATGTGGTTCGCTCTTTCGCTTGCTGCGATGGCTTTTGCAGGGTGGTTCTTTCTGATTGGTCAGCAACTGCACGCCCCGAACTGGATGCGGGTTCAGGCTGAAAAGCGGCTTGATCAAACGCTGGGCGGGCTGAAAATCCGCTTCGGGGATGCCACCTTTTTTGTAAATGAGCAGTGGCGCCCCCGGCTTCGCCTGACGGATGTGACCATTAGCGATGCCGCCGGACAGCAGATCGCTCAAGTGTCGGACTTGCGCACACGCCTGTCGATGCGGGGGCTTTTGCGGGGGCAAATCCGGCCAAGGCGCATAGTCTTGCAAGATGCCCAGATCGCCCTGACGCGCGGCGAAGATGGCGCGCTATCGCTGACGGTCGGCACCGGCAGCTCGCCTGTACAGCAGGCACCCACACTGGCTGAACTGATCGAAGAATCCGACGATGTATTTCTTTTTCCGATCCTGTCGGGCCTTAGATCCGTTGAGTTGCAGAACCTGACGTTGGACTATCAGGATTTGCGCCTGGGCCGTGCCTGGGTGTTCGACGGAGGGCATATTTCGATTGCGCGCAGCGGGGACGAAATGCGCCTTGCCACCGGGTTTTCGGTTTTGACCGGCCGGGATTATGCCAGCTCGATCGAGGCCAATTATTCCAGCGTTTTGGGCACGCCCGAGGCAAGTTTCGGCATTTCCATCACCGATCTGCCCGCCGAGGATATCGCAGGACAAAGCCTTGCGCTGGCGTGGTTGCAAGAGCTTGACGCGCCGATTTCCGGCGCCCTTCGCGGCAGCGTCGACGATCAGGCCGCATTGGGCCCCCTGTTCGCGACACTGAATATTGCCGCAGGTGTCATCCAGCCGACGCCCGAGACACAACCCATTCGATTTGACTCTGCGCGGACCTATTTCACCTATGATCCCGCTGCTCAGGTGCTGGATTTCAACGAAGTCTCGATCGTTTCCGATCTGGGGGCGGTTCAGGCCAGCGGCTCGGCTTATCTGCAGGGGATTGACGACGGGACATTGGAAAGCCTGACGGCGCAACTGGATCTGAACAAAATTGATATCTATCCCGGTGGCCTTTTCCCCGAGTCACTTGAATCCGCACGGGCAAATCTTGATTTTCAACTGAAGCTGGCACCGTTCGAGGTGCGATTGGGGCAACTGACGCTGGTCGACGCAGACCACACTTTGCGTGCTTCGGGTAATTTGATCGGCCGCCCGGATGGATGGGTGGCGGCGCTGGATGCGCATCTGGATACAATGACTGCCGACCGGTTGCTGAATTACTGGCCTGAAATTCTGGCCCCGAAACCACGGCTCTGGGTGTCTGAAAACCTGTATGATGGCCAATTTAGGAACGTCGAGTTTGCATTGCGACTGCAACCGGGGCGCAAGCCGGACATTTACTTGGGGCTTGGGTTCGAAAACGCCAAAATCCGCTACGCCAAGACCTTACCCCCCATTCAGGACGCGCAGGGTCGGGTCAGCTTGCTTGACGATCGGTTTACCGCATCTGCCGAAAGCGGGGTGGTGATCGCCGATGCTGGCGGGGCGGTCGATGCTTCGGGCACGTCGTTCATCATTCCCGATACAACAATCAAGGGTCCGTCACCGGCCATTGCCCGGATAAAAGCGCGGGGTTCAGCGACTGCGGCGCTGTCGCTGCTTGATCGTAAGCCTCTAAAGTTGTTGACGAAAGCCGGGCTGCCTGTGGATCTGGCTCAGGGTGAGGTCAACCTGTCGGGTACTTTGGCGTTGCCTATGAAGAAAGGTTTGAAATTCGAAGAAACAGAGTTCCACTTCACCGGCGAAATCGACAACGTTGCAAGCGACCGGTTGGTGCCGGGATTCTCGGTCAGTTCAGACCGCCTGAATGTACAGGGCGATCAGAATTCGGTCGAGATTGGCGGGTATGGTCTGTTTGGTGATGTTCCGGTTGACGTGACATGGCGCCAACCCATCGGTGGTTCAGGCCCACAACGCAGCGAGGTTACCGGTGAAATCGAACTGTCGCCCCGTCTGATGTCCGAGCTGAAAGCCGGATTACCGCAGGGTATGCTGACGGGGCAGGGAACCGCACAGGTCTCTATCGGCATCGGAGCAGGCGATCCAATAAAGCTGGCAGCGACCTCTGATCTGGTTGGTGTTGCCTTGGCCATACCCGAACTTGGCTGGCGCAAAGGCAGACAGACCACCGGAACATTGAACGTCGACGCCACGCTGGGCGATCAGTTGCGTGTGGATGAGCTAAAGCTGGATGCGGCGGGTTTGCGTACCACGGCTTCGATCTCGTTTCGCGAAGGGGGGGATTTTAACAAGGTTCAGTTCAGCTCTTTCGATCTGGGCAACTGGCTGGCCGTCCCTGCCGAGCTGGTGAATCGTGGGTCTTCCTTGCCGGATATCCGCGTGCTGGGCGGTGTCATGAATTTGGGTGGTGCCACTTTCGGCGAAGGTAGCAGCGGTGGTGGAGGCGGCGGGCGCGGGCCTGCACTGGACGTCGTGCTGGACCGCTTGCAGGTCACAGAATCGGTCGCGCTGACGGGATTCAACGGATCATTCCAGACGTCGGGCGGCATCACTGGCGCATTCACCGCCGGCGTGAACGGAGGCGCGTCGGTTCGCGGGCAGGTCACCCCACGCGGTGGGCGCAGCGCCGTGGAATTAAAGTCGTCCGATGCCGGTGAGGTGCTGCGATCGGCAGGGGTCATCACTCAGGCACGTGGCGGCTCGCTCGATATGAGCCTCGAGCCCGTTGGCGCGCCCGGGAACTATGACGTTAACCTAAAGATCGTGAATACGCGGATCACGGATGCCCCTGCGATGGCCGCCTTGCTGAACGCGATCAGCCTTGTTGGTTTGTTGGATGAAATGGCGGGGCAGGGTATCTTTTTCTCGACCATTGAAAGCCGGATGCGCATTACGCCGACCGAGGTCAAAGTCCTCAGCGGAAGCGCGGTTGGCCCGTCCATGGGGCTGTCTTTTGATGGGACGATAGATACGGTCGCGGGAATGCTGAATCTGCGGGGTGCGATTTCGCCGATTTATCTGGTCAACGCGATCGGCAGCGTTTTCACCAAAAAGGGTGAGGGCGTTATTGGCTTCAATTATAATCTAACGGGCCCACTGACTTCGCCCAAAGTGTCTGTGAACCCCTTGTCGGGCCTTGCGCCGTTGTTCTTGCGCAACCTCTTGCGCGCCCCGGCTCCCACTGTGACCGACGGCCCGAATTCCCTGCCTGTAAAGCCTGATGAGCCGAAAAAGACCTTTGGCTCCCCTCCGAAGGATCATTGATCTGGGCTGTTGCTGAATCCGGTCTGGCCTTGTATGGCGCGCGCATGAAACTCAGCGATTTCGATTTCCACCTGCCCGAAGATCTGATTGCCACACGCCCGGCAACGCCGCGTTCGTCGGCGCGATTGCTTGTGGTCGATGGCGACGCAATCTCGGACGCGCATGTGTTTGATCTACCCGATTGGTTGCAGCCCGGGGATCGCCTTGTCCTTAACGATACGCGTGTGATCCCGGCGCGCCTGAACGGACGGCGGCACCGTGACAGCGCACAGGGCCCCGTTTCAGCGGCGATCGAAGCAACCCTGCTAGACCCGCAAGCCGATGGAACGTGGGCCGCGCTGATCAAACCGCTGAAGAAGGTGAAGCTGCACGAAGAGATCAGGTTCTCGGACCAACTCAGCGCCACTTTGGAGCGGGTAGATGACGGGCAGGCGTTTCTGCGGTTCAACCTGACCGGAGAGGACTTTGATGCCGCGCTGGAACATGCCGGTGCGATGCCCTTGCCGCCCTATATTGCGGCCAAGCGTCCGGCGGACGATCAAGACAAGACAGATTACCAGACAATCTGGGCCCGAAATTCGGGTGCGGTGGCTGCACCGACCGCGTCGCTGCATTTCGACGACGCGCTTATGCGCGCGTTGGACGAGCGCGGTGTGCAAATCACTCATGTCACACTGCATGTCGGTGCGGGGACCTTTCTGCCGGTGAAAGTCGAAGACGTGACTACGCATAAAATGCACGCTGAATGGGGCAGGGTCAGCGCGCAGGCTGCCCACGAAATCCAAAAGACCAAGGCCGCTGGCGGACGGGTTATACCAGTTGGAACCACTGCGCTGCGCCTGATCGAAAGCGCCGCGCGCTCTGGCCGGATCGAACCGTGGGAAGGCGAGACAGACATATTCATCTATCCCGGCTTCCAATTTCACGTCACCGACGCGCTGATGACCAACTTTCACTTGCCGAAATCCACGCTTCTTATGCTGGTGTCGGCCTTGATGGGGCAGACTCGCATGAGCGATGTCTACGCCCACGCAATCGACCAGAAATATCGGTTCTTTTCCTACGGAGATGCGTCGCTTTTGATACCGTGACCGCCGCGTTGTCGGGATCGCATTACGGTTATGTCGTAGACAAGCATGCCCAGAGCCGTTTTTCATATCAAAATGAATCCGTAATTCAGACCGATTTTTCGCGGAGGTCCCAATGATCCAGGTCCTGTCCAGCGCATGGGCGCTTCTTCTTGGCGTGGGCCTGCTTATGGTCGGCAACGGTTTGCAAGGCACGATCCTTGGTGTTCGCGGCGAGATTGAGGGGTTCTCGACTCTCGAGATGTCCTTTGTGATGTCGGCGTATTTCGTGGGTTTCCTCGGCGGATCGCGCTTGGCGCCTGAGATGATCCGGCGCGTGGGGCACGTCCGTGTCTTTGCGGCGCTGGCTTCGTTCATTTCGGCCGTGATGATCATGTATCCGATGCTGACCGAGCCTGTGGCTTGGATCCTGGGCCGTGTCGTTATCGGGTTTTGCTTTTCCGGCGTGTACGTTACGGCCGAAAGTTGGCTGAACAATGCCGCCAGCAACGAAAACAGGGGGCAGGCGCTTTCGCTGTATATGATCGTCCAGATGACCGGGATCATTACGGCGCAAGGCTTGATGCTGGTCGGAGACCCCGCGGGCTATGAGACTTTCGTGATCGCGTCGATTCTGGTTTCGATTTCCTTCGGGCCGATCCTGTTGTCAATTTCACCTACACCAGCCTTTGACACGACCAAGCCGATGACCCTGCGCGAATTGATGGGTAAGTCACCGCTCGGCTGTGTCGGCATGTTCCTGTTGGGCGGCGTGTTCTCGGCTCAGTTCGGTATGGCGTCGGTGTATGGTGCACGGGCTGGGCTGACGTTGGTCGAAATCTCGACCTTTATCGCCGCGTTCTACGTCGGGGCCGTCGTCTTGCAATATCCGCTTGGCTGGTTTTCCGACCGCATGGATCGCCGGTTTCTTATCATGCTGGTCGCCATCGCCGGGGCCGGAGGGTCGATTGCCGGCATGTTGTTCGGAACGACATTTCCGATCCTGCTGATTGCCGCTTTCGTGATCGGTGGGATGTCGAATCCGCTCTATTCCCTGTTGATTGCGCATGCCAATGACTTCCTCGAGCATGAGGATATGGCGGCCGCTTCTGGCGGTCTGGTTTTTATCAACGGGTTGGGTGCGATTGCTGGGCCGCTGATCACCGGTTGGTTAATGGGCGACGCCGTGTTTGGCCCTCAGGGGTTTTTCCTGTTCATTGCGATGTTGCTGGTCATAACCGCAGGGTACGCAATGTATCGCATGACTCAACGCGCCGCGATCCCGGTCGACGAAACGGGTACGATGTCTCCGCTTTACCCCACAGCCTCACCCGTTGCGTTTGAAGTAGCGCAGGAAGTGGCCATCGAGGCGGCGGAAGCCGAGCAGGACACGCAAGATATTGCCTAAGACACAGATTTATGTCGCAAGTGTTGCAATATGTTACTGTAACAAACCTGTAAAACGTCCTTAAATGACGTTACGTCCCTGGGGGAGGCGAACAGACGGAGTTTAGGGCAATGGCAGGGCCTGAAGACGTACTGAGTTTTTGGTTGGATGAAGTCGGTCCCAAGGGTTGGTATTTGCAGGACGATGCGCTTGACGCTGAAATCCGCGAAAAATTCGAAACCATGTGGGAGGCAGCAAATGAGGGCAAGTTTTCCCTTTGGCTGACCTATCCCAGTGGTGCGTTGGCCTACATCATCCTGATGGATCAATTTCCACGCAACATGTTCCGAGGCAGCGCCAAGGCGTTTGCATCTGACCGTGCGGCCTTGTCAGCGGCCAAATGCGCTGTGGACAAGGGGTGGGATCTGAAGATCGACGAGCCCGCAAGGCAGTTCTTTTATCTTCCCCTGATGCATTCGGAAAATCTGTGTGATCAGGAACGCTGTGTGCGGTTGATGTGTCAAAATGTCAGCAAGGATTCGAGTAATCTTTTGCATGCGCGTGCACACCGTGAGGTAATCCGGCAATTCGGGCGGTTCCCATACCGCAACGAAGCGCTGTCGCGGCCAATGACCGAGCCTGAAGCGGCGTATGTGGACATGGGCGGCTATGGCGCGACGGTCCGAGAGTTGCAGGCCGCCGGTTAAGACGCAGGCACGCATCCACGTATTTCAATGATCCGGTCGGCGATTGCGTCGGCCGAGGCCTCAATGGCCGTATTGATCAATTCGTCCGGTGATTCAGTCAGTTCCGAAATCCGGGCCTGCTTTGCCTGTAGCTCTTTTTCCAAATCGTCGAGCTTGGCTAAAGCGGTCGAGATTTTCTGTGCCGCTGCGCTATTCGCAAGGCTTTCGCCAATTTGAATCGAGGACAAGTCGCTGCGCAAAGCCGCCAACTCACCTCGAACCCCCTGGAGTTCCTGTTTGAGGGGAGCAACAATCTGGATATTCTCAGCGAAGGCTGTCGTGATGCCTTCGACCGTTGAGGCCAATTTCCACCCCAGAAACAGACACAGCGCTACCAGGATGAGTGTGGCGTTCAGCAATGCAAGTAACAGATCTTTAAGCGTTCTGGCCATGATAAGCCTCTTGAATTTCTTGGGTTAAACAATTGCCATCGACGACTGGCCCCTAACTTCTAGCCATAGAAGGCCGCTGGGTATAGGCTCAAATCAGTGCATTTGGCGCCACTTGACCCTGCGTCGCTTTTGTCGCGGGGGCAATGTATTGATGCGTTAAAGCAATTAGTTTAATGGTAAACTAATTTCTGAATCGACCTGCGCCGAGAGGGAAACATGGCTGCACAATCTTTTGATCTGATCGTAATTGGCGCCGGTCCCGGCGGGTATGTCGCAGCTATTCGCGCGGCCCAGCTAGGCCTGAAAACCGCTGTAGTAGAACGTGAACATCTTGGCGGCATCTGCCTGAACTGGGGATGTATCCCGACCAAGGCGCTGCTGCGGTCGTCAGAGGTATTTCACCTGATGGAACGGGCCAAGGATTTCGGACTGAAGGCGGACAAGATCGGCTATGATCTGGACGCTGTTGTCAAACGCTCACGCGGGGTTGCCGCGCAGTTGTCCGGCGGCATTGGTCATCTGCTGAAGAAGAACAAGGTCACCGTGGTGATGGGCGAGGCGACAATCCCTGCCAAAGGCAAGGTTTCGGTTAAAACCGACAAGGGAACCGAAGAGCTGACGGCCAAGAACATTGTTCTGGCCACAGGCGCCCGCGCTCGTGAATTGCCGGGCCTTGAGGCGGACGGCGATCTGGTCTGGACCTACAAGCACGCATTGCAGCCGCCGCGCATGCCCAAGAAACTGCTTGTCATCGGATCCGGTGCGATCGGTATCGAATTCGCCAGCTTCTACAACACGTTGGGGGCAGATACGACAGTGGTCGAGGTGATGGATCGCGTGTTGCCCGTCGAAGATGCAGAAATAAGCGCCTTCGCCAAAAAAGCGTTTACCAAACAGGGCATGACCATCATGGAACAGGCGATGGTCAAACAGTTGGACCGTGCCAAGGGCAAGGTGACCGCACATATTGAGGTCAAGGGAAAAGTGGAAAAGCACGACTTTGACGCTGTAATCTCAGCGGTCGGAATCGTTGGCAATGTCGAGGGGTTGGGCCTCGAAGAATTGGGCGTCAAGATTGACCGGACACATGTGGTGACGGACGAATACTGCCGGACCGGGGTCGATGGCCTATACGCCATTGGTGATATCGCAGGCGCTCCGTGGCTGGCGCACAAGGCCAGCCACGAAGGGGTCATGGTTGCCGACCTGATCGCGGGCAAGCACGCGCACCCGGTCAAGCCAGAAAGCATCGCGGGCTGTACCTATTGCCAGCCGCAGGTCGCGTCAGTGGGGTATTCCGAGGCGAAAGCCAAAGAGCTAGGCTATGATATCAAAGTTGGCCGCTTCCCTTTCATCGGCAATGGCAAGGCGATCGCGTTGGGCGAACCTGAAGGGATGATCAAGACTATTTTCGACGCCAAGACCGGAGAGCTCTTGGGTGCACATATGATCGGCGCCGAAGTCACGGAGTTGATTCAGGGGTATGTTGTCGGGCGTCAGTTGGAGACAACCGAAGAAGACCTGATGAATACGGTCTTCCCGCATCCGACACTGTCGGAAATGATGCATGAAAGCGTACTGGACGCCTATGACCGGGTAATCCATATGTGATGGGCCGAGCATGGGGGCTCTGCCCCCGCCGCCCGTACCGGGCGACTCCCCCGGGATATTTTTAGCCAGATGAAGCGGGGGATCCGTACTTCATCTGGCCCCAAATATCCCGGAGCGCGAGGCAGAGCCTCGCATTAAAGTCTATCTGGTCAGAGCGTCCAGAATGCGCGCCCACGATCGGATGCCCTTGTGGAAGCTTTTGACGTCGTATTTCTCATTGGGGGAATGGATCGCGTCATCGTCGTTGGCGAAACCGACCAGCATCGAGTCCAGCCCGAGTTCAGTGTTGAAATAGCCGACGACCGGGATAGAGCCGCCCATACCTGTGAAGACGGCCTCGCGGCCCCATTCATCGGATAAGGCACCCCGCGCTGCTTCGAATTCGGGGCGGTCCAGATTCATGACAGAAGCGGGCGAGCCTTCTAGGTCGTTATCCCATTCGATTTTTGCATCCGTCGACAGGCGTTGTTCGACATGTTTTCGAATCTTGTCGCGCAAGTCATCCGGATCCATCTCGCCGACAAGACGGCAAGTGATTTTGCAATGGGCTCGCGACGGGATAACCGTTTTTGACCCGGCACCGTTGTATCCACCCCAAAGCCCGTTTACCTCAAGCGTTGGGCGGGCCCATTGCTGTTCAAGCGCGGAAAACCCTTTTTCGCCGTGTGGCTGCGTGTATCCAACTGAGTTGAGATATTCGGCCTCATCAAACCCGCAGCCTTCCCATTGGCGAAGCTGTTCGGCTGGAACGTCGTGGACACCTTCATAAAAACCGTTAACGGCGACGCGGCCAGTTTCTTCATCGTAAAAGGACGCCACAATTTTAGATAATTCGCGAAGGGGATTCAGGCCGGGGCCACCATAGTGACCCGAATGCAGGTCAATCCGGGGTCCGATGATTGTGAATTCGTCTTTGAGCATCCCGCGTAGTTGAGATGCGATGGAGGGAACGCCACGTGACACCATTGACGTGTCGCAGACCAAGGCCAGATCTGCCTTTAGTTCAGCCGCGTTTTCGCGCAGGAACGGGACCAGTGAGGGCGAGCCGGATTCCTCTTCACCTTCAAAGAAGAAAGTGATGCGGCAGGGTAGGGTGCCGTGAACGGCTTTCCAGGCGCGGCATGCTTCGACGAAGGTCATCAATTGACCTTTGTCATCGGATGAGCCTCGGCCCCGGATAACAGGGCCTTTTTCGGTCTCTTCAATCGCAGGATCGAACGGGTCACGATTCCACAGGTTCAAAGGGTCGACGGGCTGCACGTCATAGTGACCATAGAACAGCACATGCGGCGCGTCGCTGCCCTCACCTATATGTCCCACGACCATGGGATGCCCGGTGGTTTCCCGCTTTTCCGCCGCAACTCCGATGGATTTCAAATCCGAGACCAACCAGTCGGCGGCCTGACTGACATCAGCGTCATAGGCCGGATCCGTTGAAACCGAAGGAATGCGGAGCAGTTCCATCAGGCGGTCAATTGAGGTTTGAAGATCGGTGTCGATACGGTCCAGAACAGAGTCCAGCGACATTGGGGGTCTCCTGCCATGATGATTTGGCGGAACCCTATCAGCGCTATCGGCGCCGTCCAGTGCGCTTTTGACGATCGTAGGGCGGGAGGCGAAAATAGTAGGTGGATTTTCCGTATTGCCTGCGTCGTTTCCCCGCGTCTGTTTGCCGAAACTTTACTTGTCGAGTGGGATGCAAAAAGATATTTGATGCAAATCAAATACGCATTCTCTTAGCTCGTTATATGTCTTGAGCTTAAATTGAGTGCATCGGTGCAGTTTCGGATCTTCCGGAATCGGTGCCATGAAAGACGTTCGACCGTTGTGAACAAGGTCGGGCAAGTAAGGAGAAACCGGTGGACTATACTGCTCAGCTTGATTCAGCGATCGCAAGGCTACATGACGAAGGCCGCTACCGGACTTTCATTGATATCGAACGGCGCAATGGCCACTTTCCTCATGCTGTTCGGACGCGTCCTGACGGGTCGCAGCAGGATATCACCGTATGGTGTGGCAACGACTATTTGGGTATGGGGCAACACCCGGTGGTACTAAACGCGATGCACGAGGCCGTTGACGCCGCCGGAGCTGGTTCGGGCGGCACGCGCAACATCTCGGGGACGACTGTGTATCACAACCAGCTTGAAGCCGAGCTTGCTGATCTGCACGGAAAAGAAGCGGCGCTGCTGTTCACAAGCGCCTATATCGCCAATGACGCAACGCTGAGCACGCTGCCAAAGCTGTTTCCGGGTCTGATCATCTATTCTGATGCATTGAACCACGCCTCAATGATCGAAGGTGTGCGCCGCAATGGAGGTGCCAAGCGCATATTCCGCCACAATGATGTCGCCCATCTGCGAGAGTTGCTTGAGGCTGACGATCCCAAGGTGCCCAAGCTGATCGCATTTGAATCCGTGTATTCGATGGACGGTGATTTTGGCCCGATCGAAGAAATCTGCGACTTGGCGGATGAATTCGGCGCGTTAACCTACATTGATGAGGTCCACGCTGTCGGCATGTACGGCCCGCGCGGAGGCGGTGTGACAGAGCGGGATCGTTTGGCGCATCGTATCGACATCATCAACGGTACATTGGCAAAAGCTTTTGGCGTGTTGGGTGGCTACATTGCCGCGAGTGAAAAGATGTGCGACGCCGTACGCTCTTACGCGCCGGGCTTCATCTTCACGACCTCTCTGCCGCCTGCGGTCGCAGCGGGCGCAGCGGCGTCTGTCGCGTATCTTAAGAATGCGACAGAACTGCGCGAACAGCATCGAACTCAGGCACAGATCCTCAAACTGCGCCTCAAGGGGCTGGGACTGCCTTTGATTGATCACGGCAGCCACATCGTTCCTCTGATCGTCGGTAACCCGGTCCACACCAAAATCCTGAGCGATCGGTTGTTGGACGACCATGGAATTTACGTTCAGCCGATCAATTTCCCGACGGTTCCGCGTGGAACCGAGCGCTTGCGATTCACCCCTTCGCCGGTGCATGGGCCCGACGAAATGAACCGTCTGGTGGTCGCGATGGACGAACTTTGGTCACATTGTGCGCTAAATCGCGCCGAACTTGCTGGTTAACCTCACGCCAAAGTGTGCAACTTGTTTGTCGCGTGTTAAGCTTACGCTAACAAAATCAGTGTTCGAATCATTTAGGCAGTGATTCGGCGCTAGCGTAAAACACGCGTAGGCAAAATGGGGCAGCAGGGATGATTGGGCGCAGATCTCAGCGCGAATCCGAAGACGACGTTGACGTCCGGCCGAAAGGCTATGACGATTATGAGGTGCGACTTGGTGATATGATGCGCGGCGAACGCGCCACCATGGGCAAATCTCTACTGGATGTTCAGCGAGAATTGCGGATCAAAGCCAATTACATCGCAGCCATAGAAGACTCTGATCCAGATGCCTTCGACACACCCGGCTTCATCGCCGGGTATGTGCGTTCTTATGCGCGTTATCTGGGTATGAACCCTGATGAGACATTTGCGGCCTTCTGCAAAGAAAGCGGATTTGAGGTCGCGCACGGCATGTCCGCAGAGGCGTCCGTTGTCCGCAAACCGGTGGGCGGCTTGCCTGCCCGTGGTCCGACGGGCCGCGACCCGTTCATTTCGCCGAATACGCCGTATATTCCAGGCAAAGAGTCTCTGGTCAGCCAAATTGAACCTCGTGCGATTGGATCGTCCGCCGTGCTGTTGGCTTTGATCTGCGGTATTGGCTACGGCGGGTGGGCAGTTCTGAACAAAATCCAGCAAGTGCAGGTTAGCCCGGTTGAACAAGCCCCTGTCGTTCTGTCCGACCTTGACCCGCTAAATGTCGCGCGTGCTGACGGGTCAGTGGAAGAGGTGGCGACCATTCAAACCCCCAGCGCCGAAGCACTGGATCGTTTGTATCGGCCACAGGCCTTGGATGTTCCCGTGCTTGTCGCACGTGACGCACCGATTTCCACGCTTGATCCGCGTTCGGTCGGAACATTCCTTCCACCAGAGCCGCCAAAGATCGAAGTGGCCGAGGTTCACACTGTAGAACGCCCGGCACTACCGCAGGTGGTTGAACAACTGGACACGACGCTCAAAATCGTAGCCGTCAACCCGGCATGGATGCGGGTTACAGCCGCGGATGGCAGTATCATATTCGAAGGCACTCTTGGCACGGTCGAGCAGGGCAACACGTTCGAAGTTCCGCTTACAGAAGAACCTCCGCAACTGCGCGCCGGGGCGTCCGGTTCGGTATATTTCTCGATGAACGGTGAACATTTTGGCCCTGTTGGAAATCCTGGAACGGTCGCAAAAGGCGTAATCCTGTCCAAGGATGCCGTGGTTGAGCGTTACGATGTTGCCGATCTTGAGGCTGAACAGAATAGCGCCCTTAAGCGTTTGGTCGCCGAATTGCAGGCTGAGGCGCTGCAAGACCCGACTGAGTGATCTTGCCATTGCGGAGCCTTGGCAGGCGAACTATTTAAAGCTGCAACTCAGGCTGCCTTGGACCCGATCCCATGTCCCTTAATCACGTTCGCCCGTGGCGAAACATCTATCGCCGCAAGTCCCGACAGATCATGGTTGGCAGTGTTCCGGTCGGGGGCGATGCGCCCATCGCCGTGCAGACGATGACGAACACCCTGACGACGGATGTCGCGGCGACCGTGGCGCAGGTTCAGGCGGCGGCCGAGGCAGGAGCGGATATCGTGCGGGTTTCGGTCCCTGATGAGGCGTCCTCAAAGGCCCTGAAGGAAATCGTGCGCGAAAGCCCGGTTCCGATCGTTGCCGATATCCATTTCCACTATAAACGCGGGATCGAGGCTGCTGAGGCAGGTGCCGCCTGCCTGCGTATCAATCCGGGCAACATCGGTGATGAAAAACGCGTGCAGGAGGTTATCAAGGCCGCGCGTGACCACGATTGCTCGATCCGTATCGGGGTTAACGCTGGGTCTTTGGAAAAGCACCTGCTTGAAAAATATGGCGAGCCGTGCCCCGACGCGATGGTCGAAAGCGGATTGGAACATATCCGCATTCTACAAGACAACGACTTTCACAACTTCAAGATCAGCGTGAAGGCCAGCGACGTGTTCCTGTCAGCCGCCGCCTATCAGGGTATTGCCGAGGCCACCGACGCCCCCATCCATCTGGGCATCACCGAGGCTGGGGGGCTGGTCAGCGGCACAATCAAATCGGCCATCGGTCTGGGCAATCTGCTGTGGATGGGTATCGGCGATACGATCCGTGTCAGCCTGTCCGCCGACCCGGTCGAAGAGGTGAAGGTGGGCTATGAGATTCTGAAATCTCTGGGCCTGCGCCATCGCGGCGTGAACATCATTTCGTGCCCATCCTGTGCGCGGCAGGGATTCGACGTGATCAAGACAGTTGAAGCATTGGAGCAGCGACTGGAACACATCAAGACGCCCATGAGCCTATCCATCATCGGCTGCGTCGTGAACGGGCCGGGTGAGGCGCTGATGACCGATGTTGGCTTTACCGGCGGTGGAGCCGGTTCTGGCATGGTCTATCTTGCGGGTAAGGCCAGTCACAAGATGTCTAACGATCAGATGATCGAGCACATCGTTGAACAGGTCGAAAAGAAAGCGGCTGAACTGGACGCAGCGGCCGAGGCTGCGGAATAGCGCAAGCACACGGCTCTGGGCAGGGCCGGGTTCTCGACAGGGTGAAGAGGTCTGTGTTGACAGGCCGCGCTGTTCTGGGGCCAAGTCGGGCCTATGAAGGCTTTACTCGTCCTTGTTTTACTGATGTGGACCGCCCCCTTTGGCGCGGCGCGCGCATGTGAATTGGCCTTGGCCTTTGCGTTGGATGTGTCGGGCAGCGTCAATGAGAGCGAACATCAGTTGCAACGCGATGGCGTCGCCGCAGCCTTGCTGGACCCTGACGTGGTGACGGCGATTTCTGCCCAACCCGGTGGTGTGGCCTTGATGGTGTATGAGTGGTCAGACTCGCGGCAACAGACGCAGATTTCGGCCTGGCGTCTGGTCCGAGGGCTAAACGAATTGAAAGCGATCGCCGCCGAGGT
Source organism: Ruegeria sp. HKCCA5491 (assembly GCF_013034565.1). Taxonomy (NCBI): domain Bacteria; kingdom Pseudomonadati; phylum Pseudomonadota; class Alphaproteobacteria; order Rhodobacterales; family Roseobacteraceae; genus Ruegeria; species Ruegeria sp. HKCCA5491. Next base: position 154,963 of record NZ_WQGG01000008.1, read on the forward strand.
GCTGGCGGCCCCTCGAAGTGCAACGGGTGGAACCGGCATCGGTCCGGCGGTGGCGTTCGGGGCGTTGATGTTCGACTACGGGCCGGATTGCCGTCGGCGCGTCATTGATGTGTCGGGGGACGGCAAACACAATAACGGCTATCGTCCCCATGTCGCGCGCGAGATGCAGGTGATGCAGGGTGTCACCGTGAACGCGCTTGTGATTGAGGGGGCCGAGCCCGAAGTGCTGGCCTATTACGTCGACCACGTCATTTCAGGGCAGGGCGCGTTTGTGGAAATTGCCGCGGGTTACGAGGATTATGCCGCAGCCCTTCGGCGCAAATTGCTGCGTGAAATTCCGATGGCTGTAGCAGATCGGTAAGGGATAGGGCGGCGCACAGATGCGCACCGCCACTATTCAAATTCAGCCCTGTTCGGCCCGCACAGCGTCTGCGATTTGCAGCATCTGGTCAGCCGTCAGGTATCCGCGCAGCATCTCGGTTCCCAGAACAAACGAAGGTGTGCCGGAAATCTGCATGCGCCGCGCCAACTCGCGCGTTTGGTTGATCTCATTCGTCACCTGATCACTGTTCATCGCTTCGAGGATTGCGTCGCTGTCCAGACCCAACCCGTCCGAGATACGGCGCAGGGTTACTTCGGACGGCTCGCCGCCGAATTCCAGAAGTGCGTCGTGAACCTGTTTGTAAGCGTCGTCGCCAGCCACATGTTTGGTTGCAACGGCAAAGCGTGATGACAGGACCGATGCATCGCCCAAAATCGGAAACTCTTTTATAACCAATCGGATATTGCCGTCTTCTGACAAAAGCTCGGCCACTTCGGGGACGGCCCGGCGGCAATAGCCACAGCGATAGTCCATGAACTCGACCAGAGTGATATCGCCGTCCGGGTTGCCGCCAACCCAGCTATATCCATCATTGAACAACTCATCGGCGTTGGCGCTCACCAACTCCTTGTCGGCCTGTGCTTCGGCCACGGCATTTCGCTGCTCAAGGATATTGATGGCCTCGATGATCACTTCCGGGTTTTCCAGAAGATAATCGCGAACCTGTTCTCCGAATTGTTGCTTTTCAGCCTCGGTCATGGCGTTCAGGTCCAATGCCTGAGCGGGGCCTGTGATCAACGAAAGCCCCAGCAGGGCTGGCGCAGCGTGTCTGAGGATCATTTTCGTTTCCTTTTTGTTTTCTTAGCTTGTTCTGAGGCAATCAGCACATCCTGTGCGCGTTGCCAACCAGGTGAGCCTTCGGGCAATTGCCCGACAGCCCGTCTTGCGTGAATACCTGCATCTGCCAGCCGACCTTGCAAGGCATATCTTTCGGCCGTCACGGCCGAGGCCATGCCTTTGTTGCCGACTTTCGCATATGCAACGCCCAAATCCTGCATCAATCGGGCGTTTCGGTAGTCTCTATTTCTTGCCTTTTCAAGGGCTTGTAATGCGTTATTGGTCTGACCTTGCGCCAGGAGCGCCCGACCGTATCCGGCAAGGATCAGCGCATTGTTGGGGGCCAGATCCACTGCCTTGCCATATGCAGCAACCGCGTCCTGTACCTTGCGGTTTTCCAACAATATTTGCCCTTTGAGTTCGTAATAAAATGGATCATCGGGCCGAATATCCAGTGCTTGGTTGATTGCGGCTCTGGCGTTCGCCAGATCGCGGTTCTGGTGATAGGCCGCCGCTTCGCGCATGAGGCGGATGTCCCGCGCGCTTTCTTCCTTAGCCCGGCGCATGGTCCAGGTCGGTGAGCGTAGAAAGGCCGACAGTTTACCCTTCGTGCGCGCGAACCAGTAATCAGCACTTTGGTTGGGTTGCGCTTTATCTCCTAATTCTTCCATGAAAGCTTCGGCAGCCCGCAGGCGCTCACGGCTGGTGGGGTGCGAGCGCATGTAGGGGTCTTGATTGATTGTGCTTAACAGTTCCTGTCCCGCAAATTTCTGGTGCAGCGCAACCATTCCGCTGGGCGAGATACCCGCCCATCTGAGGTAGCTGGCAGCACTGCGATCAGCCGAAGATTCTTCGGCACGGGTATGTGCCAGAAAACTGCGCAGGGCCGAGCCGGAGGTGCCCGCCGCGATGCCAGCAGCAGCCTCGCCACCGCCCGCGGCGGCCACCACAAGGGCAAGTGCGGTTCCCAACTGCGCGTTCCTTTGCGCGGCTTTCAGGTTCTCCACCCGCCGTGCCAGATGGCCATTGGCGATATGCGCGGCTTCGTGTGCAATCACCGCCTGCAGCATTTCCGGGCTTTGGACCGTCAGGATCAGACCGTAATTCAGGTAGATCGCGTTATAGTCGATGACGAAGGCGTTGAACGTGCTGTCATTCACCACCAGAATTTGCACACGATTGGTGTTCAGCCCCGCTGCGCGCAAGACGGGAAATGCCAATTCACGCAGCCCGTATTCGATATCGGGGTCACGGATCAGGCTTTGCGCTGCGGTTTGAATGGCGCTTGAAAACCATGTCACTGCGATCAGCAACAGGGCCGGGATTGACGCCAGCCTGGATACGCGCTCAAAAGCCATGGCTGCAACATGGGAGATGGGCATGAGAAACTCAACCCGGTCCGGGGTCGATCCCTTTATCGTGATGGACGTTATGGAGGCCGCGCGCCGGGCTGAAGAGGCTGGACGCACCATCATTCACATGGAGGTTGGCCAACCGGGAACCGGTGCGCCGCAAGGAGCGACTGATGCTCTGGCAAAGGCCATGAAAGAAGGGCCACTGGGGTACACGGTTGCTCTGGGCCTTCCGGCTCTGCGGCAGCGGATCGCGCGGATGTATGGTGAATGGTATAACGTCGACCTCAACCCCGAGCGTGTTGTGGTCACGCCGGGCTCATCAGGCGGATTCCTTTTGGCCTTCACGGCGCTATTTGACAGCGGCGATCGTGTCGGTATAGGCGCGCCGGGTTATCCGTCCTACCGACAGATTTTGAAGGCTTTGGGGCTGGTGCCGGTCGATCTGCCAACCGCGCCGGAAAACCGTCTCCAGCCTGTGCCGTCAGATTTCTCGGGGCTTGATCTTCAGGGGCTTATGGTCGCGTCGCCAGCCAATCCAACTGGGACAATGCTGGATCATACGGCGATGCAGGCGCTTATCGGGGCCGCGCAAAAGCAGGGCGCCTCGTTCATCAGTGATGAGATTTATCATGGGCTGGAACATGAGGCCAAGGCCGTCACAGCGTTGGAGGTGACGGATGACTGCTATGTGATCAATTCGTTCTCGAAATATTTCTCGATGACGGGCTGGCGTGTGGGCTGGATGGTTGTGCCCGAAGATCAGGTGCGCGTTGTCGAGAGGATCGCCCAGAATATGTTCATCTGCGCGCCGCACGCCAGTCAGGTTGCGGCTTTGGCCGCGATGGAGTGCGAAGATGAATTGCAGGCAAACCTTGATGTCTACCGGGCCAACCGCGCCCTGATGCTTAAGGGGTTGCCCAAGGCAGGCTTCACGAACATCGCACCGCCTGATGGGGCATTTTATGTCTATGCCGATGTGTCCGACCTGACGCATGATAGCCGTAGCTTTGCTGCGGAAATCCTTGAAAAGGCGGGTGTGGCGGTCACTCCGGGTCTCGATTTCGATCCTGTGCGTGGCCATACGACATTGCGGTTTTCCTACGCCAGATCGACGGCAGACATAGAAGAAGGCCTGTTGCGTCTGCAGCGGTTCATGGCTGAACGCTCTGTGTCGGTGGGTTGAGCGCGGGGCGTTCACAAGCGGGCGTTGTTCGGCTAAGCTGGGCGTCAAACGATCTCGGGAAAACTTGAGGCCATGAGCAGAATTCTATTCGCCATTGCGCTGATCTGGGCGCTGAACGGTGCTGCCGTTGCGCATGATTTCAGTGCGCTTGCACGCGTGTTGCCCGATGACAGCCGTGTCGCTGATAACGGGCGCGCCGGAGTTCAGGTGCTGCTTGGTCTCAGTCAGGGTGTGCCATACCGGGTATTCACCCTGCGCGATCCCTATCGAATGGTTCTGGATTTCCAGGAGGTCGACTGGACCGGCCTGGACCGCGACAGCTTTTTGCAAACGGATCGCGTCAGTGGAGTGCAGTATGGGGCCTATGTGCCCGGGTGGTCGCGCATGGTTCTGGAGCTTGGGGCGCCTTTGGCGGTTGAGACTTCGGATATGCGCGTTGATCCGGTATCGGGTAAGGCGCAGTTGATCTTGGACTTGAAAGGGGCTGATTTTGATACGTTTTCCGCCAGTGCGGGTGCGCCGCGCCAGCCCGGTTGGGATCTGCCGGAAGCATCGGTTACCCCTCCGGCGCGGGATGAGGACGGAACACGCCTGCTTCGGGTGATGCTGGATCCTGGGCACGGCGGGATCGACCCCGGTGCCGAGGTTGGCGGGCTCAACGAAAAGACCCTCATGCTGACCTTTGCGCGCGAGCTGCGCGAAATGCTGTTGCGTGCTGGGGGATACGACGTGGTCATGACCCGCGTCGACGATCAGTTCGTGTCGTTGGAGCGCCGCATCACGCTGGCGCATCGGGCAGGTGCTGACGTCTTTATCTCGTTGCATGCAGACATTCTGTCCGAGGGGCGGGCGCACGGTGCTGCCGTCTATACTCTGTCCGAGGATGCGTCGGATGTGGCCAGCCTCAGACTGGCGGAGCGTCATGATCGCGGCGATCTGATATCTGGAATTGATCTGAGCGGTTCGGACGATCAGGTGGCGGATGTTTTGTTGGACATTGCCCGCAGGGAAACCAAGCCGCGCACCGACGCGCTTGCGCGAGCTTTGGCCGAAGGGATGACACAGCAGGGTGGGCCGATGAACAACCGCCCGATCCGAACGGCCTCGTTTTCGGTGTTAAAGGCGGCTGACATCCCATCTGTTCTGATTGAACTGGGGTTTCTGTCCAGCCCCAGAGACCTTGAGAACATACGAAACCCTGAATGGCGTACCGGTATGGCGCGCGGCATTCGCGACGGGCTGGAGCGCTGGCGTCAGGATGATCTGGTCAGACGGTCGCTTATTGGGCAGTGACCCTGCGGCGCAAAACGGCTAATATTGGCCATCGTGTTTTGACCCCGGGCAGGGGCATCACTATATAGGCGGCACCGCGAGCAAAAGGCAGTAACGTGATCCGTTTCATTCTATCCATTTTCGGGGCGATCTTTAGCCTCGTGACCTTGGGCATTTTCATGGCCGCGCTGGTGATTGGTGCGGTCTTTTGGATGTATGGGCGCGATCTGCCCAGCCATGAATCGCTGGCGCAATACAAGCCGCCGACGATCAGCCGGATTTATTCCGGCGAGGGTCAATTGATCGACGAATTCGCGCAGGAACGCCGCCTGTTCACACCGTCCGAGGAAATTCCGGATCTGGTGAAACAGGCGTTTATCTCGGCCGAGGACAAGAACTTCTACACCCATCAGGGCTATGACCCGCGCGGCATCATTGCGGCGGGCGTCGAAGCGGTGAAATCCAAGGGTGAGAATGTGCGCGGGGCGTCCACGATCACACAGCAGGTGATGAAGAACTTTTTGCTATCCGGCGACCGTCGGGCCGAGCGAAAGATCAAGGAAATCATCCTCGCCACGCGGCTTGAGGATACGCTGGACAAAGAACAGATCCTTGAGCTGTATATGAATGAAATCTTTCTGGGTCAGAACTCATACGGTGTCACCGCAGCGGCCCAGACCTATTTCAACAAAACTTTGCAGGAACTTGCCCCGCATGAGGCGGCAACCCTTGCCGCTATGCCCAAGGCACCGTCCGATTTCCACCCGGTGCGCGAGAAAGAGCGCCTGCTGGCCCGCCGCAACTATGTGCTGCGTGAGATGAACCAGAACGGATATATTGATCAGGCGACCTTTGAGGCAGAAACCAACATGCCTCTGCGCTCGGTCCAGAACGGTGATTTCGAAAGCTTCCGCACCGCTTTGCCGCCGCGTGATTACTTCACCGACGAAATCCGCCGCCAATTGAGTGAGGATTTTGGTGAGGGCGAATTTTTCACCGGTGGCTTTACCGTCCGCGCCTCGGTTGACGAAGAGATGCAGGTCGAGGCGGCCCGAGCTTTGCGTGTAGCTTTGCAAAAATACGACCGTTCCCGCGGTAAATGGCGTGGCACGGGCGAGGTGATCCCTGAAGACAAGCTGACGGATGAGGTGCAGTGGCGCGAGGCGCTGGCCATCACCGAAGTCCCGCGTGACGTGGTCCTGCCAACGCAATGGTATCCTGCCGTCGTTTTGAATGTCGCCGATCAGTCACTGACCGTGGGTATTGAAAATGGCCCGGCAGACGGCACTGTCCCGCGCTCTGACATTCAGTGGATGCAGGGTAATTTTCAGGATAATTTCAAGCGCGGAGATGTCATTCTGGTCATGGCCGGGGAAGAGGGCCAATGGTCCGCCCGACAGGTGCCCGAAGTACAGGGCGGTTTCGTCGCGATGGACGTAAACTCGGGGCGTGTTCTGGCGATGCAGGGCGGGTTCTCATACCAGGACTCGGTGTTCAACCGAGCGACGCAGGCGCAACGTCAGCCGGGGTCGAGCTTCAAGCCCTTCGTCTATGCCGCGGCGCTTGACAGCGGATACAGCCCGGCAACGATCGTTGTGGACGCCCCGATTGAGGTGAATACCCCGCAAGGTTTGTGGCGGCCTAAGAACTCGTCCAACAAGTTCTACGGCCCGACTCCGCTGCGCACCGGGATTGAACAGTCGCGGAACCTGATGACCATTCGTCTGGCGCAAGAGGTCACGATGCCGGTGGTAGCCGGATACGCCGAACGCTTTGGTGTGTATGACCGGATGGGTGCGTTCCTTGCCAACTCTTTGGGGTCCGAGGAAACGACGCTTTACAAGATGGTCGCAGCCTATGCGATGTTCGCAAACGGGGGCGAGCGGGTTGAACCGACACTGGTTGACCGGATTCAGGATCGGTTCGGCAAGACAATCTACCGCCACGATGACCGGCAATGTCTGGATTGTAACTCAAGCTGGCTGGAACCGGACGAGTCGCCCACCATCGAAACCAACCGTAGTCAGGTCATGGATGCGATAACGGCTTATCAGTTGACCTCGATGATGAAGGGCGTTGTCGATCGCGGTACAGCGTCGAGCCACGTCAATCTTCCGGTGCCGACGGCTGGCAAAACCGGCACGACCAATGAATCCAAGGACGCTTGGTTCATTGGCTTTACATCAAACATCGTCGCTGGTTGCTACATTGGATATGACCGCCCGCGCCCGATGGGGCGGGGGGCGTATGGTGGCACGATGTGCGGCCCGGTGTTCCAGAGTTTTATGGAAAAAGCCGTCGAAAAGTACGGCGGGGGTCCATTCGAAGTTCCCCCGGGTGGACATTTCATTAAAATCGACCGCTTCAGCGGCGCGCGCCTGCCTGCGGATGCAACCGGCGAATACGTTGTGGCCGAGTATTTCCGTGACGGCGTAGATGGCTTTATCGACCGCGTTTACGACGGCGGTTTTGCGATGGGGTCAGATCTGCCCTTGTTTGAAGAGGTCCACAGCTCAGGCCGTCAGGTGACCACATCGACAGGCAACACAGTCACCGTCGGCCCAAATGCCAGCCAGGGTGAGTTGCAGGGCGGCGGGCTATATTAACGATGCGCAGTATTCGGGGTCACGCCGTCTTGTGGTGACCCCACGCACTTGCTATCACGCAGGCCTGATTGAGCAAGTTGGGACGTAACCATGCGCGCCGAAACCCAGAATATCGTGGCGGAAATCGAAAAGTCTCTGGAGCTGCTTGCGCAGCGCATGGACTATGAAACTGCGCCGCATCGGTTGGAGGAATTCAACGCGAGGGTTGAGGATCCCAACCTCTGGGACAGCCCGGAAAACGCGCAGAAACTGATGCGCGAGCGTCAGATGCTGGTAGACGCGATCGAGACATATGAGTCGATCAAGACGGATTTGAGCGACAATATCGAACTGATCGAACTGGGCGAGATGGAAGAGGACAACGAGGTTGTCGAAGACGCCGAGTCTGCGATCAAGTCCTTGCAGGCCAAAGCCGCCAAGAAAGAGCTTGAAGCGCTGTTGGACGGTGAGGCGGACAGCAACGACACCTTTCTCGAGATTAACTCGGGCGCGGGCGGCACAGAAAGCTGCGACTGGGCGTCAATGCTGGCGCGGATGTATGTGCGTTGGGCCGAGAAGAAGGGTTACACGGTCGAGCTACAATCTGAGACCGCCGGAGAAGAAGCGGGGATTAAGTCCGCAGCTTACAAGATTTCCGGCCATAATGCCTATGGCTGGCTGAAGTCGGAAAGCGGTGTGCATCGGTTGGTGCGGATTTCGCCCTATGACTCGGCGGCCAAGCGGCATACCTCGTTCAGTTCGGTCTGGGTTTACCCGGTGGTGGACGACAATATCGAGATTGAGGTGAATCCGTCGGATATTCGAATTGATACCTATCGGTCTTCTGGCGCAGGTGGTCAGCACGTGAACACCACGGATTCTGCCGTGCGGATTACGCACATCCCAACTGGCATAGTTGTGACGAGTTCCGAGAAATCGCAGCACCAGAACCGCGATATTGCGATGAAGGCCCTGAAATCGCGCTTGTACCAGCAAGAGCTGGATCGCAGGAACGCCGATATCAACGCCGCGCACGAGGCCAAGGGTGACGCAGGTTGGGGTAACCAGATTCGGTCTTACGTGTTGCAGCCCTATCAGATGGTCAAGGATTTGCGGACGAACCACGAAACTTCGGACACCAAAGGTGTACTTGATGGTGATCTGGATGAGTTCATGGCGGCGACGCTGGCGCTGAACGTGGCGGGCAAAAGCCGGTCCGAGGCGCAGAGCGATTAAGCTGGGTAGGGGGCGCTGCCCCCGCCGCGGCAAGCCGCGACTCCCCCGGGATATTTTGGGCCAGATGAAGGGGATCCCCAGGTTGCGGGTGGCCGGGAAAGATACATCTAAACAGTGGGTTTTATTGACAGGGCACCCCCGCTAGGCTGACCACTACAGAGTGATGAGAATGCCAAAGAGCCCCGAATGGACCTAAGACAAACGAGCGCGACTGCATTGTTGGCAGAGATGTCCGGGCGACGTGTTTCAGCAGTCGCCGTTATGCGCGCAACCCTGGACAAAATCGCTGAGGTCAACGGAGCTTTGAATGCTATCGTTGCTTTGCGCGACGAAGATGATCTGATGGCAGAGGCGCGGGCCTTGGATGAGGGGCCGATCAAAGGACCGCTGCATGGGTTGCCCGTCGCTGTCAAAGACCTTGTGAATGTGGCGGGGATCCCGACCTCGCAGGGGTCGCCATTATTCAAGGATGATGTGCCTGACGAGGACGATCTGATCGCGGCGCGGATGCGGGATGCTGGTGCGATATTGATCGGTAAGACTAACACGCCCGAATTTGGGCTTGGGTCGCATACGTTTAACCCTGTCTACGGGGCTACACGAAACCCCTATGACTCGGAACGATCCTGCGGTGGATCATCCGGAGGCGCTGCTGTTGCGTTAGCCACCGGGATGGTTACTTTAGCGGATGGGTCGGACATGATGGGCAGTCTGCGTAACCCGGCTGCGTGGAATAATGTCTACGGGTTCCGCCCGTCGTGGGGGCGCGTACCCGCGCAGCCCATTGGGGATGGGTTTCTGCACCAATTATCGACATTGGGGCCGATGGCCCGAAGCCCTGAGGATCTTGGGCTTTTGCTGGACGTGATTTCCGGCCCCGATAAGCGGCAGCCTCTGAGCGTGCCAGTTCAGGCCGTATCACCGGTTACACCGGCTGATCTGAAAGGGGTGCGCATAGGCTGGTTGAGGGATTGGGGCGGCGCATTTCCATATGAGGATGGAATATTCGATCTTTGTGAGGATGCGCTGAAGGTTTTCTCGCGCTTAGGGGCTACTGTTGAAGCCGTAGATGCGCCATTCGAATCTGAGAGGATGTGGAAAAGCTGGGAGACTCTGAGATCATGGAGTGTGGCCGCGGGTCTTGCACCGCTTACCGAGCACAGGTCGATGCTGAAGGATACAGCCCAGTGGGAGCTTGATCGCGGGCTGGGGTTGACTGCAATGCAGGTGCATCGAGCAAGCCTCGTGCGGTCGGACTGGTTTCGTCGCGCAGTTGAGGTGTTTGACGAATTTGATGTCTTAGCCCTGCCTTCTGCGCAGGTTTGGCCTTTTAATCTGGATACGCCGTACCCCACCGAAATCGCCGGGAAAAAGATGGATACCTACCATCGGTGGATGCAAGTTGTTGTGCCCGTCAGCCTGATCGGACTTCCAAGTTTGTCGGTTCCGGCTGGGTTTGGGCCCGACGGGATGCCGATGGGTATGCAGATTTTTGGACCTCGTGGTGCGGACGCGCGTGTTTTGTCCATTGGGGCTGCGTATCACGAAGCTACGAAATGGCCGCAGAAGCGACCCGCCTGACGAATTCGGGTGGAATAAGGGGAGGAGAGACTGAGAATGGAAAAGCCTTTTGGCGTTCCGAAGATGGGGCCCGCCACGACGGACATGCTGCGCGAGGCCATGCGCCGGGCCTGGGTGGATTTTCGTCGCGCGCCGATGTTCGGGTTGATTTTTGCCGGGGTCTACGTGGTGGCGGGTTGGGCCATTGCCTGGGTCACGATTCAGACGCAAACGTCTTACTGGCTTGTGTTGGCCGCGATTGGGTTTCCTCTGCTCGGTCCGTTTGCCGCTGTTGGATTGTATGAGGTGTCGCACAGGCTAGAGCAGAATGAGCCGCTGGGATTCGGGGCAATCTTTGGGGTGGTTGCACAACAAGGTCGGCGTCAACTGCCATCTATCTGTGCGATCATCGTCGTGATGTTTCTGTTTTGGTTCTTTCTGGGTCATATGATCTTTGCCCTGTTCATGGGATTGTCCACCATGACCAACGTATCCACCTCGCTTGAGGTGTATCTGACGCCCAATGGACTTACGATGCTGGCAGTGGGATCGGTGGTCGGGGCGGTTTTCGCAACCGTTCTTTACATGATCACGGTGCTGTCGATTCCGATGCTTTTGGATCGGGAATTGGACTTTGTGACCGCCATGATTGCCAGTTACAGCTATGTCAGCGCAAATTTTCCAGTCATGCTGGGGTGGGGCGTGTTCGTGGCTGTTCTGACTTTTGTCGCGATGGTGCCCTGGTTTCTGGGCTTGTTTTTGGTGTTGCCTCTGCTTGGCCATGCAAGTTGGCATCTCTACCGCTTGATTACTCAGGCAGAAACGGTAGAGCCGGATTAAGTTTTCAGTTCAGGCCACTATTTCTTCGGCTGTTCGTTCCGCGCGTCGGGCGGCCCTTGCCGCTGAAAGCGCCGCCTTGGGTTTGGGGCCAAGATAGCGCAGCGCAAGCCTGCGCATTGTTGTGTCATTCGCGGTGGTTTTTGACAGACAAATCGCAACGCCTCGCCATTGATCAGATTGCGCGTCGTTCACGCGTTTCACGAGGTAAATTCGACTGTTCTGCGATGCGCGGCTGGACATGAGGATATAGATCTGGCGGCCAGCGCATGCTGCAATACCCTGAACCTCACGCAGGTTGGACGCAACGCTATCTTCTCCTGAGGGTGGTTCATAGCTTCGGACCAGTGTGCATTGCGGTAGCCTGCGCGCATGCAGGACCCTGTGCCGGGTCGCATGGGGTTCGTCCAGCCCTGTCTCGGAGACAAAATAGAAACCCGCCGGAAGCAGGTTTTCCGTAAGTGTCCCGGGGCCGGAACCCAGAAATTCAGTCAGCGCCGAGGCTGCTGGGTGGACCGGGGGTAAGTCGATCTCGTCAATAGGGCGCAGAAGAATGCGCGCGTCGACCTCGAAGAAATTGCAAATCCGGTACAGAACGTCCGGGCGCGGAAAGCTTTCACCGCCGAGATATCTGTTGAATTGCGTCCGGTTTATTCCAAGCTGGCGGCAGAGTTCGGAAACCGAGGGGTACTGCCTTGCCAATCGCTGTAGATTTGCGCCGAACATCTTGCGCAGTTCCGCCGGGCTGCGAGTGTTATTCGTCATTTGTGTCCCAGGTTCTTATTGTGACTTTTCAGGGTAACAAACAGCGCACGGCCCAACGAATGGTATTGCGCTTAATCTCACTGAATACGCTAACGGGCGCATCCCAACGCCACGCTACTCCATGAGGCTAGCGTGCAAAAGCGTAAACGCAATAGGCTTTAGTTCGTTTTGTTTGATCTTTATGGCGGTTTTCCGCAGAGGGCGGAAAAGGGAATCCCGAAATCCTGCTAGGTGCGGATTTTGGAAACAGATACCCCGCCCACGGGGTCGTCCAAGGGCGGGGTGGATATTATCAGTCACCGCGCAGCAGGGCTGCGACTCCGGTGCGGGCCACTTCGACCAATCCCAGCGGGCGCATTAGATCGGCAAAGGCGTCGATCTTGTCCGGAGCGCCGGTGATTTCGAAAATGAACGAATTCAAGGTGCTGTCGACCACGTTGGCGCGGAAAATATCGGCTAGACGCAGGGCTTCGACCCGCTTGTCGCCTTCGCCGACGACCTTGATGATCGCCAATTCCCGCTCGACCGAGGGGCCTTCGACAGTCAGGTCGTGGACATCGTGCACCGTCACGATCCGACCCAACTGCGCTTTGATCTGTTCGATCACCTGTGGGGTACCGGTGGTGACGATGGTGATACGGCTGAGATGGCCGGTATGATCAACCTCGGCCACGGTCAGACTTTCGATGTTATAGCCGCGACCAGAGAATAGCCCGATCACACGCGCCAGTACACCGGGCTCATTCTCGACGAGAACTGCTATCGTGTGACGTTCCTGAACGTCCGAGAAGGTGGGCCGTAGGTTATAGGCCGAATGGCGAGTGGCGCCTTTTTTGATATGTAGGGCAGACATTTACGTCCCTTTCATCATCCTGCGAAGGTCGGGCACTGGGGCGCCCGACAAAATTCGACGAATTTTGTTAAACCAGAACCGAACCTTTGGAGTCGATCACGCCCTGCGTCTCGGCCTCGCCCAGCAGCATCTCGTTATGGGCTTTGCCCGACGGAATCATGGGGAAGCAGTTTTCGTGCTTTTCTACCAGACAATCAAAGATAACGGGGCCATCATAGTTGATCATTTCCATGATCGCGTCATCCAGATCTGCGGGGTCGGAACACAGGATACCCTTGGCCCCGAATGCCTCGGCGAGTTTAACGAAGTCGGGCAGGGCTTCGGACCACGAATGCGAGTACCGCTCACCATGCAGCAGCTCCTGCCACTGGCGGACCATACCCAGGCGTTCGTTGTTCAGGATGAACTGTTTCACAGGCAGGCGGTACTGAACGGCGGTGCCCATCTCCTGCATGTTCATCAGCCACGAAGCCTCACCCGCGACGTTGATCACCAGCGCGTCCGGGTGGGCCATCTGCACACCGATCGAGGCCGGGGTGCCATAGCCCATGGTGCCCAGACCACCGGATGTCATCCAGCGGTTGGGGTCTTCAAAGCCCAGATACTGCGCGGCCCACATCTGGTGCTGGCCGACCTCGGTGGTGATATAGCGGTCGTGTTTTTTGGTCAGCTCTTCAAGGCGTTGCAGCGCATATTGCGGTTTGATCGTCTTTTCGCTGTTGGTGTAGGCCAGACAGTTGACCTTGCGCCAGTCACTGATCTGTTCCTGCCATTTGGAAACTGCCGCAGCATCGGTCTTGCGACCGCGCGCTTTCCAGACCTTCAGGATATCCTCAAGAACATGCGCGACGTCGCCCACAATCGGGATGTCCACACGGATCACCTTGTTGATGGACGAGGGATCAATGTCGATATGGGCCTTCTTCGAATTCGGCGAAAAGGCATCAATCCGCCCCGTGATCCGGTCATCAAACCGAGCGCCGATATTGATCATCAGGTCGCAATCATGCATCGCCAGATTGGCCTCATAAAGGCCGTGCATGCCCAGCATGCCCAGCCAGTTTTCACCTGAAGCTGGATATGCACCTAAACCCATCAGGGTCGAGGTGATGGGAAAGCCGGTCGAATCCACCAGTTCACGCAGCAACTGGCTGGCCGCAGGGCCTGAGTTGATCACGCCACCGCCAGTATAAAAGACGGGCTTCTTGGCGGTCTCCATCGCGGCGACCAGTTCGGTGATCTCTTCCAGATCGCCCTTCATTACCGGTTGGTAATGCGAGGTCGAGGGTTTAGGGCTGGTATATTCACCCGATGCGAATTGCACGTCCTTTGGAATGTCGATCAGCACCGGACCGGGGCGGCCCGAGGTGGCGACGTGGAAAGCTTCATGCATGGTCTCGGCCAGCGAATCCGTGTCCTTCACCAGCCAGTTATGCTTGGTGCAGGGGCGGGTGATGCCGACGGTGTCAGCCTCTTGGAACGCGTCCGAGCCGATCATGAAGGTCGGTACCTGACCGGTCAGAACAACAATCGGGATCGAGTCGAGCAGCGCGTCGGTCAGGCCGGTCACCGCGTTAGTGGCACCGGGACCCGAGGTCACAAGCGCAACGCCGGGTTTGCCGGTTGACCGGGCATAGCCTTCGGCGGCGTGGACGGCCCCTTGTTCGTGACGCACCAGAATGTGGCGAATGTCGTTTTGCAGAAAAATCTCATCATAGATCGGTAGCACGGCGCCGCCGGGGTATCCGAATACCGTGTCCACGCCCTGATCCTTGAGGGCCTGAACCACCATCTTTGCGCCGGTCATCTCACGTGTCATCTGCTTTGCTCCGTTCGCGACATGTGTCTTGCGTTTTGCCAAAAAAAAGCCCCCGAGATTTTCGGAGGCGCATGGGTTGGAATATGGTTTACCGTTACCGGCCCATGCGCGTGTTTCCTACGATTACGACTAGCGCTTTCATCGCCAGAGGCTCCTTTTTTGCGTGCAGGGACATTATGGGCGGTAAAAGGGGGCGTCAACAGGCAATCGTACCAATTTTGTATCTTGAGCGGTGAATTTTGCGACATTTTATTGCGCGTTTTGGCGCCTGGCCGGAAGATTCGAGAAGATTTCCTGTCGTCTGCATGTGCATCGCAAAAATAACAGTGTCGGAAAGCGTCATGGCAATGTCCCAAACAAGCATGATCGGCCGATTGGGTTGAGTACGCTGACTTTGTCTTTGCAGGCAGAGGAGGCGGGAAATGTTGCACGATCTTGTGGATCTGGGACGGTATCCGATCGATTGTCCGGGCTCGCGGGCGTATGATCAATTGATCGGCGATTTGCGGCGTGAACTGGATCAGGACGGATGCGCCGTCCTGCCGGGTTTTGTGCACGCCGAAGGGTTGGCGCAATTGCTGCAAGAGGCGCGGGCGACCGCCCCAAAAGCGCATCGCTCGTTCAATCGAACAAACGCCTATTTCACGAAGGGTGATCCTGGGTTGGCGGCGGATCATCCTGTCCGGCGGTTCTATGATCGGTCCAATGCCTTTGTGCCGGCTGATAATTTCAAAACATCCGGACCTTTGCGCCGAATCTATGAATTTGAGGGCTTTCTACCCTTCATCCGCGCGGCCTTGGATGAGGCCGAGGATCGGTTCTTTCGCTATGATGACCCGCTGGCGGACGTCATTATCAATGTCGTTGAGGAAGGGCAGGGCTTCCCTTGGCATTTCGACACCAACAACTACACCGTGACATTGGCCATCCAAAACGGAGAGGAGGGCGGCGCGTTCGAGTATGTGCCGAACCTGCGCAGTTCTTCGGACGAGAATTTTGACACGGTCGCTTCGGTGTTGGACGGGAACAGAGCGCGGGTGCGCAAGCTTGAACTGCAACCCGGCGACCTGCAGATATTCAAAGGGCGCTACTCCCTACACCGCGTTGCGCCTGTCAAAGGGTCGTGCAGCCGGTATGTGGGGATTTTTTCATTTGTCGAGGCCGAAGGTATGTGCGGCGGGGTCGAACGAACTCGGCAATTATATGGCCGTGTTTTGCCGCATCACCTGGATCGGGAAGGGGTAAGGCGAGACAGTCTGCTTGACTGATGCTGGTCGGCGGAAGGCCCTCCCGCCCATTGTCGACGCGCCTTTGGCGCGCCTCCGCTGGTTGGGCGTCGCTGCGCTGCGCGCTGCGGGATCAAAATCCGGGGCTTGTGCCTTGTAGGACGCCGTGTTCCAGCGCATAGCGTGTAAGACCGGCTGTCGATGATATGCCTAGTTTGCGTTTGATGTTCTTGCGGTGCGTCTCGACGGTGCGAACAGAGATATCCAGCGCCTGAGCGACTTCTTTATTCGACTTGCCTTGGGCGAGCTCCAGCAGGATTGTCTGTTCGCGCCCAGTCAGCGCCTCACGGGTGCTTTCGCCCTTGGGCTGTAACGAGCCGCTGGCACCCGTGCAAAGGTATTGTTCCCCGCGCATTACGGCGTCGATGGCCTGTTTGATCTCTTCGGTTGGGACGTCCTTGAGGACATATCCCTTGGCACCGTGACTTAGCGCGGTCGAGATGTATTCCGGGCTGTCATGCATTGACAGGATAAGGATGTGGGTCCGGGGCAGGCGTTCCAGGATGATCTCGGTGGCGCTCAACCCGCCAAGCCCCGGCATATTCAGGTCCATCAGGATGACGTCTGGGGCCAGGTCTGTCGCCTTTTCCACCGCCTCTTGTCCGCTACTGAGCGTTCCGACGACCTGAATTTCGTCATAGCTTTCAAGGATCGACTGAATCCCTTCGGCAACCATCGGGTGGTCATCTACAATAAGGACCCGGATCGTTTGGTCGCTCATGTACCGGCCTTTCGGTTTGGGGTCGCGTCTTCGCGTGGTGGCAACAAATGACTCAGGGGCAGGCTGGCCTCGATCACCGTGCCGCTGCGTGGGCCGCGTGATGACAGAATACGCAATGAGCCGTCAAGCTGTTCGATACGCTCTTGCATATTCCGCAATCCGATCCCGGCGCTTGCCTGTCCGGGGTCGCTACGCAGACCACGACCGTTATCGGTAATGCGCATTGTCGCGCCTTTCTTATGGCCGCGCAAATCAATTGTAACGCGCGTTGCCCCCGAATGACGCTCAATATTGGTGAGGGCTTCTTGGGCGATGCGATACAGCGCGATCTTGCTGTCCTGATCCAGACGGTTACGGAAGACAACGGTTGAAAACTCGGTCTCAATCCCGGTGCGTTCGCGGAAATCGTCGGTTAGCGCCTTGAGCGCCGGGCCAAGCCCCAGATCGTCCAAAACGCCCGGGCGCAGGTCGCGGCTGATGCGGCGGACCTCGGTGATGGCAGTGCCAAGGTGGTCGATCCCTTTCTCCAACGGATCGCGTGCGCCTGCGTCATCACCTCGCGCCAAGCGGCGACGGGCGTTGTCCAAAGCATAGCGCACACCGACCAATATCTGACTGATCCCGTCATGCAGCTCACGGGCCACGCGACCGCGTTCTTCTTCCTGCGCGTCAAACACACGCTGGGTCAGCTCCTTCAGTTTGGCGTCGGCCAGCCTGCGTTCGCGGAAGTTCAGCAACATGCCCGAGGCAAAGACGATCAGTACGGCGGCCAGTACGATGCCGCCGATATACATGAAGGTACGCTGAACGCGCGCCTCGACCTCGGCGCGGGCATTGGCGACGGTGGCAACGATATCGTCTATGAAAACACCGGTCCCCACGGCCCAGCGCCAATCTTGCAGGCCGACGACATAGGCGATCATCTGCGCCTCTTCCCCGGTTGAGGGCTTTTGCCACATGAAACTGTGCCATCCGGCCCCCTGACGAGCGAGGCGAATGAACTCATCAACAATGGGCGTGCCGTCGCTGTCGGTCAGACCTTCCCAGTTTCGGTTGATGAACTGGGTTTGGCGCGGGCTGACCAGATTGTTACCGTCATAGTCATAAACGAAAAAGAACCCATCCTTGCCGTATATCATCGCCGACAGGATTTGCGTCACAAGGTTCTGTGCCACCTTGTCGTCAGTTGATGCGCGGCCATAGATGTAAGCGAACCCGTTGCGGGCTTGGGTTACATAGTTGCGCAGTTCTTCCTTCTTGGCCTCGATCAGCCTGCGTTCCAGCGCCTGAATCTCGCGCTCGGCCGTTGCACGGGATTCATACGTCACGAACAGTGCGATCGCAGCGACGGCCACGACCAAGGGAATCGCCGCGACAAGCGACAATTTCTGGCCATAGGTCAGCGAAATCAGATTTCGGAATCCCCTCATGGTCGAATCGATACGCAAGCCTGCGGCAAATTGCAAAATTTTTGGACTTTTGATCGTTCTTCCCGGCCATAGGTCAGAAAATTGTGGTGTTTGGCGTCAAATTCACGACCCAAGCCGCCCAAAAACCGAGGTTCCTACGTAGTAGTAGGTATTCACATTCAATTCGGGGTCATTAGGCTGGCGCGCACTGACAACGACTGCCCCCGGCATCGGCTGGGGTATTGGATATGTAGGGGAGGAACACTCATATGGATCGTCGTTCATTTCTGAAAACATCTGCTCTGGGCGGCTCGGCAGCTGCGGCCACCACGCTGGCGGCTCCGGCTTACGCGCAGGGCAAGCGCACTCTGACCATGGTGACCTCGTGGGGTCGTGGTCTGGCAGGTGTTTTCGACAGCGCGCAGCGTTGCGCCGACAGCATCACCGCAATGTCTGACGGCAACCTGACCGTTGACATCAAAGCAGCCGGTGAACTGGTTGGCGCGTTCGAAGTTTTCGACGCGGTATCGTCGGGTCAGGCCGACATGTACCATGCGGCGGACTATTACTTTGTGGGTCAGCACCCGGGCTATGCCTTCTTCACCGCTGTTCCGTTCGGCATGACCGCGCAGGAACTGGTGAACTGGTACTACCATGATGGCGGCATGGAAGCTCATGACGAGCTGGGTCAGATCTTTGGCCTGAAGTCGTTCCTGGCCGGTAACACCGGTGCGCAGGCGGGCGGCTGGTTCTCGAAAGAGATCAACAGCCCCGAAGACTTTAACGGGCTGAAGTTCCGCATGCCGGGTCTGGGCGGTAAAGCCCTGGGTAAACTGGGCGCGTCCGTTCAGAACATCCCGGGTTCGGAAGTGTATCAGGCACTGTCCTCCGGCGCGATCGACGGGACCGAGTGGATCGGACCTTGGGCCGACGAAAAGGCCGGTTTCCAGGAAATCACCAAGACCTACTACACCGCTGGCTTCCACGAGCCGGGCGCAGGTCTGTCGCTGGCGACCAACCGCGACGTGTTCGAGGAACTGACACCCGCACAGCAGAAGATCATCGAGATCGCTGCCGCCGAAGCGCACCAGTGGAACCTGGCGCAATTCCTGGCCAACAACGGTGCGGCCCTGCAGCGTCTGCAGTCGGGCGGCGTGAAGGTCATGGAATTCCCGGACAGCGTTTGGGATGCCTTCGGCACCGCCAGCCAGGAAGTTCTGGACGAAAACATGGGCGACGAGCTGTTCAAGAAGATCCACGACAGCGCGATGGCTTCGATGGCGGCGTCTTCGGCCTGGTTGAACCTGTCGTCGGGTGCCTACACTGCACAGCGCGACCGCGTTCGCGGCTAATCGCAGGAACTAAACTCAATTGGTTTCCCCGCCTGGTGCGGGGAAACCTTTCCCGTTGCACATGCAGGGCTCGGACAAGCCAACAATAAGCTGCGGTGCAACTGACGCGACCTGGGGACAACATGCAGGACGAAAACGGTATCTCGTTCTTCGGCGCCCTGTGGAATGGACTGGTTTGGTTCATTCAGAACATTGCCGAAGCCTTCTATAATTTCGGATATGCCATCACGCATCCGCAACTCTGGCTGAACTGGTCGGACAAAGAAGCCATCATGCGCTTTGTCTATTATGGCGGGTCGGTCGAGTTCTTCTTTGTGATCTTCACCATCTTTTTGGTTCTGACCGCCATCGGTCTGTATTATCGGAACTTCATGTGGGGCATGGTGCGCGGCCTTGAGGGGTTCGCCAACACAACCGGACGCTTCTTTGCGTGGGCGGGCCTGCTGATGGTCATCCAGCAAATCGTCATCGTTTTCATGCAGCGGGTGTTCGCGCGGCCCGATATGGCCTTTGGTTTCGGTATCCCGATCCAGATGGATATCAGTTGGTATGCCGAAGAACTGAAGCTTTATAACGCAATGGTCGTGTGCCTGTGCTGCACCTATACCTTCGTGCAGGGCGGACATGTTCGGGTTGACCTGATCTATGCAG
The DNA here is from genome assembly GCF_013034565.1 of Ruegeria sp. HKCCA5491. Taxonomy (NCBI): domain Bacteria; kingdom Pseudomonadati; phylum Pseudomonadota; class Alphaproteobacteria; order Rhodobacterales; family Roseobacteraceae; genus Ruegeria; species Ruegeria sp. HKCCA5491. The sequence continues at coordinate 175,006 of NZ_WQGG01000008.1, forward strand.
GCATCAGCCACCGGGCCAAACGTGTGATCGACATGCTGGGTGCGTTGTTGTTCATGATGCCGATGGCGGTGCTGACATGGATGTACGGATGGTACTTCATGTGGCGGCACCTAATCGTGCCGAAGCCCTCGGCCAGCGATACGCTGGACAAGCTGATTCTGAAATCCCGCGCGCTGCGTTGGAACGTGGAAACCATCGGCTTCAGCCCGAATGGGTTCAACGCCTACTTCCTGTTCAAGATTCTTCTGGTGGCTTTCGCGGGCATGGTGTTCCTGCACGCCATCGCGTTCCTGTACCGGTCGTATCTGGAATATGTGGAAGGGCCAGACAGCGTTGGAAAATACCTCGACAAGGACAGCCTTGGTGAGGGTGAAGAAGCCTACGAAGGCGCACATTAGGGACGGGGACCCAGACTATGTTATTCGGACTTGATGGCGTCGAGATAGGCCTCATTATCGTGTTCTTCTGCCTTTTCGGAGGCATTCTGTCCGGCTTTCCGGTGGCCTTTGCCATCGGTGGGGCGGGGATCATCTCATTCGGGATCATTGCGGCGCTGGACAGTGCCGGGCTGCTGATACACCAAGCGATTGATACCAGCTCACAAGCCTATCGGGATGTGGTGAATTCTGGGATCAAGCCAGATGTGATATCGGTGTTCCGATACCCGGACTTACCGCGCATAGCTGAGCCGGTCTTTGTATCTGGCTGGGAAACGGCCCTTGACCGCAACGTCTCGTTCATCGTGAACCGCATGAATGAACGTGTTCTGGCGGGGCAGTCGATCGAAACTCTGCTGGCCGTGCTGATGTTCGTCCTGATGGGCATCACGCTTGAACGCTCGAAGATTGCAAACGATCTGCTGACGACGATGGCGCGCGTTTTCGGACCGCTGCCGGGCGGTCTGGCTGTGTCGATTGTTGTTGTGGGCGCGTTCCTTGCGGCCTCGACCGGGATCGTCGGGGCCACCGTGGTGACCATGGGCCTGCTGGCGTTGCCGACGATGTTGCGGAACAACTATTCGCCTGAACTGGCGACGGGTGTGATCGCCGCTTCGGGTACGTTGGGGCAGATTATTCCGCCCTCGATCGTGATCGTTCTGCTGGGAACTCTGGCGGGAGATTTGTATTCAACCGCTCAGGAAACCCGCGCAGTTGAAGCGGGCTGTACCGACGCGCTGACCTATCTGGGTGAGCCGGCGGTGGTTTCGGTCGGCACGTTGTTCCAGGCGGCGCTGCTGCCGGGGATCATGCTGGCATTGCTCTATGCGCTCTATGCGTTCGGATATGCGTTGCTTAACCCCGATAAGGCTCCGGCTGTTGAACTGTCGGGCGGCAGTGGCGAAGTGATTACTCGCGCCGAAGGTCTGACCTGGTTGCTGGGCGCGCCGGTCGCCCTGATCGTGGGCGCGGTAATGCTAAGTAGCGCCGGTATCATCGGCAGCCAGAACATCAGCGTTTCGGCGTTCTCTGACATTGGCGAGGGCGCATCCCTGCGCACCAACGTGTCTGCGGAATGTAAGGCCTCGATGATCGACCTGCATGGTCAATCCGCCTGGGATCAGGCCGTGGCCGAGCAGGAGGCCATCGACGCTGCAGGAGGAACCAGCGAAGCCACACGACTGACCGAAGAGGAACTGGCCGCTGCTCAGGAAGCCAAAATCGCAGCGGCTGCACCGATCGGAACAGGTGTCGCCGTGATGGTTGTTCTGCTGGGTCTGACGCTGGTCATGGGACGGGGAATTGCACCGTCGCAGTCTACGCAGCCCCTGATCGTTGGGGCCATTGGCCTGTTGCTGATGCTATTGGTGGATGTGCTTCTGATCGCGCCGACAACATCGTCTGGGGCGACCTTCCTGCTGTTGGCGGTGCCGTTTGCGCTGGCCATGTATGGCTGTAAGGAAGCTGCGGCGCGGTGCGCGACCAATGATCTGATCCGTGTGGTGTTCCCACCGCTGGTTCTGATCATCGCGGTTCTCGGCTCGATCCTGGGTGGTGTGACGAACCCAACTCCGGCGGCTGCGCTGGGGGCTGGTGGTGCGATCATGCTGGCGGCCTATCGCAAACTGCAGGATCAGGGACGATCCGGCAAGGTGATCATCTGGTCGACATTTGCCGTGATCATTGCCCTGCTCATGGGGGTCAACTTTGACCTGCGCATCAACCAGGGCGGTGTGACGGCGGAAACCTGGATTGCCTTCTTCATCGCGTATGGCGCTTACCTGTTCGCCCTGTTCGGCCTGATCTATGGGTGCTGGGTTCTGTTTACCAGTGGTGTTCTGACGCCGGTGGTACGGGAAACCGCCAAGGTGACCTCGATGGTGTTCACCATCCTGATCGGGTCGCAATTGTTGAACCTTGTGGTGATCTCGTTTGGTGGGGAACATTACATTCAGCAATTCCTCAGGAGCTTTGACAACGAGTTTACGGTTTTCCTGATCGTGATGCTGGTCTTGTTCATCCTTGGGTTCGTGCTGGATTTCCTTGAGATCATCTACATCGTGATCCCCATCGTAGGCCCGGTGATCTATGGCGGATCGTTTGATCCGAAATGGGTCACGATCATGGTCGCGGTGAACCTGCAGACCTCGTTCCTGACGCCACCGTTCGGATTTGCCTTGTTCTATCTGAGGGGGGTTGCACCGAAGGAGGTCACGACTGGGCATATCTATCGCGGGATCATTCCTTTCGTGCTGATCCAGGTGGTCGGAATCGCAATCCTGTGGTTCTTCCCGTCGATTGTGACAATCGTTCCGGATCTGATCCCGAACTGATCTTTGGGTGTCATTCAGTGAAAATGAAAAGGGGGCCTGCTGGCCCCCTTTGCTTTGGCGTTTTGGGAAGGGGCCAGCCCCTTCTTGGCCTGCGGCCAATTCAACCCCGGGATATTTTTGGCCAGATGAAGGGATGGATCAGGTGAACTGAATGAGGTCCCAGCGGTTTCCGAAGGGATCGCGCCAGACGGCGACCGTTCCGTAGGGCTCGTGTCGGGGGGCTTCCTCGAAGTGAACACCTGCGGCGTTCATTTTGGCGTGGTCGCGGTCGAAGTCATCGGTTTCCAGAAAGAAGCCTACGCGCCCACCGGTCTGGTTGCCGATTACTGCGGATTGGTCAGCTCCGTCCGCACGGGCGAGCAGTAGCGATCCCTGCTTTGATCCTGGCGGTGCGATGCGGACCCATCGCTTTCCTGCGCCCAGGTCAATATCCTGCAGGACGGTGAATTTCAGTGTTTGCGAGTAGAAAGCGATGGCTGCATCATAATCCGGGACCACTAGCGTCACCGCGTGAAGGCTTTGGCGCATGTTGCCTCAGCCCTTGGTCGGGTGGCGGTCGGGTAGTTGGATATTGGCTACCTGTTCGGCAATGGGGGCAGTGGAAAGTGGATGATGACTGGAGTCCGGCAACTCCGACGGATTGCCGACATTGATCCATTCGCCCCGAACGTACGCTTCGAGCCCGGAGAAGCGGGCCTTGTATCCCATTTTGGGGCTTCCGGGTACCCAATACCCCAAATAGACGTATGGCAGGCCAGCTTCGCGGGCGATGTCGATGTGATCGAGGATCATGTACGTCCCCAAAGAGCTTTGCGGCTGGTTCGGGTCGTAAAAAGAATAGACCATGCTAAGCCCGTCATCCAAGACGTCCGTCAGGCTTACGGCGATCAGGTCACCGGTGGTCGGGTCCGCGTACTCCACGACCCGGCTGCGGATCGGAGTTTCCTCGATCATCGCGGCAAATTCGAATACATCCATATCGGCCATGCCGCCGTCCGCGTGGCGCGTGTCCAGATATCGGCGGAACAGTTCGTATTGTTCATCTGTTGCCCAAGGCGAGTTCGCCTTGCGCTGGAGGTAGGCGTTGCGTTTGATGGCGCGTTTCTGGCTTTTGCTGGTGCAAAACTCGGAGACGTTTATCCGGGCGGACAGGCAGGCTGCGCAATCGGCGCAAGACGGGCGGTACAGCACGTTCTGGGACCGGCGGAATCCTTGTTGAGACAGCGAGTTGTTGAGCTGATCCGCGCCTTCGCCCTGTAGGGCGGTGAACAACTTACGCTCCATCCTGCCCTCAAGATAAGGGCAGGGTTGTGGGGCCGTCACATAAAATTGTGGCGCTATTGGCAGCGTGTGTCGCATGAATGTTCCAGGTTTCCTGAAACGGATGATAACAACCGATCCCGGTACCGCCAAGTGATTCAAGCAGTTGGAGAATTTTTACGCGCGCTGGTTGATCATGACCGTTCCAAGGAAAGCATCTGTTAGCCCCTGGCACCGCGCGCTGGTCAGCATCATGATGACCGAGATGATCTGCAGAACTGGGAAAGCCATGCTGACGAAATAGCCCGCGGTGTGTGCCAAGGCTTTGCCGGTATCCATGCGGGCCCCAAAGGAATCGCGCAATTCTATGCCCATGAACCGCATACCCAAAGTGGCTGAGCCATTTGCGATGGTCACGACACGATAGATAAAGCTGACGACCGCGTAGATCAGGGCAAGAATAAACAAGCCCATGCCCAAGGTCAGAAAGATCGCAACTGTGCAGAGCAGCGAGACAAAGGCGATGTCAAACAACCACGCGACAAAGCGTTTGATCGCCACGGACTGATAGAACTCCGGTTGGCGGTCAGGGTCAGGCAAATGGGTCATGTAGGGAATTTCCGAGTTGTTGTGTGGTTTACCCTGTCCCGATCAGGCGGGGCAGGGCAAGTCTGGATCAGGCGTTCTCGCCGTTTTCGCTTGGATCGCGGTTTTCGCGGGCGCGTTCGTCTATGAACTGATCGAACTCGGCCTTGTCCTTGGCTTCGCGCAGGCGGCGCAGGAACGCTTCAAAATCCTGTTGTTCGCGCTCCAGACGGGCAAGGGTGTCGGCCTTATATGCATCAAAGGCGCTGTTGCCCGAGGGTTTCATGGCGCTCATGTGGCTGTGCCAGGTTTTGCGGCGGCTGCAGGACTTGCTGAACATGCGTTTGCTCCAGATCATATAGGCCAGAATGGCCAGGCCTACGGGCCAGAAGAAGATGAATCCAAGGACCATTACAGCGATCCAGGCCCCTTTTCCCTTATCATCAAGCCAGGCTTCGGCGCGGTAGAGCCATCCCGGATTTTCAGGGACGGCGTGGTCGGAAAGTGCGGTCATTTGGGGTCTCCGGGTTAATGTAAATTTCGTTCACATCATCTAGATGGGGGGTATGCGGCAGGTTGCAAGGGGTGAATGTGAAAAAGATTTACATCTTGGATGGGCGGTGCATAGCAAAGCGCCGAGAAAAGGTTAGTTTCCGCTTGCGCAAGACATTGAAATTACGCCATCTCCTAATTGGGGCTTGAATCCCTTGTATAGTCTTTCCGCCGGAGGGTTAATGTCAGGACCACTCGCCATCCAACGAATGCCTCGACCTTTCGATCTGTCGTTGGGGGCAGAGGCGCGTGCGCTTGTCACTGATCTCGCACCTGAAGCCGGCGAACTTATCGCTGGGGCCGCCGGATCGAGCCCTTATCTGAATGGGCTTGTCGCGCAAGAGAAGGACTGGCTTGCGCAGGCTTTAACCCAGCCAGATCAGGCACTGGCAGATGTGATGCAGGGCGTACAAAATCTGCCAGCGGATCAGTTGAAGCCCGGATTACGACAGGCCAAACGGCGGGTGGCGCTTCTGACCGCTCTGGCTGATCTGGCTGGTGCGTGGCCGTTGGAGAAAGTTACGGCGGCCCTTACGGATTTTGGCGCACTAGCGGCCGACGTTGCGGCCAAAGCTGAGATCGCCGCGCTGATCCGGCGGGGCAAACTGCCGGGCATGACCGAGGACGATGTGGAAACTGCTGCCGGGATGATCATTCTGGCCATGGGAAAGATGGGTGCGCACGAGCTGAACTATAGTTCGGATATCGACCTGATCGTTCTGTTTGATGAAACCCGGTTTGATCCGGACGATTTCTATGATGCGCGACACGGAATGGTCCGGGCCACACGGAATTTCTGCGCGACGCTCAGCGACAAGACGGCAGATGGCTATGTGTTCCGCACCGATCTGCGTCTGCGTCCCGATCCGGGGGTGACGCCTGTGTGCATCGCGGCTGAGGCCGCCGAACGGTATTACGAAAGCCTTGGCCGCACATGGGAGCGCGCAGCCTATATCAAAGCGCGGCCCTGCGCAGGTGATATCGAGGCAGGACAGCGCTTTTTGGACACGCTGCGGCCGTTTGTCTGGCGGCGGCATCTGGATTTTGCCGCCATTCAGGATGCCCATGACATGCGTCTGCGTATCCGCGAGAACAAAGGCACCGGCGGCGCGTTGACCATACCGGGCCATGACATGAAGCTGGGGCAGGGCGGCATCCGTGAGATCGAATTCTTTACACAGACCCGCCAGTTGATCGCCGGAGGGCGCGACCCAGATCTGCGGGTTCGTGGTACGGTGCCCGGGCTGGCAGCCTTGGCTGACAAGGGCTGGGTTCCACGGGATGTCGCGGAAAAGCTGACGGACCATTATCGCGCCCATCGGGATGTCGAGCATCGGATTCAGATGATCCACGATGCCCAGACCCACAAGGTGCCTCAGTCGCCTGATGGGATCGAACGTGTCGCCTGCCTCATGGGGATCGACAGCGCCGAACTGACGGCGGACCTGACCCGCCGCCTGACCGAAGTCCACGAGCTGACCGAAGGGTTCTTTGCGCCCGGCTCGTCTACGCCGAAACCTGCCGGAGAGGCCGGGTTTGATCAAAGCATTCTGGCCCGCTGGCCCACCTATCCGGCGTTGCGATCGCAACGGGGCGCGCATATTTTCGAGAGGCTTAAGCCCGAGCTTCTGTCGCGCCTTTCGAAAACTGCGAAACCGGATGAGGCGCTGTTGGCACTGGACGGGTTTCTTTCGGGCTTGCCGGCGGGTGTACAGCTATTTTCGTTGTTCGAAGCCAACCCTCACCTGATTGACCTGTTGATTGACATTGTCGGAACCTCTCATGCGCTGGCGGCGCACCTGTCGCGCAATTCTTCGGTGTTTGATGCGGTGATTGGGGGCAGCTTCTTTGATGACTGGCCGGGGCAATCTGCTCTGCAAGCCGATTTGCAGCAGGCACTGGCGCAGGAAGGGGATTATGAAAGCCAGTTGGACCTCGCGCGGCGTTGGTGCAAAGAGTGGCACTTTCGGGTCGGTGTGCATCACTTGCGTGGATTGATCGACGGGGCGCAGGCCGGACAACAATATGCGGAACTGGCAGGGGCTGTGATCGCCGCGATCCTGCCATGCGTGGAAGAACAATTCGCCCTGAAACACGGCCCCGCGCCGGGACGTGGGGCCGCCGTTCTGGGCATGGGGTCGCTTGGCGCTGGCCGAATAAACTCGCAATCCGATCTGGATATCATCCTGATCTACGATCCGCTGGATCAGGACATGTCTGACGGCCCGCGACCTTTGGCAACCCGGACTTACTATGCCCGGTTCACGCAGGCGCTGATTACGGCGCTGTCTGCCCCTATGTCTCAGGGCAGGTTGTATGAGGTGGACATGCGCCTGCGCCCTTCCGGCAATCAGGGTCCCGTTGCGACGAGTTGGGCGAGTTTCACCAATTATCAACGAAATGAAGCGTGGGTTTGGGAACATCTCGCCCTGACCCGTGCCAGGGTCGTGGCGGGCGATCCGGGACTGGCCGAGGATATTGAGGCGTTTCGCGCAGTACTCCTGTCCCACCCCCGAGACCAAGCGCAGATATTGAACGATGTGGCAGAAATGCGCGTCCGTTTGGCGGCGGCGAAATCCCCGTCTGGTATTTGGGACGCCAAGAACGGCGCGGGGCGCATGATGGATATTGAGTTGATGGCCGAAACCGGAGCCTTGTTGTCGGGTGAGACCAAGCACGATGTTCACGCAGGGTTGGACGGCGCGGTCGCTGCCGGACTTTTGGACGTCGCGCAGGCGCAAACACTCAAAGAATGCTACGATTTATGCTGGTCTGTACAATGTGCGGCTCGGCTGCTGTCCGGTAAGATGATCGAAGCGGACAAAATAGGCCAGGGCGGGTCAGATTTCCTGTGCCGGGCCACTGGGTTCGAACAGGTTGAACAGCTTCAGGCCGCGCTGCAGCAGAGGTATTCAAGCGCTGCCGAAATTATCGCCAGCGTGATCAAGGAGGACGGCAATGGCGCGCAGTGACGATCCGAACGACCACAAAGGTCTTATCCGCGAAGCCTATCGCATTGATGGCATCACTTTGCCGGAATGCCGCTCTATCTTTCTGGACTGGGCGCTCAGCCTGCCTGCGGAACGGGATCAGGCTCTGGCGCTGGTCGACCTACACGCCGCCTATTCAGCGCAGGCAGCGGATCATCCTATGACGCAGGTTCTGGCCGAAGGTCTGCAAGCCGCCAAAACCCCTAAAAGACGGGGCGGATGGCGTTCGCGTTCGCGCTAGGGCTTTTCCCTGCGGGCAATCGGCACTAAGAGGGCGCCATGACCCAAGCCGCCGATCGCCCCCGTATTCGCCTGAAACCCAAAGCCAACGCACGCGGGCTGCGCCATGGCTTTCCCTGGGTCTATGCAAATGACATCGTGACCGACCGCCGGACGCGTAAGATCGAGGCCGGTGCCCTTGCGGTTCTCGAAGATGAAAAGCGCTCGCCCATTGCGCTGGTCGCGGTGAACCCGAACTCCAAGATCATGTGCCGCGTTCTGGACCGTGATCTGGAGGCCACGTTGGATTCCGATTGGTTTGAGACCCGTCTGCGCCGCGCGCTTCAGATGCGTGAACGGCTGTTTGACGCGCCATATTATCGCCTGATCCATGCCGAAGCGGACGGATTTCCCGGCGTGATCATCGACCGTTTCGGTGATGCCTGCGTTATTCAGCCAAATGCGGCTTGGGCTGAAAAACACCTTGAGACTCTGACCGATGCTCTGGTTTCTGTGACGGGCGTTTCGGTCGTGTTGAAAAACGCTTCGGGCCGGACACGCGGCCTTGAGAGGTTGGATGATGCTAACCTCACGTTGCGCGGCAAGGCCCCCGATGACCCGCTGCCGGTTCCAATGAATGGCGCGACCTACATGGCCGATCTGACCGGCGGGCAAAAGACCGGTCTTTTCTACGATCAGCGCCCCAACCACGCGTTTGCCGCGCGTTTGGTGCAACCCGGCGCACAAGTGTTGGATGTTTTTAGCCACGTTGGTGGGTTTGGTCTTGCGATGCTGGCCGGCGGTGCGGCACGCGCGCTTTCCGTCGATGGCTCAGCCGCTGCGCTGGAACTGGCCACCAAGGGTGCGCAAGCCTCGGGGTTTGACGGAAGGTTCGACACCCGGCAAGGCGACGCCTTCGATGTTCTGACACAACTGGGGCAGGAGGGGGCTCAATTCGACGTCGTTATCTGTGATCCGCCGGCCTTTGCCCCGTCGAAACAGGCACTGGACGCGGGGCTGCGCGCGTATGAACGTGTGGCGCGACTGGCCGCACCGCTGGTGAAGGCGGGCGGTTATCTTGGCCTGTGTTCTTGCTCGCACGCGGCTGACCTTGGTCGGTTCCGCGATGCTTCTTCGCGCGGGATTGGTCGGGCAGGGCGGCAGGCGCAGCTTATCCACACCGGGTTTGCCGGACCCGATCACCCGCAATTGCCGCAATTGGCCGAAAGCGGTTACCTCAAAGCTGTGTTTTATCGGCTGTGAAGGCCGTTCTTGATACCTGCGTCATTTACCCGACGGTGATGCGAGAGATGCTGCTGGGGGCGGCCAAACTTGGTCATTTTACACCGGTTTGGTCCGCGCGCATTCTAGAAGAATGGGCGCGCGCGGCCCGTAAACTCGGCCCGGAAGGTGAGGCGCAAGCTCGCGCTGAAATTGCTTTGACACAGGCAAACTGGCCAAAAGCCGAACACGCGGAGAACCCAGGGCTAGCGCAGAGACTTTGGTTGCCCGACCCGGCGGATATTCATGTTCTGGCGACGGCTGTTTCCTCGTCTGCGGATGTCATCGTTACCGTGAATGCAAGGGATTTCCCAAGAAACGTCCTTTCGGAAGAAGGGCTTGAGCGCCGCGATCCCGACGCGCTGCTTCGCGGGTTCTGGTCGGAAAATCCGGTCGACATGGCAGAGCTCGCCGACAGGGTTCTGGCCGAAGCCAACCGTCTGTCGGGCGACCAATGGAACCTCCGTGCCCTGATGAAAAAAGCCCGCCTTCCGCGTCTGGGCAAGGCGCTCGCAAACTAGATAAGGATCCAGCCTATCCGCCCGCGCCCCAACGCTGTTCAAGCACTTCAAGCGCCGCAATACGCTCATCGGTTTTGGGATGGCTCATCAGCCAAGCGGGGGTCACACCTGCGCGTTGTTGCGTCAGATCTTCGAGTTTGTGAAACAGGGACTTTTGCGGCTCGATCCCGATTCCGGCCTTGGTCAGCAATGCGGCGGCGTATTCATCGGCCTCATACTCGTCCCCCCGCGACAGTCGTGATGCCAGAAGATGGGTGAGCATGTTTGCGATCCACGCTCCAATGAATGGGATGAAACGGTTCAGCAAAATCATCAACGCCGCCCGAAGCGCATTCTGCCCCGAGAAATCAATCATGCGGCGCCGGGCATGGCCTAGCGCAACATGGCCAAGTTCATGCGCAATCACGCTGGCCATTTCTTCGGCCGAAACCTCACCATTGCTGAATTTACGGTAGAATCCGCGTGTTATGAAAATTCGCCCATCCGGTGCGGCAAGCCCGTTCACCGGGTCAATCTCGTAGATATAAACCGGCACGCGGTCGATCCCCAGCGCCGCCGCAAGCCGATCCGTCATGCGTTTGAGAGCGGGGTCGGCCAGTTCTGTGGACTTGGCGTCCAGTTCCCGGTGGGTGCGCCAGACGGAAATTCGATACATGACAACGGCATAGGCGATTGCCAGCAATATTGGGGTTAGGCGAAGCATAATTCAGATATGGGCCGCGCGCGCGAACTAGACAAGCCACAAGTTCCTGCTTTGCCGGTTTGGGACCATAGCTGTGTGTCCGATCACTCGACAGGCGTGGGTAGGTCTAGGTTATCATGCAGGTCGGAAAGAGTGTCTGTGGTCAACACCTCGCCCTTGGACGCCTGAAAGAATGCATACTCGGCCTCTTTCTGGGCGACCAATGTATCGACCCGCAGGTCTTTGAGATCAGCACGCAGATTGTCCCGAATTTCCTCATACGCCTCCGCTTCAAGCAACTCTCGTTCCAGAGTATCCAGCTTGTCGTCATAATTCGGATCACCAAGGTCGAGATCGGCAATGTCGTCTGCAATCTCATCGCTGCTGCGACCGCCGTAGTTTTCGTTCAATGCCCGCAAGTTGCGCCTTGTTTCGTATAGCTCAGCCCGCAGTTCGTAATACTCGGATGCCTCAAACTGGTAGGACGCAATCTTTCCGACGTTACTGTTGGGTGCCGCATTCTGGAACGCAGGAGCCGCCGCGTTTGAGGCATTCAGGTTCCGCAACTTGTCCGATCCGTAAGGGTCCGTGATCGCGGCGACAAGCGGATCGCGTTTGTAACGGTTCCAGCCCTTTTTGTGCGGGTATTCGACGTCGTCGTAGCGCAGAATATAAGCGGCGTCTTTGGCAAAATACGCATGGTTATCAGAATAGCGGTGATAGTCAGGGTCGTAGGGCACCGGCTGAATCGTCACGTCGTCCTGAAGGCGATCTTTTGGTTGTGGCAGATCAAGATTTTCGTGAAACTCACCCAACGCGCTGCGGGTCAGAGTGCGCCCTTTTGATGCTTCGAAAAAGGCGGATTCTGCGTCGGCCAACGCATCCTTGGTCTCGTATGACAAGTCTTTGACATCCTGCCGAAGGTCGTTGCGTGTTTCCTCGTACAATTCAGCTTCGCGCAGTTCAGCCTCCAGCGCATCTAGTTGCTCATCATAGTCCGGGTCACTTGGATCAAGCCCGGCGATGTCATCAGCAATTTCATAGCTCGAACGGCCATCATATCCTTCGTTGAGGTCGCGCAAATCACGGCGCGCCTCGTATAGGTCGGCGCGCAGATCGTAATACTCGGTTGCTTCGGCCTGATAGGTCGCGATCTTTCCGACATTACTGTTCGGTGACGCATTTCGGAAAGCAGGCGCTGCCGCATTTGAAGCGTTCAAGTTGCGCAACTTGTCCGAGCCATACGGATCGGTAATCGACGCAACAAGAGGATCGCGCTTGCGCCGTTTTGGCGGTTTCAGATCCCCGTCATCCTGATGCCATGTATATGCCCCCGTGGACCGTGCCACCGGGCGCGGCGACCGATCTACCGGGTCTATCGAGGCTTGTCGGTATGACTTTTTGACCGGTTTCGAACCGCGATTCGACCGAGAGCTTGAGCGCGTTCCAAACAATTCTTCGACGTCCCGTTTGAACTCGCGTCCGAATTCTGAAAACGAAACCCTTTGCGTGGTTCCGTTTTTAGGCTTGCTTTTGGCTTTATTCGAGCCGTTGTTCTTTTTGAACAAGTTCTGAAAGGAATTGTTCTTTCGGGCTTTATCCCGGCTTTTCCCGTATTCGCTTGTCTTGCTGTTTTTGTTGCCTTTTCCAGCTTTTCCTTTTCCGCTGCCTTTGCCGCGACCTTTCCCTGCGCCTTTTGCCTTGTCGCTTTTGGCAAACGCAGCGTCTGGGGCAAGTGCAAACGTGGCGACGGCCCCAGATGTCAGGATTAAAGAAGCGGATGTAACAATGGTCGTAAGAAATGCGCGGAAACGAAACTTGGTCATTTTAGCCCCCCAGCCTTAACCACTTCGCAATATACCACGGATTTGGGAATCCTGGCCGGACTAAGGGGGATTGTTTCTACAGGGGCTGCGATTTCCGGATTTTTTCCTGGAATTTGCCGTATTGTTTCGGGATCGGAAACCGCATCGGCTGGGAACGAAAGTCCAAAAGACCTATCGTGTCAGTTCCTTCATTCCCTGTTCCAGCCCGGCCAATGTCATTGGCACCATGCGGTCTTCGAATATCTCGCGGACCATATTGATCGAGTGGGTGTACTGCCAATACTTTTCGGGCACCGGATTGATCCAAAGATGCGATGCCCACTGTTCGCGGGCCCGTTGCAGCCAGACCTGACCGGGTTCTTGATTCCAGTGCTCGCTCGCGCCGCCAGGATAGGCGATCTCATACGGGCTCATGGATGCATCCCCGACAAAGATGCACTTGTAGTCCGGGCCATAGGTCCGCAGCACCTCGTGGGTCGGGGTTTGTTGGTCCCAACGACGTACATTGTCCCGCCAGAGGCCTTCGTACAGGCAATTGTGGAAGTAGTAGTATTCCAGATGTTTGAACTCGGTCCGCGCAGCCGAGAACAGTTCTTCGACCACCTTGATATGCGGGTCCATTGATCCGCCTACGTCCAGAAACAGTAGGACTTTGACTGCATTGTGACGCTCGGGCCGGGTTTTGACGTCCAGATAGCCGTGCTCGGCCGTGGCGCGGATTGTGCCGTCCAAGTCCAGCTCATCCGCCGCACCTTCGCGGACCCAACGGCGCAGGCGCTTCAGGGCCACCTTTATATTGCGCGTGCCCAGTTCAACCGTGTCATCCAGGTTCTTGAATTCACGCTTGTCCCAGACCTTGACCGCACGCTGGTGGCGGCTTTCCTTCTGGCCGATACGCACGCCCTCGGGGTTATAGCCATAGGCCCCGAACGGTGATGTTCCTGCGGTGCCGATCCACTTGTTGCCGCCCTGATGGCGGCCTTCCTGATCCTTGAGCCGCTCGCGCAGCTTTTCCATCAGCTTGTCAAACCCGCCAAGTGCCTCGATCTCGGCCTTTTCTTCGTCTGACAGGTGCTTTTCGGCCATCTTCGCCAACCACTCGGCCGGGATGTCGACGGCTTCCAAAACCTGATCAAAGCTGATTTCTTCCAGCCCTTTGAAACTGGCGGCAAATGCCTGGTCGAATTTGTCGATGTTGCGTTCGTCTTTCACCATCGAGACGCGGGCCAGATAATAGAACGCCTCAACGTCATAGGTCGCGAGGCCCTTTTTCATACCCTCCAGAAAAGTGAGGTACTCGCGGAGTGAAACGGGAATACCGGCTTTGCGGAGATTTTCGAAGAAGGGCAGGAACATGGCTCAGACCACCAAACGAACAAGGATGAGGGAAAGTACAAGGCCGACTAAGGCAAAGGCAATGCCGTAACCTGCTGCGTATTGGGCAATATCCGCCGTGCTGCCGTTGCGCTTGCGCGCGGTCAATGCCCCAAGGATAGCCCCAAGGATTGCCATGCCCATAACCACTACCATGCGTTACCCGCCTTTGTTGTTTGCAGGGGCTTCGGCAACGTCCTGCACCAGCGACCTGACCACGATTTCTGAGCCGAAGCCGTAGCGCGCCCATCCCAGACTGTCCAGCCTGACGGAGCGTGCCTGCGTAAGCCGCCCAGTCTGACTGAGCGCTTCTGACTTCAGCAGCAACAAAGTAGCCAGTTGCGACGCATTCTCAGCGCGTGTCATCACGTCGATGGCCTTGTCCAATTCGGGCAGAACCTCGGAACCCTTCCCCTGCGCCAGCGCGTAAGAGGCGGTTTGGGTCGTGACATAGGCGCGGTGTACCTCGGTGCCCGGGTTGGCGCGGAGAAATTGCAGGGCGACGTCATAGTGCAGCAAAGCCTGCTGCGGATCGTCGAACTGCACCATGCGTCCCATCAGGTAATAGGGAAAGGCGCGGCGGTGGTCCGTCCATCCCTGTTCCTGACCTATCAGGGCAGCTTTTTGCGCGGCGCGAAAGCGTTTGCGCGATCCGGGCCCCGGACCGACGGATTTTTGAATGGCGTTGACCCACTCGCGCGGGGTTTCAGTGATGGGTTGCGGTTGGATCGCGTCCCCGCGCGGGTTCAGCCGCGACAGGATACCGGGGATGGCGGCCTCGACCTGTTCGCGCGTCATGCCGCTTTGCAGTTCGGGGGCATAAGTTGCGCGCAGGATCAACATGTCGAAACCGGTCAGAACGGTGTGGATGTTGTCGTCGTTAAAGACGGAATCTGGCAGGTGATACAGGTCGTTCAGCGGCCCCAGTGCTTGCGCGATCTCTTCATGCAGGCAATCCCGTTTTTCCTGCGGGCTGACGTCGTATGGTATGAAAATTCCTATCCGTTCCCGGTTGCGCAAGGCGGTCCAACTGCTTTTCCGTTTGCGGCGATCGCGGCTGTACTCTTCAAAGCTGGATGAGTTGGGGACAACGAAACAGGCCGCGTTCGGCAGAATATCGTGAATCTGGTCCTGACTGACGGCCTCGACCGTGATGTTGGCCTGACCCTCTGAAATCTGGCGGATGTCAATCCTGGCCTCGCGTTGCAGACGGGTCAGAAGCCGGGTCAGATCACGCTGCATGGACGGGGTCGGTGTGCCCGTCAAACGCAGGGTTACCAGTCCTTCGAACCGCGTCAACGCGGGCAGCGGGGTGCCGCTTTCCAACGCGAAATGCAGGTTGATGAAGTCCGACGCGATATTGGTGTTCGACCGCGATGAGGCGGTGGGGTACGACGCCGTGAAGGCCTTGACCGGCGGTAGGATTTCTTCAACCGCGTTCACACGTGTCGGCGGTTGGGGCGGGGGAACCGCAGTACACCCGACCAGGGCAAGCCCAAAAAGGATTACCGCCCATCGCATCATGGGCGTTGATACCGGATAAAGGGCGTTTCCTTGCCGATACGGTCATACAGCTTGCGCGCCGTATGGTTGAATTCCTGTGTCAGCCAGTAAACGGACGGAGCACCCTCTCTGTCGGCCTCGTCATAAACGGCCTGAATCAGGGCCCGTCCCACACCTGTCCCACGCGCCTCTGGTCGGGCAAAGAGGTCCTGCAGATAGCATACGCTTTCCACTTTCCATGCATGGCGGTGAAAAAGGTAGTGGGTCAGACCAATCAACTGCCCGTCTTTTTCGGCGACGAAACAGGAAAATTCGTGCGGATCGTCCGCCAGCAGACGTGCAAAGGTGCTGTCGTAAATCTCGGCTGAAACAGTTGTTTCATAGAATGCCAGATAGTCGTGCCACATCTCTTGCCATTCCGGGCGATCTTCGGGCCGCAATGCGCGAATTGTAAGAGTATCAGGCAAGCAACATGTCCCATTCGTAACGTGAGCAAGCGCCCGGACTGACCCGGACGCCTCTGCGCTGATGCTGACACCCGGCCTTCTATAAGGCAAGCGTCGATCAGCGGAACTTCACATCTCTTAGCGTTTGCTGCGGGCCATGAACGCCAGACGTTCGAACAAATGCACGTCCTGCTCATTTTTCAGCAGCGCGCCGTGTAGCTTGGGCAGAGCGTTGGCACCGTCACGCTTGAGGTCCTCGGCCGTCAGATCCTCGGCCAGAAGCAGCTTGAGCCAGTCCAGCACCTCGGAGGTCGACGGCTTTTTCTTCAGCCCCTGCGTTTCACGGATTTCGTAGAACTGTGTCAGGGCGGTGGTCAGCAGCCCGTCTTTGATACCGGGATGGTGCACTTCGACGATACGGCGCATCGTGGTTTCGTCGGGGAACCGGATGTAGTGGAAAAAACAGCGGCGTAGGAACGCGTCGGGCAGTTCCTTTTCGTTATTCGAGGTGATGATCACGATGGGGCGGTTCTTGGCCCGGATCGTTTCGCCGGTCTCGTAGACGTGGAACTCCATCTTGTCGAGTTCCTGCAGCAGGTCGTTGGGAAATTCGATATCGGCCTTGTCGATTTCATCAATCAGCAGCACGACCTTTTCGTCGGCTTCAAACGCCTGCCATAGTTTGCCCTTGCGGATATAGTTGGACACGTCCTGAACCCGCTCGTCACCCAACTGGCTGTCGCGCAGACGGCTTACCGCATCGTATTCGTACAGACCCTGCTGCGCGCGCGTGGTCGATTTAACGTTCCACTCGATCATCTTCAGGCCCAACGCCCCGGCGACTTGTTTGGCCAATTCGGTCTTGCCTGTGCCCGGCTCGCCCTTGACCAGCAGCGGACGTTCCAGCGTCACGGCGGCGTTCACCGCTATCGTTAGGTCGTCAGTGGCAACATATTCTGCTGTTCCTTGGAATCGTGCGGTCATCGGCCCCTCATCAAGTGTCGCGCGGTAATTGCAACATGGGGTTATCGCGGCACAGGAATTTTGACAAGGCAGGTCGCAGCGTCGCGTGCCGCCAAATTTCCAAGCAACTTAAATGCTTGGCACGATTCGGTGCCTTTCAGGTCGTGAAAAATTTTTAACTTACGCCACGAAATCGCCCGGTGAGTTTCACAGAAAAACAACGTTTTGTTGTTTTATGTCTCATATTTAGACGACACAGGGTCACACGGTGCCGCCGACACGTTTGCATAGTGACAATCCTCGCGCCGTCAGATAAACGCTCCGCAGAAGGGAATGCCTCATGTCTGGTGAAGAGAGAGCACTCGGCGTTGCAGGCCACACCGAGGGAGCAAAAATGAAGCAGGAAGTATTTCTGCCCGAAGATTATCGTCCAGCCGAAGACGAACCATTTATGAACGACAAGCAACTGGAGTATTTTCGCCGTAAGTTGCTGGACTGGAAAAGCGAACTTTTGGCAGGCAGCCGTGATACCATTGAGGGGCTGCAAGACAACACCCGAAACATCCCTGATGTTGCCGACCGCGCAAGTGAGGAAACCGACCGCGCGCTGGAGCTGCGTACCCGTGACCGCCAGCGCAAGCTGGTTGCCAAGATCGACTCGGCCCTGCGCCGGATTGACGAAGGCGAGTATGGCTATTGTGAGATGACCGGTGATCCGATCTCGTTGAAGCGTCTGGATGCGCGTCCGATTGCAACAATGACGCTGGAAGCACAGGAGCGTCATGAACGCCGCGAGAAAGTCCACCGCGACGATTAATCGCTGAAGAATCCAATAATCTCAGACGCCGGGGCCTGTCGCTCCGGCGTTTTTGCGTTAAGCGTTGAACATGAATATTGACGGTCTCAGTTTTGTTGTGATCGGCGGCGGAATAGGCGGCCTGGCCAGTGCATTGGCGCTGCGGCAGCGCGGGGCAGATGTCACGGTGCTTGAGCAGGCGCCAGCGCTGACAGAGGTCGGCGCGGGGCTTCAGATTAGCGCCAATGGCGTGACCGTTCTGCGTGCACTGGGTATTGCAGGCAAATCGCTGGAGATCGGGCAGTTGTCGCAAGGCACAACCCTTAGGGACTATCGAAACGGCCGCGTGATCAGCCACCTTCCGGGCCCGGCATCCGGTCCAACTTATTATTTTCACCGCGCTGATCTTCTGGACATTCTGCACAGCGAAGCTGTGCGTGCTGGCGTGAGGATAAGATTGGGCGCTCGGGTTTCGACCGTCACAAAGCACCAGGCCGAGGCCGAGGTCGTACTGAACGACGGCGAGCGCCTGCGATGCGAGTGCGCTATAGCAAGTGATGGAGGGCGCAGTATTCTCCGCTCGATCCTGAACGGGGCCGAAACGCCGCAATTCACCGGTCAGGTCGCTTGGCGCGCAACGATCCCGTGGTCCCCTCAAGGCGACGTTCCGCGCGCGTCTTTGACGATGGGGCCAGAGCGTCACGTGGTGACCTATCCATTGCGGGATCAGTCCCTGATGAACATCGTTGCAGTCGAAGAGCGGTCGGACTGGCAGCAGGAAGGGTGGCGACTGCAAGGCGACCCAGGTGACTTGCGTGCGCGTTTTTCGGATTTCGGAGGCGGCGTGCGCGATAAATTCGAGAAGGTGACAGAAACCTATCTGTGGGCCTTGTTTCTGCGCCCTGTTGCCGAAAATTGGCAAAACGGACATCTGGCTCTTTTGGGCGACGCTGCGCATCCAACGCTGCCTTTCATGGCACAAGGGGCGTGTCTGGCGTTAGAGGATGCCTGGATATTAGTCCGGTCATTCGACGAACAATCCGACGTGTCACAGGCGCTGCAGGCCTATGAGACGCTACGCCGGTCCAGAGCGCGCAAGGTCGTTGCAGCGGCCGGTTCCAACGCTCGAAACTTTCATTTGCGCGGACCAATGCGGTTGGCCGCGCAAATGGCGTTGAAGGTTGCCGGTCCAAAACTGGCCCGCAAATATGAATGGGTTTACAGCTACGACGCGACCAGCTAGCCCTTCAGAGGTCGAGTTCTATCCACACCGGAACGTGGTCAGATGGTTTCTCGTGCCCACGAATTTCGGAGTCGATCCGACAATCCCGCATCAGATCGGCTGCTTGGGGTGTCAGTAGAAAATGGTCGATGCGTATTCCGTCATTCCGGTTCCACGCGCCTGCCTGATAATCCCAAAATGAATAATGCCCTGGGCCTTGAGTTCGCGCACGGAACGCCTCGGTAAATCCAAGGTTCAAGATTTTTCGAAATGCCTCACGGCTTTCGGGTCGAAACAGGGCATCCTCACGCCAGGCATCGGGGCGTGCTGCGTCCTCAGCTTGCGGAATAATATTGTAATCACCTGCCATCAACGCGGGTTCTTCACTGGCAATCAGTTCTTGCGCCCGGTGGTAAAGGCGTTCCATCCAAGCCAGTTTATACTCGTATTTTGGCCCGGGGGCAGGGTTTCCATTCGGCAGGTACAGCCCACAGATGCGTAACGCTTTCTTCCCGACAACCGTGGCCTCTATCCAACGGGCCTGCTCATCAGTTTTATCACCGGGCAATCCGCGGGTCACATCTTCAAGAGGGAATTTGGATAGGATCGCAACGCCATTAAAGCCTTTCTGGCCGTGGGTTTCGACGTTGTAGCCGCGATCCTCGAACATTTCGCGCGGGAAGTTTTCATCAATAGATTTGATCTCTTGCAGCAGCACAACGTCTGGCTGAGCGTCGTCCAACCAGCGTGGAAGAGCTTCGGCCCGCGCCTTTATGCCGTTGATGTTGAACGTGGCGATTTTCATACGCGATCCTCCGAAGCCTTTGGCAACCTATTGCGCAGAATGAACCCATCGGCAAGTCGGAGGGCGAGGGATGCGAGGCTCTGCCTCGCGCTCCGGGATATTTTAAGCCAGATGAAGAAACGGATCGTTAACCAATTTCTGCGATTAGTGCCGTGCGGAACAGGCGGGGACGCCGATGGCCGCGCCAGGTGAAGCTCTCCGGCGGAAGGGTCGGAGAGCGGATCCCTGCTTCATCTGGTTGAAAATATCCTGGGGGTGTGGGGGCAAAGCCCCCACCGGCGACTACATCGAAAAAGACGTACCACAGCCACATGATGAAGTTGCGTTGGGATTGTCGATTACAAACCGCGCGCCGATCAGTTCCTGGGTAAAATCTATGACGGCGTTTTCCAGAAACGGCAGAGAAACAGAATCAACGATGACCTTCTGACCTTTGCCTTCAAGGATGAGGTCGTCATCCTTCGGCTCATCCAGTGCAATTTCGTATTGGAACCCGGAACAGCCGCCGCCTTCCACCGCGACGCGTAAAGCTTGTCCTTGATCGGCGGCGCCGATTTCGGCCAGACGTTCAAAGGCGCGTTCAGTGACTGTTGGGGGCAGATTCATGCCGCACTCCAAAGGTTTATTTCTTTCTCACTCTACCATATAGAAAACGCAATGGCAGGCGACAAGGACAAGACCTTTGGAAAGAGCAGGTTTTGCATCTGACCCAGCGCGCGCACGAGGGCGTCTGGTGCCAGAGGAAGAAAGCAGTTTCCGGTCGTGCTTTCAGCGGGATCGGGACAGGATCATTCACGCTAGCGCGTTTCGACGGCTTAAACACAAAACGCAGGTTTTCGTTGAGCATGAAGGGGATAGCTATCGCACGCGATTGACGCATTCCATTGAAGTCGCGCAGGTGGCGCGGACCATTGCCGGGGCTTTGGCGTTGAACCCGGAACTGACCGAAGCAGTGGCTTTGGCCCATGATCTGGGTCACACTCCGTTTGGGCATACGGGTGAGGACGCATTGCACGCGATCATGCAGCCTTATGGCGGGTTTGATCACAATGCGCAGGCCATTCGGATCGTCACCAAATTGGAACGGCATTATGCCGAGTTCGATGGTTGTAACCTGACGTGGGAGACGTTGGAGGGGATCGCAAAGCACAACGGCCCCGTATCGGGCGCGTTGCCCTGGGCGTTGGCTGAATGCACTGAGGCGTTCGATCTGGAACTGCACACCCACGCCAGCGCCGAGGCACAAGTAGCCGCCCTTTCGGACGATATCGCCTATAACAACCATGACCTGTTGGATGGCCTGCGGGCTGACTTGTTCACCGATGAGGAAATACAATGCCTGCCAATCGTGGGTGAGTGTTATGCCGGGGTCGATCGCAAATACCCAGCGCTTGATCCCTACCGGCGCAGGCATGAGGCTTTGCGGCGTGTGTTTGGCGTGATGGTGTCGGACGTCATCGACACCTCTGCAATGTTGATTGCCGAGTCAGGGGCGCAGTCCGTGGAAGAAATTCGCGATCTGGGCCGCCCAGTTGTCCGGTTCTCGGACGGGCTATGGGCGCAGTTGAAAGAAATCCGGGCGTTTTTGTTCACCCGAATGTATCGAGCGCCTTCGGTGATGGAGGTGCGCGCCGAAGTCAGCCGGATTGTAGAAGAACTGTTCCCAATTTACCTGAACGACCCCAAGCAGATGCCCGAACGATGGCATGCAGATATCGAGGCTGCGGCTGATGAGACCTCTCTGGCGCGGATCGTGTCAGATTACATCGCAGGAATGACGGACCGGTTTGCGATTCAGGATCATGCACGGCTGACGGGTAAACCTTTGACTGCGGCTCACTCAACCTCGATGTAAGCCAATGCCCAGACCTGTTGACCGGCTTGCTCGTCGGCGACGTCCTGGTTCTGTGAAGGCGGGAATACGATCATGGTGGGGCCGTATCCGCCAATGCCCATCGGTGCGCCATCGGCGTGGGTGGCCAATATGGGTTGGTAAGTCGAAATGCTGTCCCACGGGATTTCCGCCTGATACCCGTCCATCGCCATGGGGCGTGCGGTTTTGCCTTCGGCCCCAGCCATTGTCATGACCTCTGACAACAGGGGGCCACTGAAGGTAAAGTCGCGCTGATGTTCGGGCGCGCCGTAGGGGATGGAGATCTTGACCTGAGGCAGGCTGTCCAGCAAGGCGGCATCAAAGCCTGCAGCCCCATCATGGGTCACTTCAAGAAACCCAAGAAGGCCGCCGTCGTTTTCGCCTCGGGCGGGCAGGTTTGTTTCGCTTACTGCGCCGCCCAGTGTCACCAGCACATGACCTTGGGGTGCTGGCATCTCGGCCAAGGCGGGCAGAGCTGAGGACAAAAGCAGGGTCAGGGGCAATGCAAGGCGCATGAATGGACTCCGATTGGGCGTTTCGGGCCGACTGTAGCGAGGATTGCGTCCAAACCAAGGTCAAACTTTAGGCATCCATTGACCTTGCTGTGTTGCGTGATAAACCGCCGGGCAAGCAAAAGGACATCCGAAATGAACCTGTTTTCCGAGATCCGCGGCCTTGTGTTGGACGCGCTGGCGCAGATGCAGTCCGAAGGTGCTCTGCCCGAGGGGTTGAACTTCGACAACGTGGCGGTTGAACCTCCGCGTGATGCGGCGCATGGCGATATGGCCACGAACGCGGCGATGGTGCTGGCGAAACCGGCCAAGATGAAGCCGCGCGACATTGCCGAGGTGTTGGCCGGGAAACTGGCAGCCGACGATCGGATCACCAGTGCCGAGGTGGCCGGGCCGGGTTTCCTGAACCTGCGGCTTGCATCTTCGGTTTGGCAGGGCGTGCTTGCTGCTGTGCTTGAAAAGGGTGTTGACTATGGCCGCTCGACCATGGGGGCCGGGCAGAAGGTGAACGTAGAATATGTCTCGGCCAACCCGACCGGCCCGCTGCACGTGGGTCATACGCGGGGTGCGGTGTTCGGCGATGCCTTGGCGAGTTTGCTGGCCTATTCGGGTCATGAGGTGACACGCGAATATTACATTAACGACGGTGGCGCGCAGGTGGATGTGCTGGCACGGTCCGCTTATGAGCGGTATCGCGAGGCCAATGGCCTGAGCCCCGAGATCGCCGAGGGGCTATACCCCGGCGACTATCTGATCCCGATCGGTGAAGCGCTGAAAGAGAAATACGGCGATAGCCTGATCGACAAGCCCGAGAGCGAATGGCTGGACGATCTGCGCAACTTTGCCACCGACGCGATGATGGACCTGATCCGCGCAGATCTGAAGGCGCTGGGCGTTGAGATGGACGTGTTCTTCTCGGAAAAGTCGCTCTATGGCACGGGCCGGATTGAATCTGCGCTGCAAGCGCTGACCGACAAGGGCCTGATCTATGAAGGCGTTCTGGAGCCGCCCAAGGGCAAAAAGCCCGAGGATTGGGAGCCGCGCGAGCAGACCCTGTTCAAATCGACCGAACATGGCGACGACGTTGACCGCCCGGTTAAAAAATCGGACGGCTCGTGGACCTATTTCGCCCCCGATATTGCCTATCACTATGACAAGGTGAGCCGGGGCTTTGACGCACTGATCGACGTGTTTGGCGCGGATCACGGCGGCTATGTCAAACGTATGAAGGCCGCCGTTTCAGCGCTGTCCGATGGCAAGGTACCGCTGGATATCAAGCTGACGCAGTTGGTGAAGCTGTGGAGGAATGGCGAACCGTTCAAGATGTCCAAACGGGCAGGGAACTTTGTGACCCTGCGCGACGTGGTCGATCAGGTAGGGCCGGATGTGACCCGGTTTGTCATGCTGACCCGCAAGAACGACGCGCCTTTGGATTTCGATTTCGACAAGGTGCTGGAACAGAGCCGTGAGAACCCGGTGTTCTACGTGCAATATGCCCATGCCCGCGTCATGAGCGTTCTGCGTCGCGCGGCTGAGGCCGGGATTGACGCCGATGATACCGCCCTTGCAGGCGCGGACCTGAGCAAGATTGATCATGCTTCGGAATTGACTGTTGCCAAGAAGCTGGCCGAATGGCCACGTCTGGTCAAAATTGCCGCGCGAACCAACGAACCGCACCGCGTTGCCTTCTATCTGTATGAATTAGCTGGGGATTTTCACGCTTTGTGGAACAAGGGGAACGACGAAACTCAGCTTCGGTTCATTCAGGATGGCGATGTTGACACAAGTCAGTCAAAAATCGCACTCGCCCGTTCCGTTTCTGTTGTGATTTCAGCGGGCTTGAGTATTCTTGGCGTTACTCCGGCGCAGGAGATGCGGTAACAAATATCGCCCGAACCGCCGGTACGAGGTAGGCAAGAAATGACCCGCGCGCCTTATTTTCTGGCGCGAAACGGGCAGTGAGGCGGACATGGCGAATTACGATTACTCGGGGCAAATGCGCCCCGAGCAGATGCATTACACGAATCAACCGCATCCTCAGGATGGGTCCGAATATTCCGATGACATGCTGGAATATGAAGCGGCACCGCAGACAGCGGGGTTGGGGCGTATCGTAAATACGCTGGGCGCAGTCGCGTCGCTGGCTTTGGTCGCAGGTATCTGCATCTGGGGTTACAAGCTTGTAATGCGGGACGTGAGTGGTGTGCCCGTTGTGCGCGCTCTGGAAGGGCCAATGAGGATTCAACCTGAAAACCCCGGCGGAACTCCGGCGGATCATCAGGGGTTGGCCGTTAATGCTGTTGCCGCGGTTGGAACGGCTGCACCGCCTGCGGATCGACTGATCCTTGCTCCGCGCCCGGTTTCGCTAGCTGATGAAGACACACCGGTCGAAGCGTTGAAGCCGACCAAAGCCGTGCATCTGGTTGAGGAAGAGATTTCTGATCAGGAAGCTGCCCAAATGCGCCAGAGCGCGGTGGACGCGTTGGTTGCAGAACTTGCAGATGAAAATACCGCAACCGACACCCCGGCAGAGCAGGGCGTGCAACTGGCATCGTTGGTTATCCCGGAAGAAGAGCCTGCGATTGACCCTGCCGATCTGGTGGCGCAGCTACCCGACCCGGAATTGGCGGCCTTGCCCGGCGTCCGGCGTTCGCTGCGCCCGATTACGCGCCCGGCGCGAACGACACCGGCGGCGATTACACCGAACAGTACAACCGAGAACGCAATCAACGCAGCCGTCAAAGCGGCGGTTGGTCTGGATGTGGACCCCGACGCACTGTCAAAGGGAACGCGCCTTGCCCAGCTTGGTGCATATGAAAGTTCTGATGTGGCCCGCACCGAATGGGATCGTCTGAACGGCCGATTTGGCGAATATATGGCAGGAAAACAGCGTGTTATACAGAAAACCTCAAGCGGTGGGCGCACCTTTTACCGGCTTCGTGTATTGGGGTTCGATGACCTGAGCGACTCGCGTCAATTCTGCGCGGCCCTCCAGGCGGAAGGCGCTGACTGCATCCCGGTTGCCGCTCGTTGACGTTTGGCGCTGCAATCACTGACGCAGAAGGCCTGCGCCTGTCGGATGAAGAAAAAAGCCTGTTCCGCGAGATGAACCCGTTTGGGTTCATTTTGTTCGCCCGCAATATCGACACGGCTGATCAGGTACGCGCCCTATGTGACGACTTCCGAGAGGCGGTGGGCCGCAATTGTCCTATTACCATTGATCAGGAAGGTGGCCGCGTGCAGCGCCTGCGGAGCCCAATCGCCCGCGAATGGATGCCGCCACTGGATCACACCACACGTTCTGGCGAAAAGGCCGAGAGTGCGATGTATCTGCGGTATCGGCTGATCGCGCAGGAATTATTCGAGCTGGGGATCGACAGCAACTGTGCCCCTATGGTCGATCTGGCGCGCGAGGACACTCATCCTTTCCTGCAAAACCGCTGCTATGGTTCCGATCCGGATCAGGTTTCTAGAATTGGGCGCGCCGTCGCCAAAGGGCATCTTGATGGTGGTGTGCTTCCAGTGATCAAGCATATGCCCGGCCATGGTCTTTCAACCATGGACAGCCATCATGATCTGCCCCACGTGGATTTGCCTTTGGATGAGTTGAACCGCGACGACTTTGCCCCGTTCCGCGCTTTGAACGACCTGCCGATGGGTATGACCGCTCATTTGGTATATGATCAGATTGATCCCCAGCCAGCGACGATTTCATCCGTGATGATCCAACTGATCCGCGACCGAATTGGCTTTGACGGGCTGATCATGACCGACGACATCTCGATGAAAGCTCTGAGCGGCGCGCCAGAGGATATCGCGCGTCAGGCGCTGGACGCAGGGTGCGACGTGGTTCTGCATTGCAACGGATCGTTCGACGCCCGGGCACGCGTACTGGAGGCCGCCGGAGACATGACCGACCGGGCACAATCCCGCGCGGAAAAGGCGCTGTCGATGCGGCAGAAGCCAGCGGAACTTGACATCCCTGCGGCTGAGGCTGAACTATCTGCCCTAATGGGCGGGCAGGTGTATGAACGATAACCTTTTCAGCGAAGACCCGGTCTCGGTCGCGGATCGCCTTGCGGCCGAAGCCCTGATCGTTGATGTCGACGGGTTTGAAGGCCCGTTGGATGTCTTGCTGACCCTGTCGCGGACGCAAAAGGTTGATCTTCGGAAGATCTCGGTTCTGGCTCTTGCGCAGCAGTACTTGGCCTTTGTCGAAAAGGCGCGTGCGCTGCGTATCGAGCTGGCGGCGGACTATCTGGTCATGGCAGCGTGGTTGGCCTTTCTGAAATCCCGCCTTTTACTGCCACCCGACCCGGATGACGAAGGACCGTCGGGCGAGGAACTGGCCGCCCATCTGGCTTTCCAACTGGAACGCCTGCAAGCGATGCGCGACGCCGCCGCCCGTCTGATGGCGCGGGACCAACTGGGGCGCGATTTCTTCAAACGCGGGCAGGGCGAGGATATCACGCGTATCCGTACCGTGACCTACTCGGCCACGCTGTTGGATCTGATGCAGGGATATGCCCGTATCCGCACTCGGGATGAGTTCCGCCCCTTTGTCATGGACCGCGACGCCGTCTTCACGATGGAGCAGGCGCTGGAACGGATGCGCCCGCTGATCGGTTTTGCCGGGACATGGACGGATATGGAAACCTACCTGCCCGATGGCTGGGATGCGGATCCAGTGCGCCGACGCTCGGCCACGGCTGCGACTTTTGCGGCCTCGCTGGAGCTGGTGAAAGAAGGACATATGGAGATCAAGCAAAGCGAGACCTTTGCTCCGATCCACCTGCGTAAAAGGACCGAAAAACGTGACTGACGCCCCCGAAGACGAAGGCACCGGCACCCTGTTCGAGGCCCCTCCGTTGGCCGAACAGGAGCGGATGGTCGAGGCTGTGCTGTTCGCCAGCGCCGAACCGGTGACGATTGCCGATCTTGAGGCCCGGATGCCCCATGGCAGCGACGCGGCGCAAGCTGTTGAACTGCTGCATAAACGATACGAAGGGCGCGGTGTCCGCGTGGTCCGTGTGGGCGAGGCTTGGGCGATTCGCACCGCGCCCGATTTAGGTTTCCTGATGCAAAAGGAAACGGTCGAGACGCGGAAACTCAGCCGTGCCGCGATCGAGACATTGGCGATTGTCGCGTATCATCAACCCTGTACACGGGCCGAGATTGAGGAAATCCGTGGTGTTTCCGTTTCACGCGGCACCATTGATCAGTTGCTTGAGATGGAGTGGATCAGGCTGGGCCGTCGCCGCATGACCCCCGGGCGTCCGGTGACCTTTGTTGTGACCCCGCAATTCTTGGACCACTTCGGTCTGGAGAATGCGCGCGATCTGCCAGGGCTCAAGGAATTGCGCGCTGCGGGCCTTCTGGAAAACCGACCACCACCGGGTGCAATGCCCTTGGGGGAAGGGCAGGATGGTGAAGATGACGAAGATCAGACCGAACTGTTCGAGGAAGAGTGATCGAGCGTCCCTTTTGTCGCGGCGCCAAAGGATTATGTTCGGATCTGGAAGACGGAGTTAAGCGATGAATGCCAATCGACTGATCGACATGATTGTGCGTCAGGTTATGCGCCGCCTTGTCAGTAAGGGTGTGGACAAAGGCTTTGACATGGCAGGTCGTGTGGGGCGCCAATCCGGAAAACAGCCAAACGCCAAAGCTGACCCAACGGCTGACCGTCACATGCAGCAGAACGCCAATCGGCAGAAACAGAATATGAAGCAGGCGCAGCGGATGACCCGTCAGATGCGCCGTTTCATAAAGTTCTAGCTGACTGCTTTGAAATGCTTGGACAGTTTCAGGCCCTGTCCCTGATAGTTTGAGGCGATACCCGCTCCATAAAGCTGAGTGGGCATTTCGGCCATTTTCTCATACACCAGCCGTCCGACAACCTGCCCGTGCTCCAGCACGAAGGGGGCTTCGTGGCAGCGCACTTCCAGAACGCCGCGCGATCCCGCGCCGCCAGCAGCGGCATGTCCGAACCCGGGATCGAAGAAACCAGCATAATGCACGCGGAATTCGCCAACCATGGCCAGGTAAGGGGCCATTTCCGCAGCGTACATGGGCGGAATATGAACCGCCTCGCGGCTGACCAGAATGTAGAACGCACCGGGATCAAGGATGATGCGTCCATCGGTGGTACGCACCTCCTCCCAGTATTCCTGTGGGTCGTATTCTCCAATCCGGTCAAGGTCGATCACACCAGTATGCGGTTTGGCGCGATAGCCGACCAGATCGGTGTCCGGCAGTTGCAGATCGACCGAAAAACCCAACCCGTCCTGAATGACGGCAGGCCCATCGACAAGGGGCGAGTCGTTGTGCAGTGCGGTCAGTTCCGCGTCGCTCAGCACCGCTTGACCCTCGCGGAAGCGAATCTGGTTCAACCGCATACCCGGTCGTACAAGAACCGAGAACGAGCGGGGGCAGATTTCGGCATACAAGGGGCCAGAATACCCTGCGGGCACCCGGTCAAACTCGGTCCCGCCATCGGTGATGGTGCGGGTCAACAAGTCCAGTCGCCCGGTCGAGCTTTTGGCATTGGCGACTGCGGTTATGCTGTCGGGCAGGGCAAGTGATTCCATCAACGGAACAAGATAAACGCAGCCCTTTTCCAGAACCGCGCCATGGCTGATATCAATCCGGTGCATCTCGAACTCGGCCAAACGGTCGGCGACTGAGCGTCCTTCGCCCGCCAGAAAGGATGCGCGTACGCGGTAAGCCACTGTTCCCAGGCGCAAGTCCAGGCTGGCCGGCTGCACCTGCGGGTCGATGATCGCGGGCTCGGCGGTAATCTCACCGCGCGCAATCATGCTTTCGATCTGCTGGTTTGGACATACGCCTGTCATTCCGATCCCCCCTGTTGCCAGAGCGGGATCTGGCCTGTCTGCCATAAACGTCGGTGTGATTTGGTCGGGCTAGCAGGACTCGAACCTGCGACCTTCCGTCCCCCAGACGGACGCGCTACCAGGCTGCGCCATAGCCCGACGTTGGGGTGTTCATAAAGACTTTCCCGGCAGGGGCAAGAGGAAATCATCGCCTTTTTTCTTATCCCGCCGATCGGTTTTCAATTCGATCCAGCACGGCCCGCAGCTCTTTGGCGACCGGTGCGATTTGGCGCAACAGACTGTCGTCGAAATCCGTTCTGTTCCACGCCTGAGTCGCAATGCCCCCCATCAGCGGTGCTTCATCCAGATATTCTGGTTCGGATTGCTGAGGGGCGTCATTTTGTGATGTTTCGACGACCGGAGCCGGTTCCGGTCGCGCAGGTTCAGGTGGCTTGGCCGCCTCCAGATCCAGCGTAATCTGCTCTTGGGCAGGGGCTGGCTTGGTTGCAAATGGAACAACAACGTTATTGTCAGCGATCGGATCGGGTTGTGCCGTTTCGTCGAGACCCTGCGACAGCGAAGCGACATGCGCTATACCTTGTTCCCGAAGGATGCGCTGAACGCCTTTGATGGTAATGCCATCCTCATGCAGCAGTTTCTTGATACCACCAAGCAGCCGCATGTCATTCGGACGATAGTACCGACGACCACCTGCGCGCTTTACCGGTTTTACCTGGCTGAAACGGCTTTCCCAGAATCGCAGCACATGAGCTTGCACACCCAGCCAATCCGCAACTTCACTGATTGTGCGAAAGGCGTCTGGGGACTTGCTCATGACCCTGCTGTCCTGATCTTATTTACGGTTTCCTGCGGCGACGCGATCCTTCATCAGGTGCGACGGGCGGAAGGTCAGCACGCGGCGCGGCTGAATTGGAACTTCTTCACCGGTTTTGGGGTTGCGGCCGATACGGGCAGTTTTGTCGCGCACACTGAACGTGCCGAACGACGAAATCTTGACCTGCTCACCACGCACAAGCGCGTCGGACATATGGTTTAGAACGCTTTCAACCAGTTGCGCGCTTTCGTTGCGTGAAAGGCCAACTTCTCGAAAGACGGCCTCGCTCAGATCCATTCGGGTCAGTGTTTTGTCGCCCATGCCTATTCCCCTATTGATGGTAAAGCATAGGGTCAGGGCAAATTCACTGTCAATATCAATGAATTGCAGTCGTGTGTGTAAGCCGTTTTGCGCCTGTTACCACCGCAGGATGACTGAACCCCATGCCAATCCACCACCGATTGCCTCAGTCACAAGCAGATCGCCCGGTTTGAACTGACCGCGTTGCTTTGCCACTGACATCGCAAGCGGAATCGAAGCGGCCGAAGTATTGCCGTGGTCCTGAAGCGTAACAACGACATGATCCATCGGAACGCCCAGCTTCTTGGCGGTGCCCTGAATGATGCGGATATTTGCCTGATGAGGGACGATCCAGTCCACATCCTCATGACCTAAACCGGCTTTTTCCAAGCAATTTTCGGCAGTTGACGTCAAACGTTCAACAGCTTGGCGGAATAGCTGGTTACCCTTCATCCGCAGAAAGCCGGTGGTTTGAGTGGAAACACCGCCATCGACATAAAGCAGGTCCTTGTAGCGCCCGTCAGAGTTTAGATCGGTGGCCAGAATGCCCCGGTCGTCCGAGGTTCCGTTGCCTTCCTGACGCTCCAGGATCAGCGCGCCTGCACCGTCGCCAAACAACACGCAGGTCGATCGGTCAGTCCAGTCCATGATGCGCGAAAATGTCTCGGCCCCGATGACCAGCACGCGCTTGGCCTGTTCCGACAGAATCAGGGCGTTGGCGTTGGTCAGGGCATAGACAAACCCGGCGCACACGGCCTGAACGTCAAAGGCGAAACCCCTGGTCATACCCAGTCGCGACTGCACCATGGTGGCGGCAGAAGGGAAGGTCAGGTCCGACGTCGAAGTTGCCAGAACGATGGCATCAATGTCATCAGCCGTAAGGCCGGCGTCTGCCAGCGCAGCTTCGGCGGCCTTGGTTGCCATATCCGACGTTGTTTCATCGTCTGCGGCAAAGTGGCGCCGTTCGATACCCGAGCGGGTTCTGATCCACTCATCCGTCGTATCGAGCGTCTTTTCAAACTCGGAATTCGGAACAATGCGCTCTGGCAAATAATGTCCGACACCAACTACAACTGAACGGCCTGCCATCCTGAGGTACTGCCTTTTTTGTTATTCGCCCGCTTTCGGCGGTGCGTGCGCGGCATCTTGTGCAAGCTCGGCTGTGGATGCAACCCGTGCCGCCAATTTTTCAGCAAACCCCGATTGGGCCAAGGTGAAAGCCAGTTTTACCGCCGCTGACACCCCTGTCGCGTCAGCGCCGCCATGTGACTTGACCACTGTCCCGTTCAGACCCAGAAAAACTCCGCCATTCACACGGCGCGGGTCGATACGCTTTTTGAGGCGATTCAGCGAAGTGATTGCAAGCACAGAGGCCAGGCGGGACAACGGAGAGTACCTGAACGCCTCGCGCAGCAGGTCACCGATCAGGCTAGCGGTGCCCTCTCCGGTTTTGATGGCGACGTTGCCGGTAAACCCATCGGTTACAACGACATCCGCCTTATCTCCGGGAATGTCACTGCCCTCGACAAAGCCCACAAAGTCAAAGCTGGCCTGATCCGCGAAGTCCGCGATCATCGAATGCGCTTCTTTCAATTCGGCGCGGCCTTTGTGCTCTTCCGTTCCGACGTTGAGCAATCCGATGCGTGGTCGTTCCAACGCCATGCCGTTGCGGGCATAGGACGCGCCCATCAGCGCGTATTGAAGCAGGTCCTTGGCGTCGGCGCGTACATCTGCGCCGACATCCAGCATCACGTTAAAGCCCTGCGGGTTGCGAGAAGGCCACAGAATCGCAATCGCCGGACGGTTCACGCCCGGCAGTTTGCGAAGCCGCATCATGGATAGGGCCATAAGCGCGCCGGTATTGCCGCAGGACACGGCGCCATGCGCCTCGCCCAGACGGACTGATTCCAGCGTCGACCACATCGAGGTCTGCTTGCCGTTGCGAACAACCTGACTAGGCTTGTCTTCCATCGTGACCACATCGGGGCAATCACGAAAAACGACGCGCCCATTCAGGACACGTCGTTTGGCGACAAGTTTGCGCAGCAGGGCTTCGGGCCCGTGCAGGATGAAGGCAATGTCGGGGTTCTTGTTCGCTGATTGCGCAATACCTGCCACAACTGTGGCAGGCCCCGAATCTCCGCCCATTGCGTCAACCGAAATGGTAATCCGTCCGGCGTGCTTGGGCTTATCTGTCATGCCTTGGCCTGCACTAAGAAAGGCTTAGGCCGCGTCTTCGTCCAGGTCGATTTCGTCGGCCTGAGCGACGACTTCACGGTCATCATAGTGGCCGCAGGACGCACAGACGTGGTGCGGGCGCTTCAGCTCACCACAGTTGGGGCATTCGTTCGGGTTTGCAGCAACCAGAGCGTCATGTGCGCGGCGGTTGTTGCGGCGCGACTTGGAAACTTTGTTCTGTTGGACAGCCATGGTCTCAACCTTTGTCTACTAAGGGCCAACAGATTCGCTGTGGGCCGGGTTTCATTCTTCGTTTTTCTCGTGGTTTGACGCGCGTTTAGGGGACGAGCCCCGCAATGTCCAACCCAAATTCCGATGAGCGCGCGAAAATACTGCGATTCTCGACATGTTCAAGCGATTTTTCTGAGGGCGTGCTATGACAGGAAATCTGCGCGGTGTCACTCGTCTTTTTTCATCGCATCGCGCAAACTGGCAAGCCCGGCAAAGGGTTTGACGTCTTCATCTGTCATCGCCTGTTTGCCCGGTTCAGTATAGTCGGCTTGTTCCAGTTCCGCACCGTCCTTGCGCGGGTATTGCGGCAGCGCCAGCGACAGCGCCTCGATCATGACCTGCGCCGGGTCGATCTCTGCTCCCAAAGGTTCCGAGTCGTCGCCTTCGGGAATCTCGAACTCTTCTTCGTCCGGGTCTGACCAATCTGCCAGAAACATGCGGGATACTGGCGTGTCGATCCTGGCCGTGACCGGTTCCAATGTCACGACGCACGGCTGAATGACCGTTGCACCCAATTTACCGGTCAAAGCCCAGTCCCGTTTGCCTTGCGCGCGCAGTTCGCCCACGAAGCTGAGTTTGCGCAATCCGAGCAGGCCAAGATCCTCTTTGATCACATCCAGCCATCTGGCATCCGGGCGCAGATCAAAGGCGGTTGGCGTGTTCTGGGGCAGGTCTGCGACCCGCAGAGACGTCTGGTTGCTCATTCGT
This sequence comes from Ruegeria sp. HKCCA5491, assembly GCF_013034565.1. Taxonomy (NCBI): domain Bacteria; kingdom Pseudomonadati; phylum Pseudomonadota; class Alphaproteobacteria; order Rhodobacterales; family Roseobacteraceae; genus Ruegeria; species Ruegeria sp. HKCCA5491. Next base: position 208,331 of record NZ_WQGG01000008.1, read on the forward strand.
GACCCTTTCCTGTGTTGAACCGGGGCTGCGGTTTGATGTAATCGGATAGGGTCCGCAAGGGGCCAAGGCAAGAGGGTGTGAATGTTGAAGGTTGTGAACAGGTTGAAACCAGCGTCCAAAGCGCTTGTATTTGGGGCGTGTCTGGTTGTCGCTGGTGCGTGTACGCCTGTTTTCGAGAATCACGGGTATGTCCCCACACCAGAAGAACTGGCCGAGATCAAAGTCGGCGTAGACACCCGCGACAGCGTGGTCGAAGCCGTCGGCGCGCCAACGTCGTCCGGCGTGGTACGGGATTCCGGTTATTACTATGTGCGTTCCAAAGTCCGTCACTACGGCCCTAAGCGCCCCGAAGTCGTCGAACGTCAACTGGTCGCGATCAGCTTTGATCAGCGCGGCGTCGTCCGCAACATCGAGCGCTACGGGCTTGAGGACGGAGTTGTCGTTCAGTTGGATCGCCGCGTGACCGATTCCAGTATCGAGGGTCGGGGCTTCCTGCGTCAACTGCTTGGCAACATTGGCAACTTCAACCCTGCGAACATTCCCGGCGCGACCAATTAATTTGAAGCCAGTTCTTGTCGCAGTCACACGATGGTCACACATAGTGTGATAGTCACGCAGCAGGAAGAAACGGGTCTGCAACCGCGGAGGTGCGACCATGGCACTATTGCTCGGCAAGGGCCGGTACCGCGCGCGTCTGGCGCGAACGCCGCAGGATATTGCGGCGGCGCAGCGACTGCGGACGCTGGCCTTTGGAACAGAACAGGTGGATCAGGACGGTTTCGATCCTCTCTGCGCACATATTCTGGTCGAGGATACGCGCGCCGAGGGGCAAGTGGTTTGCTGCTTTCGGATGCTAACGATGGATCAGGGGTCCGAGATCAGCCGCAGCTATTCCGCCCAGTTCTATGACCTCTCGGCGCTTGAAGGATTCACCGGACGTATGGTCGAGATGGGGCGATTCTGCGTTCACCCTGACTGGACTGACCCCGATATCCTGCGCGTCGCATGGGGGGCAATGACCGCCTATGTGGACGAAAACAATGTGGAAATGCTGTTCGGTTGCTCATCGTTTGCCGGGACAGAAACTTCCGAATATCTGGACGCGTTTGCCATGCTGAAACATCGCCACCTGGCCCCAAAGCGCTGGTTGCCGCGCGTAAAGGCGCCCGATGTGTTCCGCTTTGCCGCAAGGCTGCGACGCAGGCCCGATGCCAAGAAGGCAATGCTGCGGATGCCGCCGTTGCTGCGCACTTATCTGATGATGGGCGGCTGGGTCAGCGATCACGCTGTTGTCGATCGCCACATGAATACGCTCCACGTCTTTACCGGGCTTGAGATTAGGGCGATCCCTCCGGCGCGAAAGCGGCTGTTGCGCGCGGTTGTCGGGTAATCGCCGTTGACGCCTTGGCCCTGCCGGTTTAGCTGGCGGGCATGGCGAGAATTCCTTTGTTGCAGATGGCCGGTATTTCCCTGACCTTTGGGGGCGACCCGGTGTTTTCGGGGCTGGATCTGGTGGTTCAGCCGGGCGACCGCGTTGCGCTGGTCGGGCGGAACGGGTCCGGTAAGTCGACACTAATGAAAGTTATGGCGGGGCTGGTTGAGGCCGATCAAGGCGACATCGTCATCCCCCCTGGAAAATCTGTGGGTTATATGGAGCAGGACTCGGGGATGGAGGGGTTTGCCACGCTTGGCGATTATGCCTCCAGCGGGTTGGAGCCCGGAGAGCTTTACAAGGTCGAACGCGCGGGTGAGGGTTTGAAATTTGATCCGTCGCGCGCTGTTGAGACAGCCTCGGGCGGTGAACGCCGCCGTGCAGCGCTGGCCAAGCTGATGGCCGAAGCGCCCGACCTGATGCTGTTGGATGAGCCGACCAACCATCTGGATATCGAGGCGATTGCTTGGTTGGAACGCGAGTTGGGGTCGACCCGTGCGGCTTATGTCCTGATCTCGCACGACCGTGCATTCCTGCGCGCGTTGACCCGCGCGACTCTGTGGATCGACCGTGGGGTTGTTCGGCGGCAAGAACAGGGCTTTGAAGCATTCGAGGCGTGGCGCGACAAAGTCTGGGAAGAAGAAGATCAGCAGCGTCACAAACTGAACCGCCTGATCAAATCTGAGGCGAAATGGGCCGTCGAAGGCATCAGTGCGAGGCGTAAGCGCAATCAGGGTCGGGTTCGCGCGTTGCAGGCGCTGCGGGCCGAGAAAGCAGCGCAGATCAAGCGTCAGGGCTCGGCTGCGATGACGCTGGAAGCCGGACCCAAGTCAGGCAGAAAAGTGATCGAGGCTAAGGGGCTGGCCAAATCTTTCGGGGCGCAGCAGATCGTTCGGAACTTTGATCTGTTGGTGCAGCGCGGGGACAGGGTGGCCTTTGTCGGCCCCAACGGTGTGGGGAAGACGACCCTGCTGAAAATGTTGCTGGGGCAGGAGCAACCGGACGAAGGCTCTGTGTCGCTTGGAACCAACCTTGAGATTGCCGTTTTTGATCAGACCCGCGCGCAGTTGGACCCGGAAATGACCCTGTGGGACAGCCTGACCGGTGACCCCGAGATGCGCGTTTCCGGCAAAGCTGATCAGGTGATGGTGGGCGGCCAGCCCAAGCATGTTGTCGGCTACCTCAAGGAATTCCTTTTCGACGAACGGCAGGCAAGGGCTGCCGTCAAGTCCTTGTCAGGTGGAGAAAAAGCGCGGCTTTTGTTGGCCAAGCTGATGGCAAAGTCCTCGAACCTGCTGGTGCTGGACGAACCGACCAACGATCTGGATGTGGAAACGCTAGACCTGCTGCAGGAACTGCTGGACGATTATGACGGGACCGTTCTGTTGGTCAGTCACGACCGGGATTTTCTGGACCGCGTCGCCACGACCACCATCGCGATGGAGGGCAATTGCCGCGCCACAGTCTACGCGGGCGGGTGGTCCGACTATATTGCGCAGCGCGGTGACGTTTTCGAAAGGAAGGCTGAGAAAACAAAACCTTCAAAACCTAAAGTAAAGCAGGAAAATCAGCCCAAATCGGGCCTGTCGTTTTCCGAAAAACACCGTCTGGAAAAGCTACCTGCTGAAATGGAACGGCTTGAGGCCGAGATCGGTAAGCTCGAAGAGCTCATGTCCGATCCCGACTTGTTCACCCGCGAGCCGGTCAAGTTCCAGAAAGCGACCGAGGCGCTGGTTGAACGGCAAGAGAAGCTAGCAGCAGCCGAAGAAGAATGGCTGATGCTGGAAGAAAAGGCCGAAGGCGTCTGACGGTCACCTCATCCGCAGGGCGCCGTCGATACGGATCACTTCACCGTTCAGATAGCCCATTTCGACGATGAACCCGGCCAACCGCCCGAATTCACGCGGGTCGCCAAGGCGGGCAGGGTTCGGGACATCCGCCGCCAGTTGCTGTTGCACTTCTTCCGGCAGGCCAGCGAGCATGGGCGTCATGAAAATTCCCGGTGCAATGGCCATCACGCGGATACCGGATGAGGCCAGGTCACGGGCCATGGGCAATGTCATACCCACAATGCCACCCTTGGATGCGGCATAGGCGGTTTGGCCTTTCTGACCATCAAACGCCGCAATCGACGCCGTGTTGATGATCACGCCTCGTGCGCCGTCGGACTCGGGTGCGTTCTTTGCCATCTGTTCGGCTGCAAGACGCGAAACATTGAAAGTTCCAACCAGATTAATGTCGATCGTGCGTTGAAATGGGTCCAGTGGGTGAGGGCCCTCTTTCCCAACCGTCTTGATGCCTACGGCTATGCCAGCACAGTTCACAGCAGTGGTGATCCGACCCATCTTGTCTACCGCATAGTCAATCGCAGCGGCGACCGACGCCTCATCCGTCACATCCGTCTCGACAAAGTGCCCGCCGATTTCGGCCGCAACCTCATTTCCGCGCTCGGCGTCACGATCCAGAATAGTGACCTGTGCTCCGTTTTCGGCAAAGTACCGAGCGGTTGCCTCTCCAAGCCCGGATGCGCCGCCTGTGACTATGGCGCCGGTTGAGGGTAGTTGCATTTCGGTAACCTCTCCTTAATTTTGACACATTGTGACCACATTTGATTGGTGGCGCAGGTACATATTGTATATCCATGCGCCATAACCGTCACAACTGGTGTTCTGGTCGAGTGTGATGAGTGGTGGCGAGCCCTTTGTTAACGCATTTTCAGCATGCGCTTAACCGCGCTTCATCTGCGGCTTCCACTTTGTAATCGAAGATCCTGAAGGACTTGGGTTTTTAGGGCGCAAGGAGATTAATGATGCGGATAAGACTGAAATCAAGCGTTTCAGCCTTGGTGGTGTCCCCGTTCGTCGGGGTGTTGATGGCAACAACTGCGCAGGCTTCGACAGAAGTTTGCAACGCAAGAACGGCACGGATCGCGGCCAACGCGGGCGAATATCAAGCCCTGTGTGATTGTACGCAAGTGACGCCAAGCTTCATAGAGCGCCTGCAGCGGCGGTCGGATTTCGAAGCAACATTAGCCGTCACGGGCGAGCAATGCCCCGCTTTGGCCGCATTGTTGACAGATTTCTCGACGGCGTCGATTGGGGCAACTTCCAATTCGGGTGAAAACCCGAACGACGATCAAGGGAACCAAGCGGGATCTGGTCCGGGTGGCAATAACGGCGGCGGCAACAATGACGGCGGCGGCGGCAACAATGATGGCGGCGGCAACAACGACAGCGGCGGCAACAATGACGGCGGCGGCGGCAACAATGACGGCGGCGGCGGCAACAATGACGGCGGCGGCGGGAACAACGACGGCGGCGGCGGGAACAATGACGGCGGTGGCAACGGTGGAAACAACGGCGGCCCCGGCAACGGCAACGGCAACGGCGGCAATCCTGGTAACGGTGGTGGTAACACCGGAGGCTCGGGACCCGGAACCGGTAACGGCGGCAGCAACAACGGCCAAGGCGGCGGAAACGGCAACGGTGGCAGCAATGGCGGCGGCCAGGGCGGCGGAAACGGCAACGGCGGTAGCAACGGTGGCCCCGGAAATGGAAACGGGAACAGCGGCAACTCTGGTAATGGCGGTGGAAACACCGGAGGCTCAGGCCCCGGGACCGGTAACGGCGGTAGCAACAACGGCCAAGGCGGTGGAAACGGCAATGGCGGCGGAAACGGCAACGGCGGGAAACGCTGAGGCCTCAAAACCAGCTTTCCAAAAAATTACGGCCGCCCAATAGGGTGGCCGTTTTCTTGTGTTGCCTATCGGTTCAATCGAGCGTTTAGCCCAGTTGCACCAGCGCGTGCCGCTTTTTTCCTGCGCTCAGCTTGATCGGCGATGACAGCGCACCTGCGTCGATCATCAACCCCGCGTCGGTCAGTGGTGCGTCGTCCAGTTTGGCTCCGTTTTCGGCGATCAGACGCTTGGCTTCCTTGCCGGATTTGGCGAGGCCGGACTTAACGATCAACTGCACGATTGAGGCAGGCAATTCATCCGCACCGATGGTCAGGGTCGGAAGATCGTCACCCACGCCGCCTTTCTCGAACACCTCGCGCGCTGTGGCTTCCGCGGTCGCGGCGGCCTCGGCCCCGTGCAGCAGGGTGGTGACCTCGTTGGCGAGGCGGATTTTGGCCTCGTTGATCTCGGACCCTTGCAGCGCGGCCAGACGGTCACACTCGCCCACGGGCAGTTCTGTGAAAATCTTCAGAAAGCGGCCAACGTCGGCGTCGGTGGTGTTGCGCCAGAACTGCCAGAACTCATAAGGCGACAGCATATCTCCGTTCAGCCAGATCGCTCCGCCCTGCGATTTGCCCATCTTGCGGCCGTCGCTGGTGGTCAGCAGAGGCGTCGTCAGGCCATAAATCTCCTGATCCAGAACCCGGCGCGTCAGGTCGATCCCGTTGACGATGTTGCCCCACTGGTCGCTGCCACCCATCTGCAGAACACAGCCATAGCGACGGTTCAGCTCAAGGAAGTCATAGGCCTGCAGGATCATGTAGTTAAATTCGAGGAAAGACAGCGATTGTTCGCGGTCCAGACGGGATTTTACGGATTCAAAGGACAGCATCCGGTTGACCGAGAAATGCCGCCCAATATCGCGCAAGAAATCGAGGTAGTTCAGGCTGTCCAGCCATTCTGCATTGTTCAGCATCAACGCGCCGGTGTCGCCGTCATCATAGGACAGGTACTTGGCGAAAACCTTCTGCATCCCGGCGATGTTGGCGTCGATCTGTTCGGGGCCCAGCAGGGGGCGTTCGTCCGACCGGAATGAGGGGTCACCCACCTTGGTGGTGCCGCCGCCCATCAGGGTGATCGGCTTGTGACCGGTCTTTTGCAGCCAGCGCAGAACCATAATGTTCATCAGGTGACCGACATGCAGCGACTGCGCGGTTGCGTCATAACCGATATAGGCTGTTTGCACCCCACTGATCAGCGCGTCGTCAAGGCCTTGATAATCGGTGCAGTCGGCAAGAAAGCCGCGCTCGATCATCGTGGCGATGAAATCCGATTTGGGGTGGTAGGTCATATCCGTGCCCTTTGGCTTTGTGTTGCGGGGCAGTGTATAGGCGGTGGGGGTGGCAAGGAAAAGGCACCTTTTGCAGGAAAAGCACGCGGTGCGCCTTATGTGGCTTGCGTTGTGTTTACGTTACCGTGCAGGTTGTGGCCAACGCGCTGATCCAACGGGCGCGAAAGACGCAAGAGGTAAGGCATGAGCCGGGTAATAGGCAAGACGGATACGGTCAAAGCACTGGGCGCAATGTCGGGCACGTCTTTGGATGGCGTGGACGCAGCCGTGGTCGAAACCGACGGGGTGCGCATCATGGGGTTCGGTCCCAGCGGCTATCGCGCTTATTCCGACGAAGAACGTGCCACACTCAGGTCTGCGCTGGGCCATTGGCATGGTCCCGAAGTCGATGCCGCCGCTGAACTGGTGACCATCGCCCATGCCGAAGCATTGTCTGAATTCGATGAGATCGATCTGATCGGCTTTCATGGCCAGACCCTTGCACATGAACCGGGTGGGCGGGGAACCTTGCAGGTGGGCGACGGAGACGGTTTGACTCAGGCGTTGGGTGTTCCCGTCGTGTGGGATTTCCGCAGTGACGACGTGGCGATGGGGGGTGAGGGCGCACCGCTCGCGCCGTTCTTTCACTTCGCCTGTGCCAAATGGATCGGAGCTAAGGAACCTCTGTGTTTTCTGAACCTCGGCGGGGTGGGGAACCTGACTTACGTGGACCCCAGTTTTGATGGCCCCGAAGCCCCCGGCGCGCTGCTGGCCTTTGATACCGGTCCGGCCAACGCGCCGGTCGATGACCTGATGCAAACACGGCTTGGTTTGCCGATGGACCGGGATGGCGCAGTTGCGCGCGGCGGAACGGTCGAGATGGGTGCGCTTGAATTGTTTCTGGCCGAGCCGTTCTTTAACAAGGTGCCGCCCAAATCGCTGGACCGGAACGATTTCGCAGAAATGATCGGGTTGGTACAGGAACTGTCCGACGCCGATGCCGTGGCAACCTTGACGGGCATGTGCGCCGCAGGCGTGATGCAGGGGATGGAGCATTGCCCCAAGCGCCCCGCGCGCGTACTGGTCACGGGCGGAGGCCGCCGCAATCCGGTTTTGATGGAAATGCTGCGCGCGGGCCTCGACTGCGCGGTCGAACCGGTCGAGGCCGTAGGTCTGGACGGAGACATGCTGGAAGCGCAGGCCTTCGCCTATCTCGCCGTCCGCGTGGCCAAGGGTTTGCCGACCTCGTGCCCGGGAACGACCGGAGTCAGGGCGCTTGTCGGCGGTGGTATGATCAGCGCTCCAGCGCGTGCACGTAGTCTGCCGTAAACTCAGAATATCCGTCCGAGGTGGATTGCAGATGGGCTTTCGTCCAGCCGTGCAGGGACGGTAATTGGTGGAAAGGCACATTCGGAAACGCATGATGTTCCGCGTGAAAGGGCATGTTCCACGCCAAAAATCGGATTATCCGGTTGGTGAAGGTGGTGCGTGAATTCTCAAGCATATTGGCGACCGGTGGGCAGAGGCCGTGTTCTGCCAATAGGTAAAGGCGCAGAAATGGCTGTCCAATTAGAACCGGAAGCAGCCACAGCCAGAACAGGATCGGTGTGAAGATCAGGCTGATGCCAGCAAGCGTATAGAGGCCCAGCAACATAACTGCCTCAATCCGTATGGCGCGATGCTGTCGCTGGGGTAGGTAGGGCGCGTCGATCTTTCCGGTCGCGTTGCGAAAGAGAACGAGCGCCATGCCTTTCCAGTACGGCCAGCCACTGAGGTAGATCAAAAGGTCAGGCCAGCGCTCCGGTCTGGGTTTGCCGTCCAGTTCCGGGTCTTTGTCCGGGTCATTGGTCCATTTGTGGTGGGCCAGATGAAAGTACCGAAACCACGTGAAGGGCAGGGCAATAGGCACCGAAACAAGGTGACCAACCGCGTCGTTCAGCCAGCCGGTGCGAAAGGGCGTCTTATGCGTGCACTCGTGGCTGAGTGTAAACAGAAACACCAGAAGCAGACCCTGAGGCAGCAGCAGAAGTGGCCAGAGCGGGACCCGTAAGGCAATGCCTAAACTCGTAACCAAAAGCAGCAGGACATATAGGGAAAGGTGCCGCAATCCTGCGAGGTTCGAACGCTCTTGCAGGCGGTCTTTTTCCTCCGGCGGAATCGAGGCTATGAGGGCTCGGTGATCCATTCTTCAACCTCGGGGAATGTCAAAGCCGGGGTCGGCCAGTTCAAAGCCGTCAAACTCAAACCCCGGTGACACGGTGCAACTGACCAAGGTGTAAGCCCCGGTGGACAGGGCGGCTTGCCAATGGCCTTTTGGCACAATCAGTTGGGGCGCGCCCTTGGAAAGGTCAGGGATCAGCACGTGATCCACGGCAGGCCCGGTATCTGTATCGCTGATGGACAGGATAAGCGGCGCACCAGCGTGGAATAGCCAAATCTCGGTCGCGTCGACGCGGTGCCAGTGGCTGCGCTCGCCCTCTGCCAATAGGAAATAGATGCAGGTGCCCGTGGCGCGACCTTCGTTTTCCGCGCGCCAGGTTTCGCGAAACCAGCCGCCTTCGGGGTGTTGTTGCAGTTTCAGGTGGTCGATGATGTCTTGTGCAGTCATTGGTGCCTCGTGGTTGCGAATGATTATGCACGGGTTTGCGTGATCCGCTATGGTATTCGGCCGGATCAGGAATATGTTTGCCGCATGACCCTGATAATCCCGTTCGACAACACCTATGCCCGGCTTCCCAACAGCTTTTATGCAAGGCAGGCTCCGATCCCCGTACGCGCGCCGCAACTGATCGCGTTCAACGAAGACCTTGCGCGTGTTTTGCGCGTCGCTCCAGGCGATGTGCATGAAATGGCCGAGGCGTTTGCGGGAAACACGCTGCCCGATGGGTCAGAGCCGATCGCGCAGCTTTATTCTGGGCACCAGTTCGGAAACTACAACCCTCAACTTGGTGACGGTCGCGCCGTGCTGTTGGGGGAGACCGTTGGAAACGACGGGGTGCGCCGGGACATTCAGCTCAAAGGCTCGGGCCCAACACCGTTTTCCCGACAGGGCGACGGACGGGCCTGGCTGGGTCCGGTCCTGCGGGAATACATCGTGTCTGAGGCGATGCACGCGCTGGGCATTCCAACGACGCGGGCGCTGGCTGCGGTTGAGACCGGTGAAGTTGTCTTGCGCAAAGGGCCTATGCCCGGCGCTGTGCTTACAAGGGTTGCGCAAAGCCATCTGCGTGTGGGGACGTTTCAAGTCTTTGCGTCGCGCGGCCAGTTTGACAGCCTGCGCCAACTGACGGACTACGCGATTCAACGGCACTACCCTCAGGCCAAAGGGCCAATGGGTCTGTTGCGCGCCGTTGTCCAGAAACAATCCGAACTGATCGCCGCATGGATGAGCGTGGGCTTCATTCACGGCGTTATGAACACCGACAACAGCTCGATCGCGGGCGAGACCATAGATTATGGACCCTGCGCCTTTATGGACACCTATCACCCGAATACGGTCTACAGCTCAATCGACCGTATGGGCCGCTACGCCTATTCCAACCAGCCTGAGATTGCCGTTTGGAATGCCGCGCAGCTTGCCACCGCCCTGATCCAGCAGGTCGAGGACAAGCAGGCCGCAGTAGAAGAGGCGACCGAGATTGTTCATGCCATGCCGGACTTGCTGCAAGAGAACTGGCAAGCGCGCTTTCGGTCCAAATTGGGACTGTCGATCTCGGAAGAGGGGGATGAGGGGTTGATTACTGATCTATTGGTGCGCATGGCGCAAAATCAGGCCGACTTCACCAATACGTTCCGCGCGCTGGGCAGCGATACAGCCCGCGCTCAATTCACGGACCCGGCTGCGTTTGACACATGGGCTGAGGGTTGGAAGGCTCGGTTGCAGCGGGAAGACGATCCATTCCCGGTCATGGCCGCAGCAAACCCCGCCTTTATCCCGCGCAACCATCGGGTTGAACAAATGATTGAGGCGGCTGTGCAAGGTGACTATGGCCCGTTCCATCGCTTGAACCGGGTTCTGGCGCAGCCGTTTAAGGAACAACCCGATGAGGCCGACCTCAAACGCCCGCCGACTCAGAGCGAAGTGGTGCACGCGACATTCTGTGGGACGTAAGTGTTTGTGGTTATTTGCGCACGATTTCCAAGACTGCTGCGCTGACGATCAGGACGGCACCCAACAGTTCGCGCAAACCGAAGGGTTCGCCCGAAAATGCAGCCGCCGAAGCGATACCGACGACAACCTCGCTCATCAACAGGATGCCGACCCGCGCGGGCGACAGCTTGGTCGCGGGCCAGATCGTCATATAGACCATGGGCAGCGTGTATAGGGCGGACAGAAGGGCAAGTTGAAGGACCCAAAGATAGTCGCCTTGGGCGAGGGCGGGCAGAACCGGGCCGCGAATAAGGGCGAGGCTGAGAAAAGACAGGATCAGTGCGCCCAACACAAAGGCAAACACCTGCCCGGAAACGGAAATACTGCTGGCCCGATACAGCCCAAGGGTCCCCAGCGCCCAACAGATGCCCGACGCCAGCGCCAGCCAGTCGCCTGCGTTTTGCGGCCATGGCACAAAGCCGTCGCCGCCCAGCACAACGAACAACCCTGCGATCCCGCAGACCAGCCCAGCAAAGCGACCCCAGCTTAGACGCTCGCCCAGGAAAGCCAGCCCAAGCATCGTCCCCCAGATTGGCGTCAAATAGAACAGAAGGATCGAGCGGACGACGTCCGTGTAGACAAGACTCAGGGAATACAGGCTGAACGCTGCCCCGGTGAACATCCCGCTAAGGGCGAGATTGCGCCATTGTAAGGCCAGCGCCAGACGCTCGCGCCAAACCAGAGGGATCAAAACAAGCAGGGCCGAGCTATACATCGCGATACCTGGCCACGGACCTGTCAAGCCAAGGTCATAGAAGAACCGGACCGGAATCCAATACAGCCCCCACATCATTCCGCCAATGACAAGGATTACGCTGGCGCGGGTGGTATTGTCCGTATGAACTGGGTTCGAAATCATGAACGTCCTCGAAAATCGGCAAGCAACATTAGCCTGTCGCCGGGATAGAGTGAACGTTGGCTGGGGATCAAGTGGAACATGTACGTCGGTCCATGTCCGGCTTTGAAACGCGGATATCATGGGCTGTTGAACGAGGCCGCCTTCAAAATTCTGTATAAGCGCATCATTCGGGCGTCGGGGGGTTGCACCTGACAACCATCGTGGCACTCTTGGTTCAAATGTTTGATCAGGTCCAAATGCAAACTCATTCAACCCTGCGCATTGCGAGTTACAATATCCAGAAATGCGTCGGGCTTGATTTTCGTCGCCAGCCTCAGCGCATCCTGCAGGTGATCGAAAGCATGGAAGCCGATATCGTGGTGTTGCAAGAGGCTGACAAACGCCTGCCTCCACGACCGGCGGCTCTGCCTCATTTTATGTTGGATGAAGCGGGTTGGCAGATCGTTGATCTGGGCGGTGCGGGCAGTCTGGGCTGGCACGGCAACGCTGTCATCTGGCGTGGCGATAAAATTCAGGAACGCCAGAAAGGTCACCACGACCTGCCGGGGTTAGAGCCTAGGGGCGCGGTACGGGTCGAGTTTGATACCCAAATCGGCCCACTGCGGGTTATGGGGATGCATCTGGGCCTGTTGCCTGCGTCCAGACGTCAGCAGATCACTCATCTGCGGCGGTTCGATGATGATCTCGATCAGATGCCGACGGTCTGGGCAGGCGATTTCAACGAATGGTCGCGGCAGCCGGTGTTGGATCATCTGGCGCCGGACATGCGGTTTCTGCCACCAGTTCCCAGCTTTCCCGCCGCGCAGCCACTGGGCGCGTTGGACAGGATTGCGCTGGGCGACGGGTTAGAGGCCATCCTGCATGGTGTCCATGACGCTCGGCCCGCGCATATCGCTTCGGATCATTTACCGATATGGGCTGATCTTCGGCGCGCCGCATAGAATGCAAATCCCCTGTGGCGCCAGCCGCACAGACGTATTAAGACAGAGAACCGAAAAAGCCCCGAGGGTCACTCATGTCCGATACGATCATCGCCCGTTGTGAGGCCAAGGGCCTGCGCATGACAGGTCAGCGCCGTACCATTGCACATGTGCTGCAGCAAAGTGAGGATCACCCGGATGTCGAAGAGCTGTATGCGCGCGCGTCAGAGGTGGATTCGGGGATCTCGATAGCTACCGTGTACCGCACCGTGAAACTGTTCGAAGAGGCGGGAATTCTGGAACGTCTGGAATTTGGCGACGGCCGCGCGCGCTATGAGGACGCTGAGAGGGATCATCATGACCACCTCATCGACATGCAGTCGGGCAAAGTCATCGAATTCGTAGACCCCGACATCGAAGCGCTGCAAGAGAAGATCGCGGCAAAGCTGGGATACAAGCTGAAAGGGCACCGGCTAGAACTGTACGGTGTTCCGCTGGAACAGGACTGACCCATCACGAAACGCGATTGGCAGTCGCACGCGATTTCATGAAACACGTCGCAATATCGCTTGCGGCGTTTGGGATGTTACGGTTTTCCTGATTTGAGGGCTTGGCATTTACCTGCCCCTTTCTTTGGAAACGCGCATGAACAACGTACACGGCATTTTGCTGATCATCGGGTCGATGGCGGCCTTTGCGCTTGAGGATATGTTCATCAAGCACCTGTCGACCAGTGTTCCCACCGGTCAGATCATGATTGTTCTGGGGGTAAGCTGCGGGTTCCTGTTTACAGGTATGTCGCTGGTAACCCGAAAGCGCATATTTGATCCGCTGGCATGGCAACCGTTGCCGATGGCGCGGGCAGGGGCCGAGGCATTCGGGGCGGTGACTTTTGTCACGGCATTGTCGCTGGTGGAACTGTCAACAGTCGCTGCGGTCTTTCAGGCCATGCCTTTGGCAGTAACCATGGGGGCCGCGCTGTTTCTAGGGGAACATGTCGGCTGGCGGCGGTGGAGTGCAATCGGAATTGGTTTTGTCGGCGTCCTGATGATTATTCGCCCTGGTTTGGCGGGGTTTCAGCCCGAATCGCTTTTCGTTGTGGCAACCGTAGTCGCAATCGCTGCGCGCGATTTGATTACGCGCAAGCTTGATGCGCGTGTGGCGTCGTCCGTTGTGGCGTTGCAGGCTTATGTGGCGATCGCGCTGGCGGGTGCAGCCCTTATGGTCTTGTCGGCGCAACCCGTCGCTCCGCTGCAGACCGGACAAGTTGGACCTTATCTGGGCGCGATCGGCTTTGGCGTTTTGGCGTATTACGCCATCGTAACGGCAATGCGGATCGGAGAGGCCTCGGCGCTGACACCGTTCCGCTATACGCGCCTTGTCTTTTCGATTGCTGCGGGGATGCTGATGTTCGGCGAACGTCCTGACGTAATGACACTTGCTGGGGCCTCTCTGATTATCCTGTCTGGCATGTATACTTTTATCCGTGAGCGTCGTTTGGCGCGCGAATTGGCCGTTGCCGCCTGACGGATCGTCGCACGTTAGCCCAAACAATTGGCTGTTAACCCTAAACCTGTGGAAATACGAGTGTTAGCGATAACGGGTCCGGTTTACTTTTGAATCCGTGATGCTATGAGGCGTGCAACTGAATGCAGCCACAGGGATCGGCCTAATGAGCACAATCATCGACATCCACGCCCGTGAAATTCTTGACAGTCGGGGCAA